>JBARKH010000118.1:0-7006 GCA_049801295.1 Allostellaceae bacterium | reverse complement strand
GGCGACGGTTGTCCTCTCGCTTTCAATTTCTGCCCGGCCCCTGGCACGCGCTGCGGCATCATGTGCGCGGCGGCACGCGGCCGAGCAGAACCGCTGCGCGCGTCCGCCGCTCCGCCGGGGAAGGAACGGCCGATCGCACCAATCGCAGCGGGGCGATAGGCCAGCTGGGCTCATGCGTCCTCGATCTTGGCTTCCTTGGGCTCGGCCGGCCGATGCTCGATCACCAAGCCAGCCTTCACAGCCAGCGCCATCAGCGCTTCCTCTCGCTGCTCCGCATTCATCCTCCGAAACCGCTCCACCAGAGACCCGCCGTCCGCATCGGTGATCGCCGTCTTATCCGCATACATCGGGTGGAATTTACCCGCTAACCAGCGCCGCTGATCGCAACGGTTGCGCACCCATTGCGGTTTGTCGGCAAGCCTGGCGTCGTCCGCGATTACCACAGCCGACTCAGCCAAAGAGTGAGCACTCTCCCTCCGTGCCGCTGCTATAGCGGCGGCAAACGCAGGGTTTCGGCTCATCTCGTCGTAGATCGTCCGTGCGCCCGGAAGATCCTTGTCACCCGAGACATCGAGCAGCACGCGACCGCCAGCGATCCTTTCGCAGATGGCTTGCGCTATTTCTGGGGTAATCGCCGGACGGCCTATCCGAATCCGAGGCCGGGCTTCGCGCCTCACGCGCGCGCGACTTCGTGCGGTAGTCACAGCTCCCATGCCAGCACCCGCCCCGGTTCGGTTGGCTTACGTCGCCACGTCTGCCGCTGGCCGGTCACGGCTCGTTCAGTCCGGCTGGCGGCTGCAAGCCCATCGCGGAGAGCGCCTTCGCGGCGGTGGTGCGCCAGCGCTCGCCGTGTCGGATCAGGCACTCATTCCCGTCGCGATCATGGACGCGGTTGCCATCGATAAGATCGAGCGCCGCCTCCGTCCCAATCGTCCGTCGACAGCCGGCGCATAGCTCCCTGGATACGCGCTCGCCGTGCGCGAGGTTCCAGCGGTTTTCCAATTCGCGCCACGCCAGCGATTCAGCCTCAGCGCGCGGATAACCGCCGTCATATTGCCGGATTGCCGCTCGCTCCACGTACTCGGCGCTCCACCATCCCGGGTCAACCGCGTGTTTTTCCTCGGTGTCGCCCCGATAGCGAGCACTATCGCCCCCGTCGACGATAGCGGCCTGCTCCTCGGAGGCTTCAATCCGGTGGCTTGCGCTCGATTTCCTTCCGTACTTCCCGTGAGAGTGTTTCCCACGGGAAGTGGAAAACCCGCAGAAATCCTCTCGACTTCCCGTACTCCCCGAACTTCCCGAACTTTTTAATATGTACTCGTCGGGCGAAATTTCGTTCTGTTGGTTTTGGTGATCAGTTTTTTCCTCGGTTTTCGTGTTCGACCCACAAATCTCCTGTTTTGGCGCGGGAAGTACGGGAAGCGCATGGGTATTCAATCGGTTAAGTGTTCCCATGACGCTTCCCGCATCCGCCCGCTTACGGGAAGTACGGGAAGTCTCCGCAGGCCGCAGATCGTCGATCGCCCGATCCAGGAGAACCAGAATGTCGGTCATTGCCGGCCCCCCTCGTGAACCGTGAAGCTGTCCGGGTCTTTAGCGTGTTCTGAGCGGCCGAACTCAGATCGGCAGAGTGCGTGGGCTGATATTTTGCCGACCTTCGGCACCCATCTGACACAGTAGCGGTCTGCTTCCGACTTGGGCACGAGCAGGCCACGCCGATTGAGTGCCGCGCCGATATGCACTTGCTTAAGCGCATTTCCGGCGGCCTCCCGGATACGCTCTTTCGGGATGTAGATGGCCGAGTCGTCAAACCACCCGACCGTCTCGCGATTGTTGACCCCGCTTTCGGCGTCAACGCTCTTGATCGTCACCCCCCAGCGCTCCGCGACCCACCCACGGATAGCCCCAATCATCTGTGTTTCAGGATCAAGGGCCGCAGCATCCGAAGACTGGCAGAATCGTCCCCACGCCCATGTGACCGCTTGCCTGATGTCGATGACGGTGGGTACCAAGCCAAACGTCTTCGCCATCTCGCCCGCGACCATTAGGAGCGCCAGCGGCGTCGCAGCGCGTACGGTGGCGCTATCGGCCGTATTGCCTCCAGCAAGCGCTCTTGCCGCCTTGACGACACGATCACGAAGTTCTGCCGCCTGCCGATGCAGACCATGCTTGATCATCGCGCGGACAAAGGCTGGGCCGGCGTGGCCGTAATGGTGCTCGATTTCGCCGATATGCCTTAGCGTCTCCGCATCGACGTTGCGGTTGATCCCGGTCACGTCGATGTCCACGATCCGCACAGCCATCCCGGCCAGCCATTCGCCGCCGTCGCTGCGCACCTTCTCCGCGAGGCTGCATTCGCCCGATAGGATGGCGAAGGTCGCCCATCTGTAGCTGCCGCGCAGGCTGGCATCGGCGCTCATGCGTTGTTTACCGATGCCGCCCGCAATGGTGTAGATCATCTTCGCGGCAACCTTGCCGCTGACGTGCGCCAACTCATCAAGCACAAAGACCGTACCTGTTGCGCGTTGCGCCATCGCCTCGCAAGCATTGTCCGTCGCGCGGGCCGACTGAAACAGGCCAGGCCGTCGGATGTCCGGGCTGGACCATGCAGAGGCGGCAAGTCGCTGTGAGATGGTCTTGCCGGAGCTGGTCATGCCCGACTCGTTGATGCCACAGGTATCCAGCCCGACGAGGTCGATAATTGGCCCGGCGAAGGGGGCCAATACCCCGAGTGTCCAATGCTCGCACCCAGTGACGGAAAAGGCAGCCTGGGTCGCGGCACGCCAACCCTCCAAGGTGCCCGCCTCGGCCACGTCTGGAGCCATGCGTGTCGTCGCCGCCAATTCTAACTCAAGCCTGTCAGGTGCACCGATCACAGCACCTTTGGGCGTAATGAAGATCGGATCGGGGCAGCCGGGGATTTCGTGCCATCCTGGCCGCCGAACGACGATGACCTCTTGCTGGGGGTCTGCCGCCTTCAGGCTCTGCACGGCGATCATCTCGCCATCGGCTTCGACCCGCAGGCCGGCCGCGAAGAGTGCCGCGCGGATGTCGGTTGCCGCCATCTTGGCGAGCGCTCCCCGCTCGAAATCAACGCAGCGGCGCTCGTCGCCCATGTCCTGAACCACGCACCGCAGGCCGTAGGCGTTCTCCTCGTCGATATGCCGCAACCGGGCCGGAACGCCGAACGGGGTCGCGATCGGGACCAACACTTGCTCATTGCGGCCGATCTCCGGGTTTTTCTCCCAACTCACTTTGTGCACCTTCACCCTGCCGGCCGCCGTGTGCGCATAGCGCAACGGCATCGCGTCCATGTCGGGCAAGGGATACTCAGCGGCGATCTTTTCCAGTTCGGCCACGCGGCTTTGGCTCTGTGCTTCCGCTGCCAACTCGGCTTGAGTCGGCTCGAACGCGTCAGCACTGAGAAAGATGTCGTCGCGCACCGCCGCCGCGCCGTCCCGCACCAATACGTCGAGCCAATCGATGCTTTCGCCTGCAGTGCCCGGCATGGAGATGGCGATCTTGATCTGCAGACAGTGCTTGAGGCCGAAGGTTCGGGCGGCTAGCTCGCCGCGGCGCGAGCCAGGTTTGACGCCGTTCTTCGGCGCCTCGTCCCGGTCGGCTGCGATGGTGACGCTTGATGTGGCCGAGTACGGCTGGAAAGCCTCAATCCCGTTGGCCGATACGGCGGCGGCAACCGCGATCTCGCCGGCCTTGATTTCAGCAGCGAGCGCCAAAGCTACGGCCGCGCCGGTCTCGATCCCTTCGGTTAATACGAGATGCGGCGCGAGGCCGGGATCGCCCCATAGGACGGCTCGGCCGGCGGTGTTGTCTTCGCCCAACACCTTGGCGGATTTCTTTGGATTGCGCGGTCGGCCGTCTGGCCCGGAGCCGAGATCAGCCTTACCCGCACCATTTGCGGCGAGATAGATTCGATGGGCATGAATTCGACCATTCGCGGCGACCGTGGCGAACACGGCGCATGGGAACTCGCCGACCAGCTTGGGCTTTGCCTTCGATCCATATTTTGGCGGATCAAAGTAGCCTAGCGCCTTCAACCCGATCATGAGTGTGCTCGGGATTGGCACCGCGGCCAGCGGCACGGCCAAGCGATGCCCCAAATACGCGATCGGCAAGGTGTCGTCGCGGCGATCGGCCGGTGCGTTCAGCAGGCTGGCCGCGTCCGTCGCCTGGTATTTCTGGCCGTTTAATTCGCCCTTGATGCGGATTAGATCGTCGCGTCCCAGAATTTCTGCAATGCGAACCTTGGCGCGCCCGAAATCGCACCCCTCCACCTTCATCAGCACGTCAAGGATGCCGTCGCCCTTGGTGCAGGAGCACCACGCCTTCGCTCGCCTCGCATCCCAGCGCCACGAATCGTTGTTGTCGGTGTGGTCGGGGTAAGGGCAAGGAATGTGCGGGCGGCCAGCACGCCAACCGATCCCGAGGCCATCGAGGATATCCGTCTCGTGCCCGCGGATCGCAGCGCGAATGTCACGGGTCGCGACGTAGCGATCGGCAGCGGTCATCGCGCCGGGACAGTCTCGGACCCGATGCCGCCAAGCGCGGAGGCGGCCTCGGCAAGCTTGAATCCACCTGGCTCTATCGCAGCGCCGGAGCCAGGGTGTGACTCGCCCGTTTTCTGCTCCGCGTTATCCGGCTCCGATGTGCTCCTTCGTCGACAGGTCGCGAGGAAGCGATCTAGTTCGCCTTCATCATAAACGACGCTCTTGCCGAGCTTCAGGTAAGCGGGCGGTAGACCCGCCATGCGCCGTTTGGCCAACCAACTGGCCGACATGCCGATGTGTTTCGCGGCAGAGCGCGAACGGTGCCGGCGGCGATTTTGGGGCACTTCGGACAACGGACGATACTCCTTGCGAGCAATCGTCCATCACCCTGACAGGCTTGAAATGGCTGGACTGGCGAAAACCCGCCGCCACCCCCAGCGGGTGCCTGGGCTCAGATTTCTTCCCCGTGGCGTCGCAAAAAATCATCCAATGACGGGCGGTTCCGCTCGAACTCGACCTGTTCCCAATGCCGCCGAAGGGCGTACGTCGCTGCCTCATAGGGATCCTCCGAGACTTCGAGCCACTGGAAGACGCCGTGGACGAGATCCCCGAACGCGGTTTCGCTGCTGCGGCCGGGATCCGGCATCCGTTCGGTTGCGCGGGACCAATCCAGGCCGAGGTTCCCCACGAGCTCATGCCGCGCGTCCTCGCTCGGCCGTCCCCCCTTTTCCTTCTTTGCCCCGGCGCCCCGAGTCTCACCAAGGATTACGGGTTCCACGCGGGACGCCGAACGTTTTCCCCTACCCCTGCTGCGGCCGGCAACGATTTGAGCGCCCTCCGCCGAGAGAACCTGTAGCGCCCGCACGAATTGGTCGCCGCTGGCCTTCTCCGTCCAAGCAAGAAAGGTCGTGCCGTCTTCGAACGGGGTCCGAGGAAAGAGCCTCGGGATTGCCCGAGGAAAGCGGCGGTCGATGTATTTGACCGCAGATCTCGGGAGCGCCTTGATCTGTGTCCGCAACACGCCGAGCGGTGGATCGTCCTCATGTGCGAGCAACCAAATCGCTCGCAGCGCATCATGCGCGTTTCGGAATCCTCCGCTAGGCTCACTGCCCCGGAATCGCGAGATCGAGTCTTCTATCTCTCGCACGAGCCGTTCAAAGATCTCTGTCGGTAGTGCTACATTCGCTTTGCGCAGACAGTCTCGAACTTGAGCACATTGCTCCTCGTCAAGGCAGACCTCTGGCACGATAAGGGATCCTTTCCGTGCGATCCCACATGACCCGTCGACCATCTGATTGGACGCCCTCGTGATTGCTATGTGATTGTTGCTTGCCTCGCCAGATAAGAAGGATCCGTTTAAGTTACTGAAAAGAGTGGCGCGCCCGAGAGGAGTCGAACCCCTAACCCCCAGATCCGTAGTCTGGTGCTCTATCCAGTTGAGCTACGGGCGCTTAGCCTGCCGCGGCGGCGCGGCGAGGGCGGCAACAACTACTCCACCGCCGGGGGCCAAGGCAAGAGGGCCACGCTAACAGCCTGCCCGGTGGCGCCATGCCCGACATTTTGTTCCGATCGCGCGGTTGTTGTAGTAGGTAGCCTCTGGAAAACTCGGCATGATGACGCGGCCGATGCGTTGCGCCGCACTCGGGGGTGGAGAGAGCACATGCATTTCGATCTGGCGGCGATCCCCCAAACTGACGCCTACAAGCTCCTGGTCAGCACGGTGGTGCCGCGGCCGATTGCCTTGGCGACGACGGTCGATCGCGAGGGCCGCGTCAATGCGGCGCCCTTCAGCTTCTTCAACGCGGTCAGCTCGATCCCGCCGGTGGTTGTCCTCGGCATCAGCCCCGGGGACCCCAACTCTCCTGGCCCCGGTGACGGCTACAAGGACACCGAGCGCAATATCCGCGATACCGGCGAGTTCGTGGTCAACCTGGTCGACGAGGCTCTCGCCGAGCGGATGAACATTTGTGCCGTTGATTTTCCCAGCGCCATCGGCGAATTGGGCGAGGCCGGACTGACCGCGCTCCCCTCGGTCGGGGTCCGCCCGCCGCGCATCGCCGAATCCCCGGTCAGCTTCGAATGCCAGCGCATCACCGGGCTGTCGCTCGGCGCGCGCTCAACGCTGGAAATCGGGCGGGTCATTCATATCCACATCCGCGACGATCTGGTCGATCCGCAACGCTATTATGTCGCGACCGACAAGATGCATCTGGTTGGCCGCATGCATGGCCGCGGCTGGTATGCGCGCACCAGCGATCTGTTTCTGATGGAGCGGATGACCTTCGCCGAGTGGAAAGACACCAAAGGATGAGCCTCCCCCAGCGCCTTCGCCGTCTGGCGCTCGGCTGCGGCGTCGGGCTCGCCCTTGCCGTCGCGGGTGCGCGTGCCGATGCCGTCGAGGCGCCGCCGGGGTCGAAGAACTTTACCCCGCCTTCTGGCGTGCCGAACTACTTCAGCAACGAGAGCGGGCCGTTTCAGGGGGGCGCCAACGCCCGGAA
>JBARKH010000117.1:0-10245 GCA_049801295.1 Allostellaceae bacterium | reverse complement strand
GCTCGCGCGCGCGAAAGCGCCGGTAGAGCGCCTCGAGCACAGGGCGCTTGAGCGCGGCAACCGCGGGGTAATCGACGAGCGGTGCACCGCGCGCCGCCAGAACCGCATCGGCGGGCGCCAGGTTTTGCACGGCCGAGCTCTCGGCGAAGCCGGGGACCGCGGTCACGTCGATGTAGAGATAGTCGAGCCACACCCGGCTCGATGGCGAATAGGGGCTGAAATGGCGCGGCTCGGCGGCGAAGAGCGCGTGCAGCGGGTTGATGCCGACCGCGGCGGCACCGAGCTTCCCAGCCTCCCGGCAGAGCCGCGCCAGATCGCTCAGATCGCCGATGCCCCAATCGCGCGCGCTGCGCAGACCGTAAAGCTGGGCGGTGAGGCCCCAGCTGCGCGCGCCGGGCTGCAAACCATCCGGGAGGTGACACGAATCAGGCGCGACGACGAGGCCGATTTCCGCGGTCACGCGGGCGCTGCTGATGGCGAGGCGATGATAGCCGAGCGGCAGTTGTGGCGGCAGGCGCAGCTCGGCCGCCTCGCTCCGGCCGGCGCACTCGGTTCCGTCTTCGAGCCGGCATTGCCATTCGACGCCGCGGCTCTTCGCCGGTAGGCGCAATTGCAGCGTCGGGGCGGGCGCCTCGTGTGCCACGATATGAGCCGGAGCGAGGCCGAACGGCGCGGCGCGGCCATCGTCCGCCAACGCGTCCGCGGCCCCTTTGGGGTCGGCGGGTAGGCCAAAGGCGGCGATCAGCCGGGACAGCGTCTCTTCATCAGGCTCGTGCGTCACTCCCAGCGCATCGACGTGGCGGGTCGCAATGCCGACGACATCAGCGATCCGGCGCAGCTCGTCGAGCCGGCTCATCGCGCCCCGGCGTCGATGGGCGGGAAAGCTGGCGCGCGATTGATGAAGAGTGCAAACGAATGCGCGCGCAACGGGTAGCTCTCGCCGGGTTGCCAGAGCCGCCCGCCCGCGGCGAACCCCGTCGGCTCGGCGGTGTCGACCAGTGCTTCCCAGACGAGCGGGACCGGCAAATGCGGGAAATGAAATGGCAGGTCGTCGTAATAGGCGTTCATCATGACGAGAAAGCTCTCGTCGATGTCGCGCTGGCCGCCCGGGGTGTAGAATTCGCCGGCGGCGCCGCACAGCACATAGCCCAGGGACAGGGCGACATGATTGCCCCAATCGTAGTCGGTCGCCTCGACCCCGCCCTGGGTCACCCAGGTGATGTCCTTGAGCCCAGCCTCGGAGGCCACCTCGCCGCGAAAAAAGCGCGGCCGCGAGAACACCCGGTGCTTCCGGCGCAGCTGGATCAAATAGCGCACGAACCCGCGCAGCGCCTCGTCCTCGGGCCGGATCTTCTGCCAGTGGAGCCAGGAGGTCTCGTTGTCCTGGCAATAGGCGTTGCTGTTCCCCTCCTGGCTGCGACCGAACTCGTCCCCGGAGAGCAGCATCGGAACGCCGAGCGACAACAGTAGGGTCGCGAGGAGGTTGCGCTTCTGGCGGTCGCGCAGCGCGACGATGGCGGGATCGTCGCTGTTACCTTCGACGCCGCAATTCCAGCTGTAATTGGCATCGTGGCCGTCGCGGTTGCCCTCGCCATTGGCTTCGTTGTGCTTCTCTTCGTAGCTGACCAAATCCTGCAACGTAAAGCCGTCGTGAACGGTGACGAAGTTGATGCTCGCCCAGGGGCGCCGGCCGCGATAGCCGAAGATGTCCGAGGAGCCGGCGACGCGGGAGGCCATTTCGGCAACCAGCCCCTGGTCGCCCTTCCAGAAGCGGCGCACCGAATCGCGGTACCGCCCGTTCCATTCCGCCCAGCCCGGCGGGAAATTGCCGAGCTGGTAGCCGCCGGCGCCGACATCCCACGGCTCGGCGATCAGCTTCAACCGGGCCATCGCGGGATCCTGGCGAATCGCGTCGAAAAACCCGCTGGCCTGGGTGTACTCGCCATTTTCGCGGGCCAGCGCCGGGGCCAGATCGAAGCGGAATCCGTCGACATGCATCTCAACTGCCCAGTAGCGCAGCGAGTCCATGACCATCTGCAAGACGCGCGGATGCGCGGCATTGAGCGTGTTGCCGCAGCCGGTCACATCGAGGTAGTGGCGGCGGTCGTTGTCGAGCCGGTAATAGGACAGATTGTCGATGCCCCGGAATGACAGCGTCGGCCCCAGATGATTGCCCTCGCCGGTGTGGTTGTAGACGACATCGAGAATGACCTCGATGCCTGCCTCGTGCAGGCGTTTGACCGCGGTCTTGAACTCGGCCACCGAGCCGCCTGGCAGAAACCGCGGGTCGGGGGCGAAAAACCCGATCGAGTTGTATCCCCAATAGTTCGGCAGGCCGCGCTCCCACAGGTGCCGTTCGGTGACCGCGGCATGGATCGGCAGAAGCTCGATCGCGGTAACGCCGAGCCCGACGAGGTAGTCGATGACCGCGGGCGCGGCGAGCGCCGCGAAGGTGCCGCGCTGGCGCTCGCGCACTTCCGGATGGCGGATCGTGAAGCCCCTCACGTGCATCTCGAGAATGATCGTCTCTTCCCAGGAATTCCCCGGGTGGCGGTCGTGGTCCCAGGTGAAGGCGCTGTCGATCACCCGGCATTTGGGCATGTAGCGGGCGCTGTCGCGGCGATCGATCGCGAGGTCCTCGCGCGGGCCGCCAAAGCGATAGCCATAGAGCGCATCGCTCGGGCGCAACGACCCGGCGATCGCACGCGCATAGGGGTCGAGCAGCAGCTTATTGGGGTTGAAGCGGTGCCCGGCGGCGGGATCGTAGGGGCCGTGAACGCGGTAGCCGTAAAGCTGGTCGGGGCGTGCCTCGGGCAGATAACAGTGCCACACCTCGTCGGTATATTCGCGGAGCACGATGCGCGCCTCTTCGTGCTGTCCCGATCGGTCGAAGAGACAGAGCTCGACCTTCTCGGCATGCGCCGAAAAGAGCGCGAAGTTGACCCCCTTGCCGTCCCACGTCGCGCCGAGCGGATCGGGCCGGCCGGGCCATACCTTCGATGATGGCATCGGGCGAGGCCTCTACGGCTCGGCAGTGAAGATCACGACGCCGAGTGGCGGCAATTGCAGGCGCAGCGAATAGGCATGCCCGTGCATCGGATGCGCCTCGGCCCGGACCTCGCCGGCATTGCCGATCCCGCTGCCGCCATAGATTGGCGCGTCCGTGTTGATGCGCTCCCGATAGCAGCCCGGGCGGGGCACGCCGACCCGATAGTCATGGCGCGGCACCGGCGTGAAATTGGCGACGATGACGGCGAGCTCGTGCGGCTCGCGGCCGCGGCGCAGATAGGAGAGGACGCTCTCCTCGCCATTGTTGGCGTCAATCCACGAAAACCCGCCCGGCTCGCAATCGAGCCGGTGGAGGGCCGGCGTCGCGCGATAGAGACGGTTGAGGTCGCGCACCAGGCGCCGCACACCCTCGTGCAGCGGATTGTCGAGGCACTGCCAGTCGAGCCCCCAATCGTGGTTCCACTCGCGCTCCTGGCCGAACTCGCCGCCCATGAACAGGAGCTTCTTGCCCGGATGCGTCCACAGAAACGCAAAATAGGCCCTCAGATTGGCGAAACGCTGCCAGCGGTCGCCCGGCATCCGACCGATGAGCGAGCCCTTGCCGTGGACGACCTCGTCATGCGAGAGCGGCAGGATGAAATTCTCGTGGAACGCGTAGAGGAGGCCGAAGGTCAGATCGTTGTGATGGTATTTGCGGTGAATGGGATCCTTCGCCATGTAGCCGAGCGTGTCGTGCATCCACCCCATGTTCCATTTGAAGCCAAACCCGAGCCCGCCGACATAGGTCGGGCGCGACACCATCGGCCAGGCCGTCGATTCCTCGGCCGCGGTCGTGGCGCCCGACGCTTCGCCGAACACTAATTCGTTCATCCGCCGCAGGAAGCCGATCGCTGCGAGGTTTTCGCGCCCGCCATATTCGTTGGGGATCCACTCCCCCTCCTCACGGCTGTAGTCGAGATAGAGCATCGAGGCGACGGCATCGACCCTGAGGCCGTCGATATGATACTCGCGTAGCCAATAGAGCGCGCTCGACAACAGAAAATTCGCCACTTCGCGCCGGCCGTAATTGTAGATGAGCGTGTTCCAATCGCGGTGCAGGCCCTGGCGCGGATCGGCATGCTCATAGAGCGCGGTGCCGTCGAAATGCCCCAGGCCATGCGCGTCGTTCGGGAAATGGCCGGGCACCCAGTCGAGCCACACGGCAAGCCCGGCGCGGTGGCAGGCATCGACGAACGCCCGGAAATCATCGGGCGAGCCATAGCGCGCGGTCGGCGCGAACAGCGACACCGGCTGATACCCCCACGATCCGTCGAACGGATATTCGGTGACCGGCATCGCCTCGATATGGGTGAAGCCGAGATCGGCGACATAGGGCACGAGCTGTTCAGCAAGCTCGCGATAGCTGAGATAGCGGCCATTCTCGGCGAGGTTGCGGCGCCACGAGCCGAGATGGACTTCGTAGAGCGAGATCGGCGCTTCGCGGTCGTTGCGCTCTGCACGCGCCGCCATCCAGGCGCCGTCCTGCCACGCATAGGAGGACGGCGCCGCGACGACCGAAGCGGTGCCCGGGGGCGGCTCGGTCCGCTCGGCATGGGGGTCGGCCTTCAGCGGCAGGAGCGCGCCATCGGGGCCAAGGAGCTCGTATTTATAGAGGGCCCCCGTGTCGAGGCCGGGGACGAAGATTTCCCAGAACCCGCCGGCGTTGCGCATCGGCATGCGCCTTCCGTCCCACTCGTTGAAATCGCCGACCAGGCTGACCCGGCTTGCGTTGGGCGCCCACACCGCAAAGGCAACCCCGTCGACCCCGTCATGCCGGATCGGATGGGCGCCGAGCTTCTTATAGCTGGCGAGGTGGTTGCCTTCAGCGAGGAGATGCAGGTCGAGTTCGCCGAGCACCGGGGGAAACCGGTAAATATCCTCGAACTCATGCCACTCCTTGCCGCGCCGCGCCCGCAGAAAATAGCGGAACGGCTCCCCTCGCTCGGGCATGAGGGCGACAAAGAGACCGGCCGGGTGAACCCGCTTGCCCGTGGCGGCGAGCGCGCCGGTCGCGCTGTCGACGACCGCCATCGCCGCGGCAGCGGGGAGGAAGGCGCGCACGCACAGCCCCGCTCCCGCCTCGTGCATCCCGAGAAAGCCAAACGGGTCGCCATCGCGCGCCGCGACAATCGCCGCGACGGCCGGATCAGCTCTCTGCGGCACGCTTTCCCCCGCGCTGCCCACGATCCCGAAGATGGGATCGCTACCCGCTCAGACCAATCGACGAGGCGGAGAACTGCGGCAGGCCACTGAGAATGTCCGAGCGGCGATGCGACTGCGCCAGCGCCGAGAGGAACCGCTCGGCCCAGCGATCGACATCGTTTGCCAGCAGGTGGGCGAACATCCGCGAATGCCGCTCCTTGCGCTCGTCAAGCGGCATTTCGAGCGCCGTTCCAATCGCCTCCGCCACAGCCTCGACTTCGTGCGGGTTGACGATCAGGGCGCCGTCGAGCTCCGCCGCGGCGCCGGCAAAGCGGGAAAGCACGAGGACGCCAGGATCTTCGGGATCCTGAGCGGCGACATACTCCTTGGCGACAAGGTTCATCCCGTCGCGCAGCGGTGTCACGAGGCCGACATGAGCCGCTCGGAAAAGCCCCGCCAGCGCGGAGCGCGAATACGATCGGTTGACATAACGGATCGGCGTCCACGCCGCCTCGCCGTGCCGCCCGTTGATCTGACCGACGATCGTACTCACCGTGCGATCGATGGCGGCATATTCCGGCACCTCGGCCCGGCTTTTCGGGGTGATCTGAAGGTAGGTCACGTGGCCCAGCCACTGCGGCTGGGTGTCGAGAAAGTGGCCGAAGGCCTGGATGCGATCGGGGATGCCCTTCGAGTAATCGAGACGATCGACTCCGAGAATGAGACGGCGGTCCCCGAGACTGTCGCGCACCCCTGTCACCAGCCGCGAGTTCACTGCAACCCGGGCGGCCCGCGCATAATCCGCAGTATCGATGGCGACTGGAAACGCGCGAACATGCACATAGCTGCCACCGAACTCGAAGGCTTCGCGGGTCGGTCCGGCGATGCCGTGCCGTGTCTCGAAATAGCGGCGCAGATTGTCGGCGTCGGCCTCGGTCTGGAGCCCGACGAGATCGTAGTGGGTAAGCGCACCGACCGTTTCTGCGTGCTGCGGCAGGACCATCAGGATGTCGGGCGGCGGGCACGGGATATGGAGGAAGAAGCCGATCGGATTATCGTGCCCCAATGCGCGCAGCTCCTTGGCGAGCGACAGCAGGTGATAGTCGTGGACCCAGATCACGTCGTCGGGCTGCAGGAACGGTGACAGCGCGTTGGCGAACAGCGCGTTGACCCGCAGATACCCGGCGAGCTCGACCGCGGTGAATTCGGCCAGATCGACCCGATAATGCAGGATCGGCCACAGCACGCGGTTGGCGAAGCCATTGTAATATTCCTGGAAATCCAGTTTTGAGAGGTCGAGCGTAATGAACGTCCGCCGCTGGCGCCTGGCGACAACCGGCTGCGGGACATCGCCATTCTCAGCGACCCTCCCGCTCCAGCCGAACCAGATCCCCTCGCGCTGTTTGAGCGCCGCGTCGACCGCGACGGCGAGGCCGCCGGCGAGGCGCGGCTCGTCGGTGCCCGGGACCGCGACCCGGTTCGAGACTATGATGAGGCGCGACACCACACGTCCTCCCATCTGACCGACAGGCGCATCGCCGAATTGACGATGCCGGCCATCGAGTAGCTCTGCGGGATGTTGCCCCACAGCGCCCCGGTTTCGGGATGAATGTCCTCGGACAACAGCCCGAAGGCGTTGCGGTGCGCGAGCAGATCGATGAACAGCGAGCGCGCCTCATCGCGCCGGCCGATCGCCGCGAGCGCATCGATGTACCAGAAGCTGCACACCAGAAACGCCGTTTTGGGCGTGCCGAAGCCATCATCGTTAGTGTAGCGCATGATCCGGCCGTTGCGGCGCAGCTCCCGCCCGATCGTGTCGCAGGTACTGACGAACCGCGGATCGCTAGGGGCAACCAGCCCCAAATCCGCGAGGAGCAATACGCTTGCATCGAGTTCGTCGCCGTCGAGGGTTCCGGTGAAGGCACCCCTCGCCGGGTTCCACGCGCGGGCCAGGATCGGCTCGCGCAGCGCCTTCGCCTGGCTCCGCCAGAACGCCGCGCGGTCGGCGATCCCGAGGCTCGCGGCGATCTGCGACAACCGCTGGCAGGCCGCCCAGCAGAGCGCGGCGGAATGGGTGTGCACGCGCGCCCGCTCGCGATATTCCCAGATCCCGGCATCGGGGGTCAGCGCCAGCCTCACCGCCCGCTCGCCGAGCGGCTCGAGACGCCGGAACAGCGCCTCGTCGCCCATCCGCGGCAGGCGCTCGTCGACGAACATCTGCGTCGTCGCGAGGATGACGCTCCCATAGACGTCGTGCTGGTCTTGCAGGGCGGCGGCATTGCCGATGCGCACCGGCCCGTGGCCGAAAAACCCGGCGAGGTCGGGCGAGATGCTTTCCACGAGATCCCCGCCCGGGACGATCGAATGAACCGGCCGCAGCGGCGCGTTCAAATCCGCCGCCACGGTAATGATGTAGTTCATATAGGCTTCCATCGTCCCGGTTGTGCCGAGCCGATTCAACGCCTCAACGACGAAATATGCGTCGCGCAGCCAGCAATAGCGGTAATCCCAGTTCCTCCCGCTGCCCGGCGCCTCTGGGATCGAGGTCGTGTGCGCCGCGACAATGCCGCCGGTCTCCTCGAAACTGCACAATAACAGCGTCATCGCCGCCCGGGTCACCGCACTCTGCCATTCGAACGGAACGGCCAGCGAGCGCACCCAACCATACCAGTAGTCGCAGGTGTGCTCTTCGAACTCACGTCCGGTCAGGTCGACCGCGCTTTCGAAGGGATCGTCCGGGCCGAGGATCAGGGTGAGCGGGCGGGTCAGCGGAAAGGTCGTCTCCTGCACGATATAGGAGAGCGGCGCGTCGGTGGTTAGCCTGAGGACCGGTTCGGCGCCCTGGTAGCGGATGTGGTTCGAGCCCACCGACAGGCCGGTGACCGGCCGGCCGTAGGAATGGCAGGGGCGAACGCGAATGGTGATGCGCGGCAGCCCGGCGACCGGGGTGATCCGGCGGACCAGCTGCGGTGGCCGGAAAATCCGCTCGTAGCGATGAAAGCGTGGGGCAAAATCGGTGATGCGGACGCGGCCGCCGTGGCGGTCCTCTAGTTCGGTTTCGAGAATTGCGGTGTTGCGGACATATCCCGACTTCGCACTGACTAGGTCGGCGACAACGACATCGCAGAACCCCTTCTCCTCCTCGCCGGCGAGCAGCCGGCAGAAGACCGGGTTGGAGTCAAACCCGGGGAAACACCACCAGACGATGCGGCCGATGCCGTCGATCAGCGCCGCGACCCGGCAATTGCCGATCAGCGCGAGGTCGAGCGCTCGACCATCGGCCACCTGTTCGAGCGGTCGCGCGGGCGCGCTCATCGGGCGATCCGTCCCACCCAGGCGCGCACCGCCTCGGGCCCCGGAAACCAGCCGGAGAGCCCGGGCAGCGACGCCCCGACCGAGAAGGCCCGGCCGCCAAGCGCCAATGCGGCAGCAAAGCCGGCCCGGTCCATCCGGTCGTCCGCGACAAAGATCGGCTGCCTTCCGGCAAACGGCTCCTCCGCCATGAAACGGGTGATTGCCGTGCCCTTGTCGAACCCGGGCAGCCTGATCTCGAACACCCGATGGCCCGCGATCAGCTCCAGATCCAGGCCGGCAAACTCCCCGATGAGGTGCCGCAGCGCCGCGGCTAGTTCCTCCTCGGCCGCAGGCGAATTGCGGTAATGCACCGCAAAGCTGATACTCTTGTTTTCGGCAAGCGTCCCCGGGAACGCTTCGAGCAACTGGAGAAGATCGCACCACGCTTGCTCAGGCAACCGGGCTTGGGTCAACCATCTGTCGGCGCCATCGGCAGCATCGCGGATCTGGGCGCCGTGGACGCCGCTTGACCTCAGCCGCAGCGGCGCGAACAGTTGATCGAGCTGTTCGATCGGCCGTCCGCTGACCAGGGCCAGCGCGCCATCGAGGCGCCGTTCAGCAGCCGCCAGCATATCGAGGAGGCCGGCGGGAACCTTCACGGAATCCGGGCTCGGCGCCAGATCGAGGAGAGTCCCGTCGACGTCGAGAAAAAGACCGATCTCATGCGGCCGCAAATCCACCTGGTTCAGCGCGTTCACTCGACCGTCGCTTTCATTAAACACCCAACCTTAAATAAGGAGTTCGGGCGCCGATGGTTCCGCCCCGATTGCGCGAAACGTCGCAGCGCGAGCTCCTAGAGCACGACCTCGATGAGAAACGGCCCCGGCGTGTCTAGCCCTTCGGCGAAACGCCGGTTGAATGCGTCCATGTCTTCGACCCGCGCGCCGGGGACGCCAAGGCTCTTCGCCAGGCCCACCCAGTCGATGTCGGGGCGCCCCAGATCGAGCATGTCGAGCGCCTTCCTTCCCGGGTTTCCGGCCCCGACATTGGCGAGTTCGCCTTTCAGGATCTGGTAGGTGCGGTTGGCGAAGAGGACCGTCGTGATGTCGAGGCCCTCGCGCGCCTGGGTCCACAGCGCCTGGACCGTGTACATCGCGCTGCCATCGGCCTGCAGCGAAACGACCTTGCGGTCAGGGCAGGCAACCGCCGCGCCGGTGGCGAGCGGCATGCCGAGCCCGATCGAGCCGCCCATGTTCGACAGCCAGTCATGCGGCGCCGCCATCCGGGTCGGTGCGAAAAAGCCGCGGCCCGTGGTCACCGCCTCGTCGGCGACGATCGCGTTCTCCGGCAATAGCGCGGCCACCGACTGACCCAACGCCTCGGGCGTGATCGCCCCCGAGGCCGGGCCCGCCGGCTTGTCGTTGATGACCGGCGCCGGAACCCCGCGCGCGCCGACCTCGTCGCACAGCATCTCCAAGGCCGCAATCGCATCCTCATCGGGCCGCGCCAGCACATGCCCCTCACAACCCTCCGGATAGAGCCGGCTCGGCTTATCGGGATAGGCGAAGAACGCGACCGGCATCTTCGCGCCCACGAGAATTATGTGTTGCAGCCCGGCCAGCACCTTCAATGCCTGGTCGACGACATAGGGGATGCGCTCGACCGACACCCGGCCGCGCCCGCGCTGGGTACGCGCGTTCGAGCCCTGGGCGATCAGCCGGGCCCCGGTCCTGGCGGCGATCTTGCCGGCGAGTTCCAGCC
>JBARKH010000116.1:0-2794 GCA_049801295.1 Allostellaceae bacterium | reverse complement strand
GTCGTCGACGGTGCCCCGCATCGCGGCCGCCGACATCGGCGTCGGCGGGGGCGGCGTCGCGGCAGCGTCGATCGCGCCGTCGGGACGGTAATCGAGGCGGCTTTGGCGTTCGACGCCGTTGCGGCGGCTATGGTCGCGAAACACCTCCGGCTGGGCCGAGCCCGAGACCAGCCGGCCGCGAGCCTCGGCATGGGTCGTGAGATTGACGAACACGCTGGCCATGCCCTTCGTCGCGTAATCGATGGTGATCGCATAACGCTCGCCGCGCTCCTCGGTCCGGTTCCGCAGCGTCAGAACGCCCATCTGGGCGAAGCCGAACATCTCGAACCGCGTCGCGACAAGCTGGTCCGCGCGCCCCGGATTGGAAAACGCCGCGAGCGCGAGGAGCCCCAGCCAAACGCCGCGCAGCCACAGCGAACCGACAGCAGACTTCATCGGCCGATCGTCTCAGACGGAGCGCCTTGCGTCCAGCCCTGGGCCAGCACCGCGCCTTGACAGCCCGGCAGGCGGCCTCCTAAATGCCGCGAGCCGGGTCACCGAGGCGGGCGCGTAGCTCAGCGGGAGAGCACACCCTTCACACGGGTGGGGTCACAGGTTCAATCCCTGTCGCGCCCACCATTTCCAGGGTTGCGGCCCATTAGATCCGGAAAGGGAGGACCGCCATGCGCCGCGCTGTCATCGTTTCCACCGCACGCACCCCGATCGGCCGGGCCTATCGGGGCGCCTTCAACGATACCCAGCCGCAAGCCTTGGCCGGGCACGCCATCGCCGAAGCGGTCCGCCGCGCCGGCGTCGCGCCGGCCGAGATCGACGACGTCATCATCGGCGCAGCGATCCAGCAGGGCGCGCAGGGCTTCAACGTCGCGCGCCAGAGCGCCTTGCGCGCCGGGCTCCCCGACAGCGTGCCGGCGATGTCGATCGACCGGCAATGCTCCTCGGGGATGATGGCGATCGCCACCGCCGCCAAGGAGATCATCGATGACGGCATGACGATCGCAGTCGGCGGCGGCGTCGAATCCGTTTCGCTCGTGCAGAACGACAAGATGGTGCGCACCCGCGGCGACGACCCGGAACTCGTCCGTCGCATCCCGGCCCTCTACATGACGATGATCGAAACCGCCGAGATCGTCGCCGAGCGTTATCACGTCTCGCGCGAGGCGCAGGATGAATACGCGCTGCGCTCGCAGCAGCGCACCGCCGCGGCGCAGCAGGCGGGCCGCTTCGATGATGAGATCGTCGCCCTCCCCTCGGTCATGATTGTGACCGATCGCACAACCGGCGAAACCTCGAACAAACCGATCACACTCGACAGGGACGAAGGCAACCGCCCCGACACCAATCTCGAGGGTCTGGCCAACCTGAAGCCGGTGTTCAAGGACGGGCAGCGCATCAAGGAAGGCCGCTTCATCACCGCCGGCAATGCGTCGCAATTGTCGGATGGCGCCTCGGCCTGCGTCCTCATGGAGGAGAGCGAGGCCGAGCGCCGCGGCCTCGCCCCGCTCGGCATCTACCGCGGCATCTCGGTCGCCGGCTGCGCCCCCGACGAGATGGGCATCGGCCCGGTCTTCGCGGTGCCGAAGCTGTTGGCGCAGCACGGCCGCAAGATCGACGACATCGACCTCTGGGAATTGAACGAGGCGTTCGCCTGCCAGGTGGTCTATTGCCGCGACCGCTTGGGCATCCCGCACGACAAGCTCAACGTCAACGGCGGCGCGATCTCGATCGGCCACCCCTACGGCATGTCGGGCTCGCGGATGGTCGGACACGCCCTCATTGAGGGCAAGCGCCGAGGCGCCAAGCTCGTCGTCTGCACGATGTGTATCGGCGGCGGGATGGGCGCGGCCGGCCTCTTCGAGGTGGCGTGAAAGGTTAGCTTTGCCGCGGAAGACGCGGAGCAAAAGCCCTCTTCGCCGGGATGACAATGGGGTGGGACTGCCGCTTGCGAGTTGGCTCCTAAACCCGTGGCAATTCTGGTGCTCGCCTCTGCCTCGCCGCGCCGGCTAGACCTGTTGCGGCAGGTCGGGATCGTCCCCGACCTGGTCGACCCCGCCGATATCGACGAGACGCCGGCCAAGGGCGAACTGCCGGCGGCCCATGTGGTGCGGCTGGCAGAGGCGAAAGCGCGCGCGGTCGCGCCGCGTCACCCGCAAGCCTTCATCCTGGCGGCCGACACCGCGGTAGCCTGTGGCCGGCGCATCCTCCCCAAAGCCGAGGACGAGGCGAGCGCCCGAGCCTGCCTCAAGCTGTTGTCCGGGCGCCGCCACCGCGTCTATGGCGGGGTTGCGGTGATCACCCCCTCCGGGGAGTTGGCGATCCGCCGGGTCGTCAGCCAGGTCGCCTTCAAGCGGCTGAGCGAGGCGGAGATCGAAGCCTATCTGACGGGCGGCGAATGGCGCGGCAAGGCCGGCGGCTATGCGATCCAGGGTTGCGCCGCCGGCTTTATTCCGTGGCTCGCCGGTTCCTATTCGAATGTCGTCGGCCTGCCGCTGTTCGAGACGGTGCAGCTCCTGGCCGGCCGCTTGTATCGTCCGCATTGCGCCGCGAGCTCCTGATCAGCGCCGGGCCCGGCGAGTGGCGCGCCGCCTGGCTCGAAGACGGCCTCGCCGCCGAGCTTTATGTCGAGCGCGGCGCGCCCTTGCCGGCGGGCGGCATTCATCTCGGCCGGGTCGTGCGGCTGGCCACCGGGCTTGAGGCGGTGTTCGTCGATATCGGCGACGAACGGCCCGCGTTCCTGCCGGTGCGGGCCGGCGCGGAAGCCGATCTGAACGAAGGCGCGCGCGTCGTGGTCCAGATC
>JBARKH010000115.1:0-6476 GCA_049801295.1 Allostellaceae bacterium | reverse complement strand
GGCGCGTCTGATCCTGCCGCGTGTCGTCGTCGAGATTGCGGAAGGCCGCCGACAAGCTGTCGCTGCGATGCTGCAGGGGAGCGCGCCCCAGCGCCCACAACGCATTCTGCAATCCCTCGGCCAGGGCGACGAAGCTTTCCCCGCCGAGCACGACATGGGCGTACTCCCAGCCGGAGAAGGCCAAGCGGAAATGGTAGAGCCGGTGATCAAATGGCGCGCCGGCGATGCTGACGCCGCGATTGCCCATGTCGGTGAAATCGGACAGCCCGAGCCGGCCCGGCGGATGCTCCTGCCGGAAGATGATGTCCTGCTCGGCCCCGTTCAGCGCCCGCCAGGTACGGATGCGCCGCTCCAGCGTGCGCCGGATGCCGCCGCCGATCTCGGGGTGGCGGCGACGGATCTCATCAAAAATGGCGATCGGCCGCAGGCCCGGGGTGCTCTTGAGCAAAGGCACCACCTCGCTGTCCCAGACCGCAGCCAGCGGGTCACGCCGCCGGCGCTCGCGCGGCACCTTCTTTTGCGACGGGAGCCGGGGGTCTTGCTCGATGCGATAGGCGGTAGCGGCACTGAACCCGGCCTTGGCCGCAGCAACGCTCGCCGTCTCGGTTTGGCGGAAACTCATGAACAGCCTCATCTGGCAATCGGTGATGTGGCGGCCGGGCAAGGGGCGGTTCCTCATCGACGTGAAGAACCCGCTTCCTATCCGGCCGGCCGCGACCGCCAGACAACGCGCCCCTTTCAGGACCACGCCGTTCGCCGGATTCGCAACGTCAGTCGGGCTACGCCCTCCTGCCGTCACGCATCCGGCGACAGTTTCTCATCCAGATTGACGCGCGCCTCTCACCCTGTTTGCCGCGCCGCAACCGGGCCGGGTTGACGCCGACCCTTGGGGTTCCAGCCCTAGCGACATCGGCTTTTATAAGATTGACCAATCGGGTGAGTTCTACTCGTAGAGCCGCGTTATGATCCATCGCGTCTTGAATGCGCCCGCGCAGATGCAAAGGCGGGTCAAGATCGAGGTCGTAAAGCGCCTGATACTCGCTCTCTTGGACAGGAACGCAGCGCCCGAGACTTGGTAGATTGCCTAACGAGCGATAGGTGAGAGGTGTTACGTCCCGCGCCTGCGGAAAGCCCATCACGTCGTACGACGTGATGATCGGCAACGACCACTCCCACCGCTCGCCCCATTTCTGAACAACCCGATCCCATGTTTCGATGGCGACCATTTCCCGTGTGCGAATCGGCGTGCTCGGTTCGACTGTCGCAATCGATAGGAGCGCCCGGCGATGCTCAGGCGCTTCCGTCTTTTCGGGATCGCCCGTGCCCACATAGATCACGAAGTCACGATCCTGCCGATAGATGGCCGCAAAGTCGGTCGCGATCTTGTGGTGCGAAAACGACAAGCCGGGCCAACCTGTATGCACGGGACCGAACTCGCTCTTTGCAAAGAGCCGTGTATCGGGTGAAACAATGTCGCTGAATTTCATACGGCAGTATCCAGTTTCAAAGACATCATAATCTTGCGTCGTTCAAGGTATTGCTGCATGTTTTTCGTGCTCGCCGTAGGAACTGTGGCGTCATCGTAGAGCCATATCTTCTCTAAGTCCTCGCTACCTCGCACCGACGGTCTTGCCGCAGTGGCGCGAGTGAGCCGCGTGAACTTGACAGCTATCGGATATGCGCCGTAATCGACGTGCTCCCTCGTGGTGAAGCCTAACGGCTTATAGCGGCGATTCAGGATGACGTATCGGCCATCGGTTTGCCGTTCCAGGCAATACGGCAAGTGGAGTGCTCTGATCTCATTCAACGGCATCGCATGACTCGGCCAAGGGGAGCAGCGGATTCAATCCGCTGCCGTAAATACGACCGAGAACAGTCTACCTCGGGGATATCGCCTTGACCAATCGCCTTCGCAGCATCGCCATCATCAATAAGCCGGGCGCTCCGGTAACCCATGATCCATCCGTCAGTCTCAACCTCGCCGATGATGATCGGGGCTTCCTGCCGAACCGGCTCAGCACCTGGTGCCGTCTGCTACATAATACCTGACATCTAGCGCACCCCGGACTTTAGGGCTTCGCCCGTACGTACACCCCGGCAGAACCCGGTGCATGCGTCATGGCCTGCCGCATGCGCGGCGAATTGGGCGAGGAATGTTGCTGTTGCTCCTTCCACTCCGGGCTTTCGGGCACGGCCGTACTGGCAAATTCGTAGACCGTGCTGTAGCCGCTGGTACCCTCGAGGACCCGATAGCGACGAGCGTAGATTACTCCCGGCACCTTGCGGTAGCCTGGCACATATTCCCCACTGTACCAGGCGTTCCACTCCGCATCGACCGCGGCGGGGACGGACATGCGGCCAATCTGCAACACCGGCGCCATGCCACGCTCCGGCATTTCCAAGCCGTCCGGGTAAATCTGTTCCCCGACAATGCGTGTCAAATTCTTCCCAATTACGGACGGTGAGACTTTCTGTCCCCACGGCGTCCGCGGCCGGCTGGTAAACGCCGGCGTCTGCAACACCGCCACGCTTTCCAGTTCATAGCATGCCAGGTATTGCGGGCCACCCTTGACCGCCTCGTAGCGGGCCGCCGAGAGAATGCCCGGCACCGACAGCAATTCCGGTAGATGTTCTTTGTTATACCACTCGTTGAATTCCTGCGCGTGCTGGGCGTCGATATCAACGTACACCATGAAAATCCCGCGACCTTTTTGTGCCATGTGTCCGTCTCCTCTGTGAAGCGTAGCCGCCATCGTTTTGCCTCGTCGCGTTGGCACCCGGTCCTCACGCCTGGAGCAAAGCAGAGACACGAGACAACTGGGAAGCCATCTTAGGCGAGATTCCCCAGATTCCGGGGCTGTTGGGCGCGATCTTCCGTCTCATCGGAGCACACCGCAATGAAATTCAGGCGCAACCAGCCTCGTTCGCAGCCAATCGTTCGGGTTGCTCGCCTCCTGGATCCGGCACTCGTTGCTTTGCTTCATTCCGGCCGCGCCTCTGCCTTCGTCGTCTGTCTCATCTGACACCCGCTGCTGTCATGCCGGAGCGGGCGGCACCTGCCGCCGGGCATAGCCCTCAAGATGCCGGGGCGGTTCCACCAGCGGCGCTTTTGCTCGCGGCGAGGGCGAATTGCCGTTGCTCAAGGCGCTAAAAGGCGCGATCATCGCCGCAAAACCGCCGGAATCCGACGTACGTGGGTTAATGAGAACGTCCCACAGCAACGCTGGGCGGCCCAACGACTGGCAGGATCAGATGGCAATACGAGGCTTTCTAGGGGGTACATTATTTATGACGGTTGGTGCAATCGTGCCCGCGGGGGCGCAGAATCCACCGTCGTCGTCGCCCCCACAGGCGCCACAAGGGTTTCAGGTCCCCGGCAAGACGCCACAGGAACGCTGCTATTATCGGTACATGACCGCTCATAACTATCGTCATGTCGGGCCAAAAGCGCAGGCAGCGTGTCCCGATCCGAATCAAGAACAACCGAACGATTAAAATTCAAAAATTGATATAAATCGCCGCAAGCGCGAATGGGGGCGTCCTAAGCACATTTGATGTTTGTGGTGTCAAGTATACAATTGCCCAAGATTTCTTCGGGGAATGCGGCCTCAAAAGGCCGACCAAAGGAGGTCTCACCACAGAATCCTTCAGCGCGGGGGTTACGACTGGGCCAGGACAGGAAGAAACGCCAATCCGCGTGGAATTGACGCCAAGCAGTTACCGCCTTATCGCTTTGCTCGGCCACAAACGGACGCGGCTGCCATTCATGAGCACAATCGAACTTGTCGATCCGGAATTGCGCGATGCGCTCGCGCAGCCATTGCCGCCGCTGACCGCCGAAACTTTGACGCAGCGCCGCGCCAATGCGCTGGAACTGGCCGCCGCCGTGCCTAAACCGAACCTGCCCGATATCGCCACCGACGAGATCCATATCGAGAGCGCGTTTGGCGCAAAGCCGATCCGCGTTCTTACCTATCGACCTGTCACGTCCAACGACCCGCTGCCCGTCATCTTGCACATCCATGGCGGGGGCTTTGTTATGGGCGCGCCGGAAATGAAGGATGTGGAAAACAGGCTCTTCGCGTCAGAGCTGAAATGCGCGATCTATTCCGTCGATCATCGCCTCGCGCCGGAATCGCCGCACCCGGCGCCGGTGGAGGACATCTACTCGGTCTTCGCCTGGCTGCACGCGAATGCCGGCCGGCTCGGGCTTGATCCCGCCCGCATCGGTATCAAGGGCGAAAGCGGCGGCGGCGGTTTCGCGGCGGGTGCCGCGCTTTACGCCCGCGACCGGCAGGGACCAAAATTTGCCTTTCAGCATCTGATCTATCCGATGATCGACGACCGCACGGCGGTGCGCACGGACCTGCATCCTTACGTCGGCGAGTTCGTCTGGACGCAAGAGAACAATTATTTCGGCTGGCGTTCGCTGCTCGGCAAAGAGCCAGGCGCGGCCGACGTCTCGCCTTATGCGGCAGCTGCACGAGCAGCGGATGTGTCGGGCTTGCCGCCAACCTACATTTCGGTCGGCGGTCTCGATCTCTTCCTCGAAGAAAACATGATCTATGCGGATCGACTGAGCCGCACCGGGGTGCCGGTCGAACTTCACATGTATCCGGGGGCGTATCACGGCTTCTACCGGGCAACGAATGCGCGCGTCACCAAGCAGGCCGAGCACGACAGTCGTGAGGCGCTGCGGCGCTTTCTGCACGGATAGGATCCTGCACGGGCGATTCTGTCTAAGTCATCACACCGAGAACGGTGACCTGGGATCACCTGCGCGACGTAGCGCACTCTGTTTGCGGTCGTGTGGAGTTCAATAAGTATTCCAGAATGCGACAGCCGTCGGATCCACGGTCAGCGGGGGCACGTTGACGGTCTTGCCGGGCGGCGGCACAATCACGAGGACGATTGTTAGCGACGGAATCGAGCTCCTTCCGACGCGGATAGCGCTGGCATCGCCGCGGGCCGGGATAGAGAGATGACCACCTACGAGGTTCCCACTTACTCGGGCGGGACGTTAATCACGAACGTCCAAGACCTTGTGCTCACCAATGGCGACACGCTCACGGTTGGCGTGCGGGTGACATTATCGAGTGCCGTATCCGGCACCGCGGAATCGACGACCGTCAACAGCGGCGGCCTCCTCGATATCGAGGGCGGCATTGCGACCGACATTACCGTCGATGGCGGGTTGGTCCAGGATCTCGGCACCGCCCTCGGCACGATAGTTATCAATAGCGGCGAGTTCGACCTCGGCACCTCCGCCACGGTAAGCGGAGTTGTCGTCAATGCCGGCGGGCTCGAATTTGTCTTTACCTCGGGCTTCGACAACGCCGCGACAATCTCCGGCGATCAAGAACTCTATGGCCTTGGTTCCGGCGCGACGATCTTCAGCGGCGGCACGCAGAATGTCTACGGCGTTGCGGTCGATACGACGATCAGCGGTGGCCAGCAGGTCGTCTTCGCCGGCGGTCAGGCGAGCGGGACAATCGTCCAATCCGGCGGCACCGAGGTGCTTGTCGGCGGAGCGTCGGTCGACACGGTGGTGCGGGACAGCGGCACCGAGGTCGTCTCGATCGGATTTGCTGTGAGCACGACGCTCAGCAGCGGCGGCACCTTGCAAGTCGGCTTCGAGGGTACGGCGAGCGGCACCACGGTGCTCGACGGCGGCATCGAGGAGGTCGGCAATTTCTTCGGTGTTGGCGAAGGGTTTGCGAGCGGTACCACGGTCAGCACCGGCGGCATCCAGATCGTGTCCTCGGGCGGGTTTGCCAACGGCACTACGGTCAGCGCCAACGGTCTACAGAGCATTTCCTCAGGCGGCGCCGCGAACCCCACGCTGGTCGACAGCGGCGGCACCCAGACCGTGTTCTCGGGTGGCAGCGTCAATTTCACGACACTGCGATCGGGAGATCTCAATCTTTCCGGCGGCTATGCCTTCTTTACGGTCAACAGCGGCGGGAACGAGTTTGTCTGGTCCGGCGGCCTTGACGATACCTCCAATATCAGCAGCGGCGGCCTTGAGATCGTTTATTCCGGCGGGATTGCCAACTCTACCAGGATCGGCAGTGGGGGCGACCAGATCGTTTCGTCGGGCGGCACGGCCAATTTTACCTCGATCGGCAGCAACGGCAGCCAGATCGTGCTGGGCGCAGTGAACAACTCTTCCGTCGGCAGCGGCGGCAGCCAGCTTGTCTCCTCCGGCGGTGTCGCTGCCGGCACTGCAGTCAGCGGCGGCGGCGTGGAGGTTTCGGCCGGCGGCACGGCCGATTTTACAACAGTGAGCAGCGGCGGCAGCGTCATCGTGTCGTCGGGGGGCTTGGCGAGCGCCACTACGCTTAGTAATGGCGGCGTCCAGCGGGTGCTGGGGTCGTCGACCGACACAACCATCAGCAGCGGCGGCCGCGAGCTGGTGTCGTCCGGCGGTTCGGCGAATTCGGCGACCGTGCAAAGCGGCGGCAGCCAGACCGTGT
>JBARKH010000114.1:0-5647 GCA_049801295.1 Allostellaceae bacterium | reverse complement strand
CCGCGGAGCTTGGCATCGATCCGGCAGCCCTCACCGGCACCGGTGTCGAGGGTGCAGTCAGTGTCGCCGATGTCGAGGCTGCGGCAAAGCCGATACGCCGGACGGGCTTCGACCCCGCCGAGATGCGCAAGGCCATCGCCGCGGCGATGGGGCGCGCGAAACGCGAGATCCCGCATTACTACCTGAGCCACACGGTCGATCTGAGCGCCGCGCTCGCGTGGCTTGAGGCCTTCAATGCAGCGCAGCCGGTACCGCAGCGGCTGTTGCCGGCGGTGCTGCTGCTGAAGGCGAGCGCGTTGGCGCTGCGCGAGGTGCCGCAGCTCAACGGTACCTATGCGGAGGGGGTCTTTCAGCCCGGCGGCGGCATTCACGTCGGCTGGGCGATATCGCTGCGCGGCGGCGGGTTGGTGGCCCCGGCGATCCGCGACACCGACGCACGCCCGCTGCCCGAACTTATGACCCAAATGCGCGACCTCGTGCAGCGTGCCCGTAGCGGCGGGCTGCGCGCCTCCGAACTCAGCTCGCCAACGGTCACCGTCACCAGCCTCGGCGAGCGGGGCGCCGAGACCGTAATCGGCATTATTTATCCGCCGCAGGTCGCGATCATCGGCTTCGGTAGCATCTCAAGCCGGCCGTGGGTAGCGGACGGACGGGTAGAGGCGCGGTCGCTGGTCACCGTGAGCCTGGCCGCCGATCATCGGGTCACCGACGGGCACATCGGCGCCCGCCTCTTGACGGCGATCGAGCGGCTGCTGCAGGAGCCCAACACGCTATGACCGAAGCCGAGATCAAATCGATGATTTACGATGCTTTAGGCGGGATCGCGCCAGAGGCCGATTTAGGCGCTCTCGCGGGTGGCGAGGACCTGCGTGAAGCGTTGGACCTCGACTCGATGGACTTCATGAATTTCGTTGTGGGGCTCCACGAGCGCATCGGCATCGACATTCCCGAGGCCGATTACCCGCGACTACGTACGCTTGATGGAGCGATCGCCTACCTAGCGCGCTGATGCGGCGGTCGATGGCCCAGCGCCCGCCGCGAATGTCCGCTCCCTTGATCGGCACTCTCATCCGCTGGCGCGGCCACGAATGGCTCTTAAGTGTCGACTCCCGCGGTTCGCAAAGGAGGAAGGAGCGGTTCACCGCGCTCGTCCACCACCTCAACTCCGCAAGATGGCTGAAGGGGGTCATGACCGGCTACTATGCCTACCACGCCGTGCCGACCAACTCTCGGTCGCTTCGCGCGTTCCGTGATCATGTCGTCAGGCTTTGGGGGCGGACGCTGCGGCGCCGCAGCCAGAAGCACGCGTTGACCTGGGAGCGGATGGGAAAGTTGGCCGACGACTGGCTCCCACAACCGCGCATCCTTCATCCCTAGCCGAGCATCCGCTTTGCCGTCAAACACCCGAGGTAGGAACCGGATGCGGGAAATCCGCTCGTCCGGATCTGTGCGGGGGGCGTTCGGCGACGGACGTCCCTACCGCGAACGCCTCTCGGACGATTCGCTCAGAGAACCATATGTCCGCTTGTCGGTCCAGCAGACGACCTACAACGAACGCGGAATTGCTTGTTGCTCGGATGCTCTGGAGCGATCCGACCGAACTGTTCGAGCCGATCCTCTGTGCAATCCGGCAATCCGACGACCCAAGCCAGAGGCCAGGGGGAGAACGTGGGTTTTCATATTCGCTCGCAGTAGCAAATCAAGGCAGTTGCGGGTCCCCGCAACCAGCATTACTTGCAGCCCGTCATGTTTCCCCGTGGCGGGCTGTTCGTTGTCTGGGCCGAGCGCGCCGACACAGGCATGCTTTGGGTCAAGTTGACAACCTCGCTCGGTCCACCACAATCGAACTCGGGAGCCGTGAGTCGCCTGCGATCCGGCGGCTTCGCGGCGCGAAAGAATGCCCGGGATGACCCCGGGCGCAGCCCTGAAAGGAAAAGCGCCATGGCGGCGGCAGGCGCGCTCGCGAGTGGACCGGGTGAGATGATGGGCAACGCCGGTCCGGGCATGCTGGACGGTTTGCGGGTGATCGAGGTCGCCGATGAACGCGCCGAATATACCGGGCTCTTGCTCGCTGGCCTTGGCGCCGAAGTGGTCAAGATCGAACCGCCGGAAGGCAACGCGACGCGCCGGATCGGCCCGTTTTTCGAGGACCGGCCGGGGCCCGAGCGCTCGCTCTTTTTCTGGAACTACAACCGAAACAAGAAATCGGTCGTGCTCGACCTGGGCCAAGCGGCGGCGCGCGAGGATCTGCTGCGCCTTCTCGGCGGCGCCGATATTCTCCTAGATGCGAGCTGCGGCGCGCTCAATACCGCACTCGGGCTAGACCGCGCCCAGCTTGGGGCCCGCTTTCCCCAGCTTGTCAACGCGCGGATGACGCCCTTTGGCGATGGCGGGCCGTGGGCCGATTTCAAGAGTTCGGACCTGATCCATCTGGCGCTCGGCGGCGTCATGATGAATTGCGGCTACGACCCCGATCCGAACTTCGAGTACGATACCCCGCCGATCGCGCCGCAGATCTGGCACGCCTATCACATCGCCGGCGAGCAGCTGGCGACCGGGATCATCGCCGCGCTCATACACCGTCACCGCAGCGGCGAGGGCCAGGAGGTCTCGGTCGCGGTGCACGAGGCGGTGTCGAAGAACCCCGAGCAGGACATCATGTATTGGGTGATGCGGCGGGTGCCGTTGTGGCGGCTGACCAACCGCCATGCCGCCGAGACGCCGAACCATTCGCCCGGCATCTGCCACACCAAGGACGGGCGCTGGTTTATCACCCACGGCATGGGCGCGCGCGACCTGAAGAACCTGATCCCGCTGTTGTCTCGCTACGGGATGGAGGCCGATCTCCAACCGCCCCCGCCCGAGGCAGATCTGAAGGCCCGCCAGGTGCCCGGCACCGCGGCGGGCGACGCGGCGCGCTCGCACATGCTCGATGTCGTGCAGCGCTTTGTCCGGGCGTGGACCTACGCCGACATGCCGTGGCGCGAGGCGCAAGATGCCGGCCTCCTCTGGGCCCCGTTGCGCAAGCCGCACGAGAACGCACTCGACGAGCATTGGCTGTCGCGCAGAAGCTTCGCCGATGTCGAGCACCCCGAACTCGGGCGCAGCTTCCGCTATCCGACATCGAAATGGCTCGCGAGCAGGACCAGCTGGCAGGTCGGCCGGCGCGCGCCGCTCTTGGGCGAGGACACAGCCGCGATCCTCGGCGAAGCATCCCGGCGCCCCAACGTCCCTGCCGAGCCGCGCCGGGCCGACACCCCACGACTGTCGGCGATGCATAACAAACCATTTCCATTACAGGGGGTGAAGATACTGGACTTCGCGTGGTTTCTCGCCTCGGCCGGCGGCACCCGCTTTCTCGCCGCGATGGGCGCGGAAAGCTACAAGGTCGAATGGAAGGACAATCCCGATACAAGGCTCGCCGCAATGGCCCCGGTCGGCGGGCGCGCGGCGCGCGATGCCGCGACCGGCCCGCTCCCGGGCGTGCGCGACTCCGACATGGGCGGGCAGTTCAACAACAAGAACGCTGGGAAGCGCGGCATCTCATTGAATATCCGCCATCCCAAGGGATTGCAGATCGCCAAAGACCTCGTGCGCATCTGCGACGTTGTCGCCGAGGGGTTTTCGCCCGGCGTCCTGCAACGTCTCGGGCTCGGCTACGATGTGCTCAAATCGATCCGGCCCGATGTCATCTACATCCAGCAATCGGGCATGGGGGCGCATGGCAAATACGGGCGGATGCGCACGGTCGGACCGGTCGCCGCCGCCTTTGGCGGGCAGGGCGAGATGTCGGGTCTGCCCGAGCCGGCGATGCCGGTCGGCTGGGGCTATTCCTATCTCGACTGGATGGGGGCTTACGGCTATGCGCTGGCCCTCCTCGGCGCTCTCTATCACCGCGAGCGCACTGGTGAAGGCCAGTGGATCGATGCCTCGCAGTGCGAGTCGGGTTTGTTCCTGACCGGCGCGACGATCCTCGACTGGTCGGCCAATGAGCGCGAATGGCGGCGCTATGGCAACCGCTCGCCCTATAAGCCGGCCGCGCCGCACGGCGCCTATCGCTGCGAGGGCAGGGACCATTGGATCGCCATCGCGTGCTTCACCGATGCCGAATGGCGCGCCCTGGCGCAGGTCGCCGAAGCGGGCGCGTGGCTCGAGGATCGCCGCTTCGCGACGCTGGAGAGCCGGCTCCTGCATCAGGATGCGCTCGACGCGGCGGTCGAGGCGTGGACCCGCACGCAGGACCCCTACGACTGCATGATGAAATTGCAGCGCGCCGGGGTGCCGGCCGGGGTGTGCCAGAATTCGGAGGACCGCGTCGACCGCGATCCGCAACTGCGCCACCTCAAATGGCTGACCGAGGTCACCGGCACCAAGATCGGCACCTGGCCGGTCTATGAATTGCCGATGAAGCTGAGCGCCACCCCGGCCTATATCGGCGGCCCGACCAACCGCGGCGCGCCCGGCTATGGCGAAGACAATATGTGGGTCTTGACCGAGCTCCTCGGCCGATCCCCGAGCGACGTCGAACGCCTCGCCGAGGAGGGCGTCATCTAGTGGCGAGGCTCGGCACCGAAATTTGTGTGTTCGGGTGACGGCTGCCGCCCTGGGAGAGGATCAACGATGCTGGTGACGCAGGGCGGCCGAACGATCGTGGATGTCCGGGCAAGAGCGGCGCCCGCCGAGGATGTCATGACCCCCGATTACTACACGCAGCTGCCGCAAATCCGCCTCAGCGCCAATCCGACCAGTCGCGAAACGCACCCGGAAATACCGATCGAGGTAACGCTCGACGATACCGATGTAGCCAAACTGGTCGAATGTGCGCTCCGCCACCCCAACCCCAACATGTGCAACTCGGTGCTAGCCGCGATCTGGAACCACTCGGATTCGTTCCGGCAAATATTCCAATTCGGCCTCAATGCGCCCGATGCTTTTCCGGAAATCCGGCAGATCGTGGCCGACGCGCTTGATAAGCGACGGGCGACGCTGGAAGCTGGTGCCGCAAACGGGGCGAAACCCGCCGCCGGACCGCTGCTGCCGCGAATGCCCATGCCGGCGCACTTACGAGACCGCGAGAGGCAGGAATGAGTGAGTGGAGCAAGGTGAGGCGGCGGCGAGCTGCGACCAACACCGGCCGGGTCGCCGCGGAGGGCGTCATCTGATGAATGACGCCATCGATCTGAACGCCTGGGGCCTCGACGAGCGGTTCGCCATCGGTCAGCCGGTGCCGCGCTCCGAAGACCCGGTGCTGCTGCGCGGCGAGGGGCGCTACTGCGACGACATCAGCCTGCCGGGCCAGGCCTACGCCGTAATGGTGCGCAGCCATCACGCCCATGGCGTGATCCGCGGCATCGACGCAGCGGCGGCGCGCGCCATGCCGGGAGTGCTCGCGGTCTACACCGCGGCTGACCTCTCGGCCGGCGGGATTGGCCCGCTGCCGCCGCGCCAGGTCATGAACAACCGCGACGGGACGCCGATGAAGAGCCCCGTCCGCTATGCGCTCTCTACCGAGAAGGTGCGTCATGTCGGCGAAGCGGTGGCAGCGGTCATCGCCGAGACCGTCGCCGCGGCAAAGGACGCGGCCGAGGCCGTAGTCGTCGATATTGACCCGCTGCCGGCGGTGACCGCGCCGGGCCTCGCGGCCGCG
>JBARKH010000113.1:0-3542 GCA_049801295.1 Allostellaceae bacterium | reverse complement strand
GCTACGCCCCAACACCCGGTCGCGCGAAACGCCGCCTCCGAGCGCCGCGTCAGCCGCCGGGTTTCGGCAAGGAGCCGAGCGGCTGGAAAGAACCGCGCCGGAACCCCGAGCGACTCTGCCAGAGCATGGATCCCCGGTTCGTCCGCCTTCAATCCGATCGAAACGATCACGCCGACCGCTCCGGCCGCGAGACCAGCTTCGCCGAGGCTGGCGCGCGCCAACTCGGCGATCTCCTCGGCCGGGCAGAAGCGCTCGCAGCCGATGCCCAGCGCCAGCACCGGAGGATGGAAGACGAGGCAATCGGTCTCGGGCGGATAGGCCCGGTCGGTCACGACGATCCGCAACGCCGTGCGGGATGCAGCCCCCACCCTTCCCTCCCCCGCAAGCGGGGGAGGGTTAGGGAGGGGGTTGTCCGCCCAATGCACCGAACCGGCGTGCAGCCAATCGGCGCGGCCAGCCTCTTCGACGAGCGACACCTTCTCCCCGGCGAGGAGCGCGGCGGCGACCGGTTTCACCCGTTCCGGGTTGGCGATACGCCAGCCGGGCGGTACCTCGTCGAGGGCGACGCCGAGAACGAGGTCGCCCGCGGTGGTGATCGCCGCAACGCAGCCCAGACGTTTGGCGAGCGCGCGGGCGAGCGCGTTGGCCCCGCGATGCCCGCCCAACAGCGGCACCGCGACCGAGCCGTCTTCCGCCAGGGCAACGACCGGTGGCTCGACGGTTTTGTTGTCGATCAGCGGCGCGAGGGCGCGGATCAGGATGCCGCTCGCGCACAGCCCGACGATCGGCCGGCCGGCGGCGAAGAGCTCTGCGATAAAGGGCACCACCCGGTCGTAAGCTTCGTCGCAATCGCCCGGCTGAGCGCGCGGACCATAGAGCCGCGCACCGGGCAGCACTTCGCACACGCGGCGCCCGAGCGCGGCGCCGCCCGGTCCCAGCACTATTACCGCAGCGCCGGTCGGCAGCCCAGGCTTCATGGTCCCGGCATCCGGCGCCAAACCAGCGCGGTCGCGAAGTAGGGGACGCGCGCCGGGTCGACCGTGGCGAGCGGCGCGACGAGCTGGTTGGGGAGGCTCGCGCGCTCGACATAGATCGCGCCATCGAGCAGCCCGAGGCGCAACAGGACCCGCCGTAGCTGCTCGAAATGCCTGCCGAGCTTGATGATCGCGGCGGCATCGACCTGCGCTAACCGCGCGGCGAGCTCATCTTCGGGCAGGCTGGCCGGGATCACCGACAGGGTCCGGTCGCGCTGCGCGAGCGGCATCGCGGCGGCGGCGGCGCAGGCGGTCAAGGATGAGACGCCGGGCACGACCGTGACCCTGTAGCGCGCGGCGAGGCGGGTCAGGATCCCCGCGAAACTGCCGTAGAACAGCGGATCGCCCTGGCAGAGATAGGCGATATCCTCGCCTCCATCCATGATCGCGGCGAGTTCGGCCGCCGCTCTTTCGTAGATCGCGGCCGGCGGCGGCCCCGGCCGCATCGGAAAGGGGATGACGATCTCGCGCTGACCCTTATCGAGCCACTCGGCGACGATATTGCGGGCAAAACTGTCACCGGTCTCGGGCGCCGGATAGGCGACGACCGCGGCGGCGCGCAACAGGCGCAGCGCCTTCAGCGTCACCAGTTCGGGGTCGCCGGGCCCAAGACCCAGCCCATAGAAGCGGCCAGTCGTCATGTCAGCTCTGGTCAGTTCGGCGCGACATCGTACAGCGTCAGTACCATGCGTTGGCCATTCGAATAATCGAGCCCGGACACGCTGCCTTCCGGCTGCACGCCCAGACCGCGCGCGCCGAGATCCCGGCGAAACGTCCCGTCCTCGCGGTTGCTGACCAGGGCTTCGCCGCCGCCGGCAAGCGCCTCGGCAGCGCCGCCCGGTGTTGTGAGCTTGAGATCGGTGCCGAGGAGGAACACGAGGCTCGGTTCGGCATAGCCGACCGCCACAATGGGCGCCCCTGCGGCCGGTGGATGGCGCGCGACAAGGTCGGAAGCCGCGCGGCTGAGCCACAGCCGATCCAGCCCGGGCAGTACCCGCTGCGCCGCCGGCATCGCAAACGCAAGCGACAGCGCGGCGATCGCCGCAGTCGTGATGCATGGGCCGGGGCGATACCACAGCACCGCCCCGGTCAGGGCGACCAGCGCCACGGCACCGAATCCGCCGGCGATGGCGATGTGATCGCCAAACCGCAGCGGCGCTGCGATCAGTAGCGCCGCCAGAGCGAGGCTGACCCCGGCCCACAGCACCCGCACAAAGAGATCGAGCCGGCGCGCCCAGGTCGCGGCTGGGTCTCCTATGTGATTGGCGAGCGCGGCGGCCGCCAAGAGGGCGAGCGCGGGGAGGAGCGGCAGCACATAATGCGGCAGCTTCGTTGGCACCAGCTCGAGAACCGCCCAGGCCGGCACCAGCCAGGCGAGGAGAAACCGCTCCACCGGAATCTTGCGCCGGCGCCAGCCGCGGACGATCGCTGGAACCAGCAAGAGCGAGCCGGGCCAGAAAATCGCCGGCGATAGCAGCAGATAGGAAAACGGCGGCGCTCCGTGCCATTCCTGCGCGGCGGTCAGCTTTCCCATGAGATCGTGGCCGAGCGCGTCGCTGAGAAAACGCCCCCCGGTGACAAGCTCGATCGCGATCAGCCAGGGCGCCAGCGCGATGACGAGGAAGGCGATGCCGGCCACCGGGTGGAGGCCGCGCAGCCAGCGCCAGTCGCGATCGGCGATTCCGAGCGCCAGGGCGGTAACGACGGCCAGACCCGGCCCCGGCGGACCCTTGAGAAAGATCGCGGCGAGTTCAGCGGTCCAGAACACGATTGCTATCCAGGCGGGCACCGGCCGGAAATTGCGCGCCCGCACGTAGGCGAGACCGAGCGCTCCCTGGCCGGCCATCACCGCCGCGAGGAGTGCCGCATCGGTCTTGGCGATATGCGCCTCGGCAATTGTTGCCAGCGCGCTCGCCAGCAGCACCGCGGCGATCGCCGCGATGCGCCGCAGCTCCATCTCCTCGCCGAACAGCGCGGCGCCGAGGCCAAAGGTCAACAATACCGCCGCGGTCGCACCGAGGAGCGAGGGCACGCGGTAGGGCCAGATCGCCGTGGCTTGCGGTGTGCTGAAGGTGCCGACCGCGGCAGCCTGCAGCCAATAAATCCCGGCCGGCTTGTTGTTGCGCGCCTCGCCCTGGAAGCGGATCCGCAGGAAGTCGCCCGTTTCCAGCATCTGCCGCGTCGCCTGGGCAAACCGGGCTTCGTCGCGGTCGAGGGGCGGGATCGCCGAAATTCCCGGGAGGTAGAGGAGAAGGCACAGGAGGGCGAGTAGCGCATAGGGCCGCACCCCGAGAAGACAGCCGGCGGACCCCCGCATCTCAGCCGGGCTTTGTCGCGGCCAGCTGGGTCACCGGCAGCTGGGGCCGCCAGACGTGGTGACCGCCGAGCGGCTCCGCGTGGCTGAGCGCGATCCGCGCGAGCTCGCCACCATGTTGCGCCTGCCAGACGAGGAGGGCGCGTTCGCCCTCGAGGCTGACAGCATTCGCGACGAGCCGCCCGCCCGGGCGC
>JBARKH010000112.1:0-3912 GCA_049801295.1 Allostellaceae bacterium | reverse complement strand
CCGCTGGGCCGCTCGCCACGCCCGGCTCGGCCGCACGCCCCCTCGGCTGAAGAGGAGGCGGCGCATCAGGCAATGCTGGCCAATATCAAGGCGCCGCTATGGCGCGCCGCGGGCTGAACGCGCCTTGGATCGGAGAGATCAGGCGATCGTCCCGCCAAGAGGCTCGCCGCCGGCCGGTGGAGTGGCGGCATTGCGCCGCAGCAACTCGCCAAAATCGATCGGATTGATCATCAGCGGCGGAAAGCCACCATCGCGTGTCGTCTCGGCGACGATGTTGCGGGCGAAAGGGAAAATCAGCCGCGGGGTCTCGACCAGCATGATCGGGTTCAGCATTTCCTGCGGCACGTTGCGCACGGTGACGATCGCGCCATAGGCGAGCTCGATGAGGAACAGGGTTTCGTCTCGTGTCTTGGCGGTGGCTTTGATCGTCAGCACGACCTCGTAATTATCCGGCCCCAGGTTCTGCGCCTTCACATCGACATTGATTTCGACGGAAGGCTGGGCGGCCTGCTGCCGCAAGCTGGCCGGCGAGTTCGGGTTCTCGAATGACAAATCCTTGATGTATTGAGCATTGATGATCAGTTGCTGCTGGGTAGGGTCGGCGGCGATCGGTTGCGGCGTGGATGGATCGTTGCCTGTCGTCGCTTGCGCCATGACCTTCTCCGGAGCGACCTGAATGCCGCCGTTTGGGCGACCCCGTTTCATGTCGTCTCAGCACCGTTCCACGCAATGCCCCGGGGTGAGGCCGCCATCGTGTTCCCGCTAGCACGGATCGCATCGCCGGATCAATCGATCGCTCCGCCGCGACGCGCCCGGGGCGCCGCCGCTTGCCGGTAACCTGCGGACCGCCTATCTACCCTAGCAGCGCTGTAAGCCCGGGCCATTCCGGGATAATCGCAAGGTTCGGCAAAACGATGGGCGATCTACCGCATTACTTCGACATCATCCTGTTCGCAATGGTCGCGGGATTCCTCGTACTGCGGCTGCGCAGTGTCCTCGGCCGGCGCACCGGGCAGGAGCCGCGGCCCGACCCGGTGTTGCGGCGCGCCGAGGCCCCCGGCGACAAGATCGGCGACAAGGTGGTCACCCTCGCAAACCGTAATGCCACGCCGCCGCCAGTGGTCACCGCGCCGCCCGCGGATGCCGTCGCGGCGGGTCTGGAGCGCATCCGCGCCGCCGATCCGGGCTTCGATCCGACGCAGTTCCTCGAAGGCGCGCGGGCCGCCTTCGAGATGATCGTCGGGGCCTTCGCCGCCGGTGACAAGACCCGCTTGCGGCCCCTCTTGAGCGATGACGTGTATACGCCATTCGCTGCTGCGATCGACGAGCGCACCGCTGCGGGGGAGACGCTCGAGACCCGGATCATCGGGCTGACCCGGTTGGACATCACGGAGGCCGGCCTCACCGGCCGGCTTGCGCGCGTCACCGTCAAGTTCGTCTCGGACCAGATCAACCTATTGCGCGCTCATGACGGCAGCGTTGTCGATGGCGATCCCGACCACGCGGTTGAAAAGACCGATTTCTGGAGCTTTTCCCGCGACACGCGCGCGAGCGACCCGAACTGGGTTCTGGAGGCGACTGCCAGCGGCTGATCGGACAGGGTGACCGCGCCACGCCTCGATAGAGCTTCTGGAAATGGCCGAGCCGGCCCGCGTCGCGCTTTTGGTCACCTGTCTGGTCGATCTCTTCCGGCCGAGCGTCGGGTTTGCCGCGGTCGCGCTTCTGGAAGCGGCCGGCTGCACGGTCGAGGTGCCACGGGCCCAGGCCTGCTGCGGTCAGCCGGCCTATAATTCGGGCGACCGCGCCGACGCGAAGGCCATCGCCCGGCAGGTGATCGCGGCCTTTGCCGGATATGATTACGTGGTCGCGCCGTCGGGTTCATGCGCCGGCATGCTGCGCGTGCATTATCCCCAATTGTTCGCCGATGAGCCGGCGTTACTGGCACAAGCCGAGGAGCTGGCGGCGCGGACCTGGGAGCTAGTCGCGTTCCTCGTCGATGTCCGTGGCATGGACCGGGTGGCCGCGCGCTGGGAGAAACGCGCGACCTACCATGACGGCTGTTCGGGGCTGCGTGAACTCGGAATCAAGGCGCAACCGCGGCTGCTCCTTGGTTCGGTCGAGGGGCTGCATCTCACCGAGCTGCCGGGGGCTGAGGTCTGCTGCGGCTTCGGCGGCACGTTCTGCGTCAAATACCCGGAAATCTCCGACAAGATGGTCACCGACAAGGCGGCCGAGATCGCCCTAACCGGCGCCGAGGCGGTGCTCGCCGGCGACCTCGGCTGTCTCCTCAACATCGCCGGCAAGCTCACCCGGCTCGGCAGCCCGGTCGAGGCGCGCCACGTCGCTGAGGTGTTGGCGGGAATGGCCGACACCACACCCGCGATCGGCGCTCCCGCCAAATCGACATAGCCGGCGCATGGAGCCCACCAGCCACCTCTTTCCAGAGAATGTCCGCGCCGGGCTCGGCGACCCGGTCTTGCAGCGGGCGCTTGGCCTCGCGCGCACCGGGTTTCCGCTGCGCCGTCAGCAGGCGATCGAGCGGCTGCCCGAATTCGAGGAATTGCGCGAGGAGGGCCGCGCGATCAAGGACCATACGCTGGCGCACCTCGATTTCTATCTCGAGCTCTACGAGAAAAACGTCGTCGCGTCGGGCGGCCAGGTGCACTGGGCGCGCGATGCCGCCGAGGCGCGCGCAGCGGTGCTGGAGATCTGCCGTTCGGTCGGCGCCAAGATCGTCACCAAGGGTAAGTCGATGGTCGCCGAGGAGATCGCCCTCAACGATCACCTCGAAGCCAACGGCATCACCCCGGTCGAGACCGATCTGGGCGAATACATCATCCAGCTGCGCCACGAGCCGCCGAGCCACATCATCGCACCGGCGATCCACCTGATGAAGGAGCAGGTCGCCGACGCCTTCCGCGCGGCACATACCGGGCTCGACCCCGACCGCCCCCTCGAGGAGGTGCGCACGATGTGCGAGGAGGCGCGCACGATCCTGCGCCCGCAATTCCTCGCCGCCGATGTCGGCATCACCGGGGCCAATTTCCTCATTGCCGAAACCGGCTCCAGCATCATCGTCACCAATGAGGGCAATGGCGACCTGACCCAGACCCTGCCGCGCATCCATATCGTCGTCGCCAGCCTCGAAAAGATCGTGCCGACGCTGGAGAACGCGACAACCCTCCTGCGCCTCCTCGCGCGCTCGGCAACGGGGCAGGAATTCTCGTCCTATACGACGGTCTCGACCGGGCCGCGCCGGCCCGGCGATGTTGACGGGCCGGAACAGTACCATGTCGTGCTCCTCGACAACGGCCGCACCAGGCTCATCGGCGGCGAGTTCCAAGACATGCTGCGCTGCCTGCGCTGCGCCGCCTGCCTCAACCATTGCCCGGTCTATGCCGCGGTCGGCGGGCATGCCTATGGCTGGGTCTATCCGGGGCCGATGGGCGCGGTGCTGACCCCGGCGCTGGTCGGCCTCCACGAAGCCGGCCATCTGCCGAACGCCTCGACTTTCTGCGGCCGCTGCGAAGAGGTCTGCCCGGTCAAGATCCCCTTGCCGAAGATGATGCGCCACTGGCGGGAACGCGAATTCGCGCAAAGCCTCAGCCCGCCCGCCTACCGCACCGGCCTGCGTCTTTGGGCGTGGGTGGCGATCCGGCCGGAGCTCTACCACCGAATGGTCGAAGCTAAGGCGCGGCTGCTCGGCTGGCTCGGCAAGACGCACGGCCGCTTCCGCAGCCTGCCGCTGGCATCCGGCTGGACGCTCGGGCGCGACATGCCGGCGCCGGAGGGCCGCAGCTTTCATAGCCTGTGGGCCGAGCACCAGCGCGCGAGGACGCCGCGATGAGCACGGCGCGCGAGGATATTCTCGCCGGCATCCGCCGGGCGCTCCGACGCGGGCCGGTGCCGGCG
>JBARKH010000111.1:0-2323 GCA_049801295.1 Allostellaceae bacterium | reverse complement strand
GGCGAGGGCGGCGTGATCGAGCCGGCCGCCGGCGATCTCGTTGATCGCGCGCTTCAGCCCGGCCAATGCAAGCGGCGCGTTGGCGGCAAGCGCCGCGGCAAGCGCATCGACCCGTGCGTCGAGTTCGGCCGCCGGCACCACCTCGTTGAGATAGCCGATGCGCAGCATCTCGTCCGTGTCGATCGGCTGCGCGGTCAGGAACAGCTTCTTCGCCGCCGCGACGCCGAGCCTTGTGACATAGCGCTCAATGCCGCTCGGGTAATAGACGATGCCGAGCCGGGCCGCCGGCATCAGGAGCCGCATGCCTTCTACCCCGATGCGGAAATCGCAGGCGAGCGCGAGATCGGTCGAACCGCCATAGACGCTGCCGTTGAGCGCGGCGATCGTCGGCACGCGCAGCGCCTCGAGCCGGTCGACAGCGCGCTCGAAGCTGTCGCTCCCCGGTTCTTCGCCGTCGCGCTTCGTGGCGTGGCGCTCGACCAGCGCGCCGATGTGATAGCCGGAGCTGAAGCTCTTGCCGGTCCCGGTGAGAACCAGCACGCGGACGCTCGGGTCCTCGTCGATCCGGGTGAAGGTCTCGCGCAACACGGCCAGATCGTCGGGTTCGATCCGATTATGCTGGCGCGGGCGGTTGAGGCGGATCATGGCGCGGCCGTGCTCGATCGTGACGATCGGCACGGTCGCCTCGCCTTCGGTGCTGGTGGGGCTGGCCATCGACTTAGGGTATCCCTGCTAAAACACCGGGGGCTTGGTGACCTGGAAGCTCTGCCGCTCTTCCATGCGCGCGATCCACACCCGCAACCCCGGGCACTCGGCGAGGGGCGCGGCGCCTTCCGGGAGCCGGCTGAAATAATAGAGGAGCGGGATCACCATCAGATCGGCGAGGCTCACCCGCTCGCCGGCGAGGAACGGCTCGTCTCCCTGGAGCCGCGCGATTTCCGCGAGGCAGAGGCGCGTGCGCGGCACCGCCGCGGCGATCGCCGCCTCGTCGACCGGCAATCCAAGGCGCGGCGCGAGCATGCGGTTGAACAGGATGCCGGCGGCGAGCGACGGCCAAAGATAGGCGTCGACGATGCCGATGATCTGGTTCATCCGCGCGAATTGGTGGAGATCGGTCGGCTGCAGCGGCGCGACCGGGAAACCTTCGTCGATATAGCGCAGGATCGCCTGGGTCTCGTAGAGCTGGAAGCCGTCATGCTCGAAGGCCGGCACCTTGGCGAACGGTTGGCGCGAGAGATGCGGCTCTTCGCGGTGGGCGCCGAAGCCGACCTCGACGAGCTCGTGAGCGACCCCCTTTTCGGCCAGCGCCAGACGCGTGCTCCAAACGTAGGTGCTGCCCGCCGGGCCATAGACGATCGGCCGCGCCATCCTCGGTCGCCACGCTGCTGGTGCCGCCGGAAGATGTCAGCAGTTACCGGGGACGGTCAAGGCAAGCCGGACGGGCCGGCTTGCCCGGCGCTCGGGCTCAGCTCAATTGACGACGCGCCACTGGCCGTCGGCCTGTTTGCAGGCGGTGCCGAGCACCTCGCGTCCACTGCTGGTCGTCTTGTATTCCCGGCAGGTCTGACCGGCCGAGTTGGTGAAGGCGGGCTTGCTGGTATAGGTGATCGCCGCGGTTGCGCTTGCGCTTGCGGTCGGCGCGGCTGCCGGTGGCGCATAGGCGGTGGGTGGATAATACGGATAGGCGGGCGGCGGGTAATAAGCCGCCGGCGGATAGCCGTACGCGTAGGGATAGGGGGCCGGATACCCATAATAATACGGCCCCGGCCCGTAGTAGCCCGGGAACGGCACCCCAAAATTGAAGAACACGCCGGCCTTCGCCGGCGCCGCCCAGAGCGTGGCAATGGCGGCGATCGCGGCAAGGCCGGCAAACACGAAACGGGCGCAGTTTCTGATCTCGATCCGGGGGGTCATCCTGTTGCCTCAGCCAGCGGGTTAGCCGCAATTGATGCGGGCATTGGCGATTATATCGCCGGGTGCCGCCCCTCGCCAGACGAATGCAACGTCTGCGTTTCCGCTCGGCGCGGCGAAACGGCCGGTCCGGGGCGGTTGCGGTGCCCCGCCCCAAGGTCTAAGACCTTGGGGCAACAAGATCGCAGATCCGAGGAGGACCGACGTGGCGCGCGGAGCCGACCAGCACCAACATCCCCAATCCGATATCGAGATCGCCCAGGCCGCATCGATGCGGCCGATTGGCGAGATCGCCAAAAAGCTCGGCATCCCCGACGATGCGATCTCGCCCTTTGGCCACTACAAGGCGAAAATCGGGCTCGACTACATCGGCTCGCTGAAGGACCGGCCGAACGGCAAGCTGATCCTGGTC
>JBARKH010000110.1:0-6664 GCA_049801295.1 Allostellaceae bacterium | reverse complement strand
GCGCAGCACCCGCACCCGGCGCAGCGGCCCCGGCGGCGCCGACCTCGAACGCGATGACGACCCCGGCGATGGCCGGCCCGCTCGTCGCCAACCCGGACCCGCTGCACCTCGATGTCACGCCGTTTTTCGGTCCGATGTACGTAAGCGGGGCGGCAACCGGCATGGGCCTGTTTCAGACCGACCCGTTCTTGGGGAATCACCACGCCACATTTGACCTCACGAACGCGCAAGCAAGCCTGCAGACCACCTCGGGGTGGTTCCAGTTCTTCATCGAGCCCGGCGTCTATTCGTTTCCCACGGTCGGCGTCCCCTATACGAAGATGCCCGCCACCGTAAATGGCACGTTCGATGGGCTGCCGGTCGCCTGGGGCAAAGTTGTCTTCAACGACAATTTCAATATCCAGGGCGGCAAATTGCCAACGCTGATCGGCGCCGAATACATGTTCACCTTCCAGAACATGAACATCGAGCGCGGCTTGCTGTGGAACCAGGAGAACATCGTCAACCGGGGCGTCCAGGCCAATTTGACGACCGGTCCGGTTGCCTGGTCGCTATCGGTGAACGACGGATTTTACACGGGCCAATACAACTACATAACCGGTTCGGCGACGTGGACGGTCGATCCGGCCAATTCGTTCGTCCTCGCCGGCGGCGGCCCGATGGGTCGCGTCACGACGGCAGGGCCGCCGTCGACCCCCTCGCTTCCGCAATACAACAACAGCATGATGATCGAAGCCGCGTACACCTACAACGCGGCACCCTGGACGATTACTCCCTATATCCAATACACCGGTGTCGACGGCGACAAGGCCTTTGCACCGGCCTTGGTGTCGTCCTCGACCTTCGGCGGTGCGATCCTCGCCAACTATTCGATCAACGACAACGTCAACCTGTCGGGGCGCTGGGAGTATATCGGGTCGAGCGGGGCGGCAACCGTGGGCGGCGCCGGTCTGCTCGGATACGGTTCCGGCAGTTCGGCGATGTCATTCACCCTGACGCCGACCTACCAGAACGGGATCTATTTCCTGCGCGGTGAGGCCTCGGTCACGGATCTCACCAGCTTCACCAAGGGCTTGGGCTTCGGCACCACCGGTGGTTCGAGCACCCAGGCGCGGTTTCTCCTTGAAACCGGGTTTGTGTTCTAGCACGCGGAATCGACTAAGGACGAAACCGGGTACCCGGAGCGCCGACGATTGCCGGCCATTGGCATGGTTCATGCGGGGCGCCAGACGCGCATGTTCCCTGCCGGTGGTGAGGCGATGAAGAAAATCGAGGCGATCATCAAGCCGTTCAAGCTCGATGAGGTGAAAACCGCACTGAGCGAGATCGGCATCACCGGCATGACCGTCAGCGAAGTCAGGGGGTTCGGCCATCAGATGGGCCACACCGAAGTCTATCGCGGCGCCGAATACGTGATCGACTTCCTCTCCAAGGTAAAAATCGAGGTCGTTGTCGACGCGGCTCTCGCCGCGCGCGCCGTCGAGGCGATCCAGCAAGCCGCCAAAACCGACAAGATCGGCGACGGCAAGATCTTTGTGATCCCCATCGAAGAGGCGGTGCGGATCCGCACCGGCGAGCACGGCCCCGACGCGGTTTGACCGCGCGGGTTCTGCGCCCTATTCTTGCTGCGGCTTTTCTTCGTCTGCCCTCTCGCCGGGGTCAAATTCTAGCGAGACCCCGTTCATGCAATAGCGCTGGCCGGTCGGCTGTGGCCCGTCGTCGAAAACGTGGCCGAGATGCCCCCCGCAACGCCGGCAGTGGACTTCGGTGCGCACCATGAAAAAGCTGCGGTCGCTGGTCGTTTCGACCGAACCCTCGAGCGGCGCCCAGAAGCTCGGCCAGCCGGTGCCGCTGTTGAACTTGGTCCTGGCGTCGAACACCGGCTGCCCGCACCCGGCGCAATGATAGATGCCGGCGCCGTATTCCTTGTCGAGGGGGCTGGTTCCAGCGCGCTCGGTGCCGTGCTCGCGCAGCACGTGATGTTGCGCCGGGGTCAGAAGCTGGCGCCACTCCGCCTCGCTATGTTCGACCTCGAATTTCTTGTCCGACGCGGTTTTCGATGCCGTCTTACTTGATGACTGGCCGCGGCCGCCTAAGCGGCCGAAGAAACCCTCTGCCATGATGCCTGCCTCGCCGACGCCGGTTGAACGGGTGTCACTATCGCGCGTGCCGGGCTTGGCGTGAAGGGGCCGCGCAACCGGCCTGGTTGGCGCACTCCCTAATGCACCCGCTCGCCGGCTTCCGGCACCGGGCGTAATAGCTCGGCGGTCGAACGCGCGATCCAGCACCACACGACGCAGGTCAGCGCGTCGTCGGCGCGCAGCCGCTCGGCCTCGCTCTCGGCGACCGCGATTGCGTCGCTGCCGTGCCGTCGCACCAGCAGCATCGCGGCCTCCCAGATCTTGCGCTCGTTGGTCATCATCATCGTGAATCGCGGCGATGCAAGTTCGGTTCCATCCCAGCTTCTGCCCCGGTTGATCGATGTCCTCCGTTACCCAACATATTGTTGTTAACCATAACGCATATACTGCATCCTGCTTGCGCCGGGTGCAAGGCTTCCTATAATCGGGCCATGGCAGATCTTTTCGACGGCCTCGCGCCTCCCGCGACCAACATCGGGACCAATAATACCGCCGACAGCTATTCCGCCAAGGACATCGAGGTCCTCGAAGGTTTGGAGCCGGTGCGCCGCCGCCCCGGCATGTATGTCGGTGGCACCGACGAGCGCGGGCTCCATCATCTCGCCGCTGAAGCGCTCGACAATGCGATGGACGAGGCGGTGGCCGGGTTTGCCACCCGCATCGAATTGGAACTCTCCGCCGACGGTCGGGTTACCGTGCGCGATAACGGCCGCGGCATTCCGGTCGATCCGCATCCCCGATTTCCCAAGAAATCGGCGCTCGAAATCGTCCTGACGATGCTGCATTCGGGCGGCAAGTTCGGGGGCGAGGCCTACAAGACCTCGGGCGGGCTCCATGGCGTCGGCATCTCGGTCGTGAACGCGCTCGCCGACGTGCTCGATGTCGAGGTGGCGCGCGATCGCCGGTTGTGGCGGCAACGCTACCGCCGCGGCGTCCCCGAGGGTCCGGTCGAGGATTTGGGGCCCGTCAACAATCGGCGCGGCACGACGCTGAGCTTTCATCCCGACCCCGAGATTTTCGGCGATGCCGTGTTCCGTCCCGCACTCCTTTACCGGATGGCGCGCTCCAAGGCCTATCTGTTCCGCGGCGTCGAGATCCGCTGGCGCTGCGATCCCTCGCTGCCGCGGCCCGAGGGCGTGCCGCAAGAGGCGCGGCTGCATTTCCCGGGCGGGCTCGGCGATTTCCTGGGGGCGAGCCTTGAGGGGCGCGACCTCCTGACCCCGCGGCCGTTTCTCGGCCAATCCGATCTCCCCGGCGGCGGCCCCGGGGGAGGCAGCGTCGAATGGGCGGTGGTATGGCCCGAGGACGAGGAGGACGGCTTCTGCCACTCCTATTGCAACACCATCCCGACCCCCGAAGGCGGGACCCACGAGGCCGGGCTGCGCAACGCGCTGAGCCGCGGCATCAAGGCCTATGGCGAATTGGTCGGCAACCGCCGCATCGCCGGCGCGACCGGGGAGGATGTGACTGCCGGCGTGGCGATGATGCTCTCCTTGTTTATGCGCGACCCGCAATTCCAGGGCCAGACCAAGGAGCGGCTTGCCTCGGCCGAGGCGGCGCGGCTCGTCGAAGCCGCGGTCAGGGACCATTTCGACCATTGGCTGAGCGCCGACCCGGCAACGAGCAAGGCACTCCTCGACCGCATCGCCGAGCGCGGCGAGGAGCGCCAGCGCCGGCGCCAGCAGAAGGAGATGTCGCGGAAGAGCGCGACGCGGAAGCTGCGCCTGCCCGGCAAGCTCGCCGATTGCACCTGCGAGAGCGCCCAGGGCACCGAGATCTTTCTCGTCGAGGGCGACAGCGCCGGCGGCTCCGCCAAACAGGCGCGCGACCGTGAGACCCAGGCGATCCTGCCGCTCCGGGGCAAGATCCTCAACGTGGCGAGCGCATCAGCCGACAAGATGCGGGCCAACCAGGAACTCTCCGACATCGTGCTGGCGCTCGGCTGCGGCACCGGGGCTTCTTACCGCGAGGAGGCGCTGCGCTACGAGCGGGTCATCATCATGACCGACGCCGATGTCGACGGCGCCCATATCGCCTCGCTTCTGATGACGTTCTTCTTCCGCGAGATGGCGAGGCTCGTCGACAACGGCCACCTCTATCTCGCCCTGCCGCCGCTCTACCGGCTGACCCAGGGCGAGGTGACGCATTACGCGCGCGACGATGCGCATCGCGAGCAATTGCTGGAAACCGCGTTCCCCGGCCGCGGCAAGGTCGAAGTGAGCCGCTTCAAGGGATTGGGCGAAATGCCCGCGCGCTATCTGCGGGCGACGACGATGGATCCGGCGCAGCGAACGCTGTTGCGCGTGACGGTGCCGCCGCGCGTCGATTCGGCGGCCGGCGAACCCCCCGAGCACGGGTTCACCCGCACCGAACAACTGGTCGAGACGCTGATGGGCCGCCGCCCCGAACTGCGCTTCGACTACATCCAGAAGAACGCAAGATTCGCCCGCGACCTGGATGTGTAATATGCCGGCGGACGCGCCGCGCCGCCGAAAGATCGGCGAGAATCGCCGGCCCTGCCGCTCGCGGATCTTGCGCAATTCGGCTTTTCCACCTAAATGCTTGCGCGTCGGCCCGTTTGGGTTCGGCGGCATTGTCGGCGTCCGCGCGCGGAGGCTCGCCCGTGCCGCCCGGTCCAGGCGACGGCCGATCCGCCGCATGACCTGCGGCGGTCGTTCTACCAACTGGAGTTCCTGGCGATGGCGAGCGGTACGGTTAAATGGTTCAACGCCCAAAAGGGCTACGGGTTTATCCAGCCGGAGAACGGAGGCCCCGATGTCTTCGTCCACATCTCCGCGGTCGAGCGGGCCGGCATGGACGGCCTCAACGAAGGCCAGAAGCTGAGCTATGAGCTTGAGCAAGGCCAGCGCGGCCGGGTGTCGGCGGTTAACCTGCAGGCGGCCTAGCGCCGGTCGCCAAGGGGCGCTGCGGCGCCCCTTTTCTCAGAGGGATACTCATTGGCTAAAGAAGACCTGATCGAATTCGAAGGCACCGTCTCGGAGCTCCTGCCCGACGCCCGGTTTCGGGTACGGCTCGATAACGGGCATGAAACGCTCGCCTACTCGTCCGGCAAGATGAAGAAAAATCGCATCCGTATTCTTGCCGGCGACCGCGTCACCGTCGAAATGACGCCGTATGACCTCTCCAAGGGCCGGATCAATTTCCGCCACAAGGACACGACCGCGCCGCCGGTCATGCCCCGGCCGCAATTCCGCCGCCGCTGAGGCGGCAACCGTTCCAGCGTGAGAAATGGTCTCCCTCCTCACAGAAACCTGGCTGAAACCGCGAAAGAGATTGACTTGCCGCGTTTCATCCCCAATTGAAAGGCCTGGGCAATCTGCCCGCCTACCGCTTCCGTAAGGCAACAAATTCTCAATGAAATTTAACGAACTTGGACTTTCGCCTGAACTTCTTCAGGCGGTGTTAGACGCCGGCTACACAAATCCCACCCCGATCCAGGAGCAAGGCATCCCCGTCGTCGCCACCGGGCGCGATGTGCTTGGCTGCGCCCAAACGGGTACCGGAAAAACCGCCGCCTTCGCCCTGCCGATGATCGACAAGCTCGCCGCCGGCCGAGCCCGGGCGCGCATGCCGCGCTCGTTGATCATCGAGCCGACGCGCGAATTGGCGACCCAGGTCGAGGCCGCTTTCGAGGTCTACGGCAAATATCACAAGCTGACGACGGCCCTCCTGATCGGCGGCGAAAGCTTCGGCGACCAGCTGAAAAAGCTCGACCGCGGGGTCGATGTGTTGATCGCCACGCCGGGGCGCCTCCTCGATTTGTTCGAGCGCGGCAAGATCCTCCTTTCCGACGTGCGGATCCTCGTTATCGATGAAGCTGACCGGATGCTCGACATGGGGTTCATCCCCGATGTCGAGCGGATCGTCGGCCTCCTGCCGAAGCAGCGCCAGACGCTGTTCTTCTCGGCGACGATGGCGCCGGAGATCCGCCGCCTGGGCGACGCGTTCCTCAACGATCCCGTGGCGATCTCGGTGTCCCCGCCGACTTCGCCCGCCGCGACCGTCGAGCAGTCGCTCGTCGTTGTGGCGGCGGAAGACAAGCGCGACGCGTTGCGCCGGCTCATTGCCAGTGAAGAGGTCAAGAACGCGCTCATTTTCTGCAATAGGAAGCGCGACGTCGACATCCTGCAGCGCTCGCTGTCGCGCCACGGGCTCGACGCCGCGGCGCTCCATGGCGACATGCCGCAGCCAAAACGCACCGAGACCCTCGAGCGCTTCAAGAATGGCGAGATCCGCCTCCTCGTCGCCAGCGACGTTGCGGCGCGCGGCCTCGACATCCAGGGCCTCAGTCACGTCTTCAATTTCGATGTGCCCTATCACGCCGAGGATTACATCCACCGCATCGGGCGCACCGGGCGTGCCGGCCGGCCCGGCCGCTCCCTGACCCTGGCGGCGCCGGAAGACGGCAAGGCGGTCGCCGCGATCCAGCAGCTGATCGGCAAGGACATCCCGCAGCAGACGATGCCCGATGTCGCGCCCGCCGAGCTCGATTTCACCGGTGG
>JBARKH010000109.1:0-12199 GCA_049801295.1 Allostellaceae bacterium | reverse complement strand
ACAACCAGGTCGGCATGAGTGGCGGGGACAGGGTGCCCGCGATCAATCTCGGCCATGATCAGATGGCCGCCGCTCCGAGCCCCAGCGCGGCGCAACCGCCGCGGCCGCAGCCGCCCGCCGCGAAGACTGTCGCGGCCGGGGACATCGAGGAGGGCCATAAGGTTTTCCGCAAATGCCAGGCCTGCCACTCGCTGCAAGCCGGTAAGGAGCTGGTCGGCCCCAGCCTCGCCGGGATCATCGGGCGCAAATCGGGCGCCGAGCCCGGCTTCAGCTACTCGCCGGCGATGAAAGAGGCCAACATCATCTGGGATGCCCAGACGCTCGCCGCATACCTGACCGACCCGCAAAAAGCGGTGCCGGGGAATCGCATGCCTTTTCCCGGCCTCAAATCCGATCACGACCGTGCCGACGTGATCGCGTTTCTCCAGGCGTCAAGCAAAAACCCCACTCCCTCACCCGCAACGGCTGCGGCGCCAGCGACTCCTTCCGAGCAGGCGGTTCCACCGGTCTCCCACAACATGCCGGACATGTCGGATGTCAACTACACGCTGCGCACCGGAATCGCGGAAGGCCGCATGGTCTATCTCGGTGTCGGCGGAGCGATCGACGCCAAGGTCAACCCGGTGCTGTCGGCCGCCGAGGGCCAGACGGTCCAGATCACTCTGATCAATGGCGAAGGCGCCGAACACGATATCGCCTTTCCCGACCAGAACACGAAATCTCCGCGCGTGACCGGCAAAGGCGCCAGCACCACGATCGCGTTCCGCGTCACCGAGGCCGGCGACTTCACCTATTTTTGCAGCGTCCCCGGGCATCGGCTCGCCGGCATGGAGGGGAAGTTCCTGGTGACGCCGAAGCCGCCGCCGCAGTTGCTGGCCTATGCTGACATCTCGCGTGAGCCCACCGATCTGCCGCCGCCGACCGATCGGCACGCCCCCCAAACCGTGCGGGTCGATCTGATTTCGGTCGAGCTGGAGGGCCGCCTCGCCGAGGGGACGACTTTTGGCTACTGGACCTTCAACGGCAAGGTCCCCGGCCCTTTCCTGCGCGTACGGGTTGGCGACAGGGTTGAGGTGCACCTGCAGAACTCGGCGGACAGCTCGATGGTTCATTCCGTCGATTTCCATGCCGCGACCGGCCCCGGCGGCGGCGCTGCGGCGCTGCAGGTCAATCCCGGAGACGAGAAATCGATGACATTCAAGGCTCTGGTTCCGGGTCTCTACGTCTATCATTGCGCCACGCCGATGGTCGCCGAGCACATCGCCAACGGCATGTATGGGTTGATCCTGGTCGAGCCCGAGGAAGGTCTGCCGAAGGTGGACCGTGAATTTTACATCATGCAGGGGGAGATCTATACCGATGCGGCATTCGGTCAGCGCGGCAGCCAGGAATTCAGCGTCGAGAAGCTGCTCGGCGAACACCCCGAGTATTTTGTCTTCAACGGCTCGGTGGGAGCGCTGACCGCCCTCCACCCCTTACACGCCAATGTCGGCGAAACCGTGCGGATGTTTTTCGGGGTCGGCGGCCCGAACTTCACCTCGTCCTTCCATGTCATCGGGGAGATCTTCGACAAGGCCTACGATTTCGGGGGTGTATTAACGCCCCCGCAACGCGGGATCCAAACGATAACGGTCCCGCCCGGTGGCGCCGCAATCACCGAGTTCAAGCCGGAGGTGCCGGGCAATTACGCGATCGTCGATCATGCGCTGGCGAGGCTGGAGCGGGGCCTGGTCGGCACCTTGATCGTCCAAGGCGCTCCTAACCCGGAGATCTACGACGGAAAAATCATCCCCGGCGGGGGCCATTGAACGGCGGGAGGCGCGGATGCGGTCTGCGCCCGCGGGTCATGGGACCTTCCTCTACGTCGCCGCCAGTTTGCCGACGCCTTCGATGACGGTGTCCCAGTCGTCGATTTCGCGGTTCTGCGGGTGGACCATGATGTGCTGTACGCCGGCTTCGGCGTAAGCCGCGACCCGCTCCTTCATCATGCCGAGGTCCTTGCCGTCCCAGTGCGAGCGGATCGAGATCGTGAATTCGGGCTCGGGCCGGTCGCGGCGCAGCCGGGCGATGACCGGCTTGGCCTCTTCAGGGGTCACCTGACTGCCGTGCCAGCCGTCGCCGACACGCACGGTGCGGCGGTGCGCCGCCTCCGTGCGGCTGCCGTGCCACATCGGAATGGCGCTTATCGGCTGCGGCAGCATCGTCATGTCCTGGATATCGGCGGCGATCGTTTTTGCTTCGAAACTGACCGGATCCTTGGACCACACCGCGCGCATCATCGCGATGCCCTCGTCCATGCGCCTCCCGCGCTCGTTGAAAGGCACGCCCAAGGCGGCGAACTCCGCTTCCAGCCAGCCGACCCCGACCCCGAGGATGAGGCGCCCCTCCGACAAATTGTGCAGGGTCGAGAGCTCCTTGGCGAGCGGCAGCGGGTGGCGCATCGGCAACACGATAACGCTGGTGCCAAGCCGCACCCGCCGGGTGACCGCGGCGACCCAGGTCAGCGTCAGCACGGGATCATAGAATAAGGGCGAGCGAGGAAACTGCTTCCTCGGCACAATGATGTGCTCGCTGACCCAAATATCGGAGAGGCCGAGCGCCTCGGCGCGGATCGCATGGCGGCGGATCAATTCCGGCGTCGCTTTGCTACCGGCCTGCGGCAGATGAATCCCGAGTTGCATCGCGCTCCCTCCCGTGCTGGTCTTCTACCAGCATGCATGGGCCGACCGACCGGCGGAAGGGGGAAGGATGCGCTTTCAGGACAAGGTCGCCCTCATTACCGCCGCGGCGAGCGGGATCGGCCGCGCCAGCGCCGACATCATGGCGCGCGAGGGGGCGATCATCGTCGCCGTCGACAATCACCAGGAGCGCCTCGATCGGGCCGTCGTGGAGTTGGGTGCGGCCGGCGGACGGGCGCACGGTCGGCCCTGCGATGCGCTCGATGCGGCCCAGGTCGACGCGTTGGTGACGTCGGTCGCGCGCGAGTTCGGCCGGATCGACATCCTCGTCAACGCGGTCGGCGGCAGCACGATCATTTCGAAATCCGGGGCCACGGTCGATGAATTGAGCTTTGCCGACTGGCAGAAGCTGATCGACTTCAACCTCTCCGGCACTTTCCTCTTCACCCATGCCGTGGTGCCGGTGATGAAGCGGCAGAAGAGCGGCAAGATCGTCAATTTGTCGTCGATCGCCGGCCGGGGCTTGAGCGAGTCATCAAGCAGCGCCTATGCCGCCGCCAAGGGTGGCATCATCGCCTTCACCCGGAAGCTCGCCTTCGAACTCGGGCCCCATGGCGTCAACATCAACGCGATCGCCCCGAGCCGCACCCTGACTGAGCGGATCCGGCCGCGCTGGAACCAGTCGAGCCCGGAGGACCAGCAGGCCGAGATCGACCGTACGCCCTTGCGCCGCGTCGCCGAGGCGGTCGACCAGGCCAAGGTCATATGTTTTCTGGCGTCGAGCGATGCAGATTTCGTGACCGGCGTCACGATCGATGTAACCGGAGGGAATTGAACAAATGGCGACATTCGTGTTGGTGCACGGCTCCTATCAGGGCGGCTGGATCTGGCAGAGGGTGGCCAACCGGCTGCGCGCGGCGGCGCACCAGGTCTATGCCCCGAGCCTGGATGGCTGCGCAGAGCGCAAGGGCAGTGTGCGTCCCGGGATCACCACCGAAACCCAGGCCGACGAAGTGGCGCAGCTCCTCTTCTACGAGGATCTGAAGGATGTCGTCCTGGTTGGCACCAGCTCGGGCGGGATGGTCGTCTGCCGCGTCGCCGAATTGATGCGCGACCGGGTCGGGCGCATCGCCCTCGTCGATGCGCTGGCGCTCTTTCCCGGCGAGAAGATCGGCGACATTGTCACCCGATCGACCGCGACGTCGGTGACCGAGCTCACTCGCGGTCCCAGCCCCGAGGACGCGGCGACCCGCCTCTTCGCGGACCTCGATCCGGCGAGCCGGGCCTGGGCGCTTGAGCGGTATACTGCGCACCCGATCGGGATCTACACCGAGGGGGTCAAGCTCGACTCGTTCTGGTCACAGCCATGGAAGGCAAGCGTCATCTGGTGCCGCCGCGCGCCAAACCCGGGGGAAGCGCATCAGCGCCGCGCCGCGCAGCGGCTCAACGCCAGCTGGGCGGAGCTCGATACCGGGCATTACCCGATGCTGAGCATGCCGGACGAGCTGACCCGGCTGCTGCTGGCCGGCTGACGGTCCCGGCTCAATGCCGGCATCTTTGGTAGAATTCAAAATAATCGGCGAGGCAAACCATGGTTTAAATCGCGAATGCTCGCAAAAATTTGGCAAAATCCGCGGCGAAATGTGTCGGCGATTAACCAAGCTGGTAAACCTTCCAGGCAATATCGCTCCCGCGCCAACGGATGCGAACGAAAGAGCAGCCTATGTACCCGGAAGGGAAGCAAATTCTCGTTATCGATGACGATGCCGGACGCCGCCAGCTGAGCGAGCGCGTGCTGCTCGCTGAGGGATTTGCCGTCACCGCGGTAGGAGACGGGTTTTCTGCGATCCGCGCCGCGCGGCGCGACCGGTTCCTTCTGGCAATCGCTTCGGTGAGCCTGCCCGGAACGCTCGACGGCCCGACCACCCTGCGCCAGCTCCGGGCGCGCCAGCCCTGGCTCAAGGCGCTGTTCGCCGACGCCGCGGTATGCCGGAGCCGGTGTCCCGAGCACGCCGGCGACGACTTTATCGCCGCCCCGTTCGGCCGCCGCGAGCTCCTGGGCTGCGTCTTCGAGCTGCTGCAGCGCGAGGCTGCGCACGGCCGCGCCCAAAGCTGGGACCGCAGCCGCGCCGGATAGCCGCACCAAATAACTGCACCGGAGGACTTCGCCCGCCGCCGCCATCGAGCCGGTTGCTCGCGACTGCCGCGATCGGCTAAAACCCGATCCCCAGATGCCTATATATTCGGTGGGTTCGGCCGGTGGCCCCGGGGCGTGGCGCAGTCTGGTAGCGCACCTGCTTTGGGAGCAGGATGTCGGAGGTTCGAATCCTCTCGCCCCGACCACACCAGCCGGGCGGCGGGCTCACAATAACGGGAGGCTGATCCGCGATGGCGCTGGCACGCATCTACCGGCCGGCCAAGACGGCAATGCAATCGGGCCGCGCGCAAACCCACAAATGGGTGCTCGAATACGAGCCGGCGAGCCGCCGCGATCCCGACCCGCTGATGGGTTGGTCGAGCGCCAAGGATACCCTCAACGAGGTGCGGCTGCGCTTTGACGCGCTCGATGAGGCGCTCGCCTTTGCCAAGAAGCTCGGGCTCGAATACACGCTCAACGAACCGCAGGCGCGAACCCCGAAAGCGAAAAGCTACGCCGACAATTTCCGCTACGACCGGGTGCGCGACTGAGCGGTGAATCGGCGGGGGCGCGGGGCACGCAAGAGATTGCCGCACCCGCCCCGCGATGCGATAACCGGGCGCCGAGCCCCGCGACCCCGTAGCTCAGCTGGATAGAGCACCTGCCTTCTAAGCCGGTGGTCGCAGGTTCGAATCCTGCCGGGGTCGCCAATTTTTTTCAACGCGTCAAAAGCTCTGGTCCGTCGGCAATCCGGGATGAAATTACCATTCAGGGTAGCCTCCTCTGGACCAACGCACCAAAGCGAACCGGCCGATGCCAACTGATCTACATCAAGGCGCGGGCTGGCGTGCGTCCCTAGAGCTGCCATACTATGAATATGGTGATGGTACTGGTCCTTGCGTTTCTGACCGGGATAGCATTCGGAGCTCTTCTCAAAACAGTGCTGGCCGGCGTGCTCTGCGGGGCGGCTTTTGGCTGCTGACGCGGGCTGCGGCGAGGCCGCTCGGCAACATTCAGCGACCGCCCGCAACCGCTCCCGTTGCGTTGCCGCGCTCGACACGCGGCGCTGCCTCCCGCGTCATTCTGGGGCCGAGCGGCGCAAGCCGCGATAGATCGGCGACAAGCCCTGCCGGGTTGCCTAGACTGGCACGGTGCGCAGCAGCGGAGACGACGCCATGCCGGGCAAGGTGGGATTTATCGGACTCGGCGCCATGGGCGGGCCGATGGCGCTCAATCTCCTTAAGCGCGGATTTTCGCTGGTAGTCCATGACCTCGACCCGGCAAAGCTCGCGGCGCTGGTAGCCGCCGGCGCCGCGGTCGAACACTCGCCGGCCGCGGTAGCGGCCGCGGTCGAGCGCACGATCTGCATGGTCGAAACGACCGATCAGGCCGAAGAAGTCATCACCGGCAGTCACGGCATTATCGCGAGCGCGCAAGCCGGGCACATTGTCATCTGCATGAGCACGATCGACCCGTTCGCGGCGCGGCGCTTCGAGCGGCGCCTGGCGGAACGCGGCGTCCTGATGCTCGACGCGCCGGTCAGCGGCGGCACGGCCGGGGCGAAAGCCGGCACCCTCTCGGTGATCGTCGGCGGCGCGCCCGAAACCTATGCCGCCTGCGAGGATTTGTTCCGCGCGATGGGGAAGAACCTGTTCCATGTCGGGGCGCTCGGGCATGGCCTGGCGATGAAGCTTCTCAATAACATGCTCGGGCAGATCCAGACCGTGGCGATCGCCGAGGCATTGGTCTTCGGCGTCAAGGCCGGGCTCGATCCGCACAAGATCTATGAGGTGATCCGGGTCTCTACCGGCGCCTCGGTGCAGTTCGAGAACCGGGTGCCGCGGATGCTGCGGCGCGACTTCGCTCCGGGCGGCACGATCGACATCTCGTACAAAGACCAGGAGCTGGAAACCGCCTTCGCCAAGCGGCTGGGCGTGCCGCTGCTCCTCGCCAACCTGTCGCAGCAGGTCTACCAGATGGGCCGCGCCCAGAGGCTCAACAAGGAAGACGGCTCGGCGATCATCAAGGTGTTCGAACAGCTCGCCGGGGTTAAGATCGGCGGCGAGGAATAGGAGAACCCCCATGGATGTCGGCACTCAGTTGCTTTTCGCCAGCTATGGCTGGGACAAGATCAGCGATGCACAGGTGTGGGACGAGGAATTGCGCCTGGCGCACCTCGCCGACGATCTCGGCTTTGACGTGTTGTGGTCGGTCGAGCACCATTTCTTCGACTATTCGTTCTGCCCCGACAACCTCCAGCTGATGAGCTACCTCGCCGGGGTGACAAAGCATGCCGAGCTCGGCACGGCGGCGGTGATCCTGCCCTGGCACGACCCCTTGCGCGTCGCCGAGCAGGTGGCGATGCTCGATCATCTCGCTCATGGCCGCTTTCGCCTCGGCATCGGGCGCGGGCTGTCGCGGCGCGAATTCGCCGCCTTTCGCGGCACGATGGACGAATCGCGCGAGCGCTTCGACGAAGCCTCGGCGATGATCCTTGAGGCGCTGCGCACCGGATACATCGAAGGCAACGGCAAGCATTATAAGCAGCCGAGGATCGCGATCCGGCCGCGCCCCGAGCGCAGCTTTGAGGGCCGCACCTATGCGGTTGCATCGAGCGAGGATTCGGTCGAGGCCGCGGCGCGCATCAAGGCGCGCATGGTGATGTTCGCCGACCGTCCGTGGCCGATGCGGCTGCCGCAGATCGAGCGCCATCGCACCCTCTTCCGGCAGTTTCACCATGCCGAGGCGCCGCCCTTCCTGATCGCCGATTTCTGCATCTGCGCGCCGACGATGGGCGGGGTCGAAGATCTGGCACGCCGCCACATGGGGTCGTTCGTCGACAGCAATCTAGAACATTACGAGCTCCTTTCCGGCCATTTCGCCAAAGCCAAGGGTTACGACGCCTACGCCAAAAAGGCCGAGCTGGCGAAGGAGGCCGGGCGCGACGGCATCGTCGAAGCCTTCCTCAAGGCCGCCGTCTGGGGCACTCCCGATCACATCCTGCGCGAGCTCGAAGAGCGGCGCGCGGCGGTCGGCGAGTTCGAGCTGTGCACCTGCTTCCGGTTTGGCGGGACGCCCTATGAATTGGCCGAACGCTCGCTGCGCCTCTACGCCAAGGAGGTCCTGCCGGTGCTGAAGAGCTGGGGGGCCCCGGCCGCAACCGCCGCCGCGGCGGCGCAGTAATCAACGACAGGAGGAAGCGATGGCCAAAATCGAATCCTATGCCGCAAAAAGCGTCTATGACCCGCCGGCCTACGCGCAGGCGGTCAAGGTTTCGGGTGCGCAGACGATGCTCTTCATCGCCGGCCAGGTCGCCTATGGGCCGGATGGCGGCGCGGTGCATCCCGGCGACTTCAAGGCGCAGGCCCGGGCCGCCCTGCAATGCCTGAAGGCCCAGGTCGAGGCCGGCGGCGGCACGATGGCCAATATCGTCAAGGTCAACACGTATCTCACCGACATCCGTCACCGCGCCGATTACGGCCCCGTGCGCGAGGAATTTTTCGGCAAGAAGATGCCGGCCCACACGCTGGTCGCTGTCGCGGCGCTGGCCCAGCCCGAGTTTCTTATCGAGATCGAGGCGGTCGCGGTGCTTTAACGCAGCGCCGCCCGTCGCTTGCTTTCGCCGGGGGGCATCGCTATAACCCGCCGCTCCAATGGGCAGCGGGCCGCGCAACAGCGCCCTGGGGCATGCCTTGCCGCCCAACCTCTGCGAAGGACAGCGAAATGCCCAAGATGAAGACCAAGAGTGGCGCGAAGAAGCGGTTCAGCCGCACCGCCAACGGCAAGATTCGGATGAACGTCGCGCACAAGCGCCATCGGCTGATCAGCAAGCCCAAGCAGATGAAGCGCCACGCCCGCGGCACGGTCACGCTGCAGCCGGGCGATGCGAAGCTCGTGCTGACCTATATGCCCTATCTGCGGGGCTGAGCCGTGGCCAGGGTCAAACGCGGGGTCACCACGCATGCCCGGCACAAGAAGGTGCTGGAACTCGCCAAGGGGTATCGCGGGCGCGCCAGCACCGCCTATCGGATCGCGCTCGAAAAGGTCGAGAAGGGGCTGCAATACGCCTATCGCGACCGCCGTAACAAGAAGCGCGATTTCCGCGGATTATGGATCCAGCGCATCAATGCCGGCGCGCGCGAACATGGGCTGACCTATTCGCAATTCATGCACGGGGTAAAGCTCGCCGGGATCGACATCGACCGCAAGGTCTTGTCCGATCTGGCGATCCGCGAGCCCGAGGCCTTCAGCGCGATCGTCGCGAGCGCCAAATCGGCGTTGGGCGAGGCGCAGCCGGCGGCGGCGTGAGGCAGCACTCTGAGTCATCCCGGCGAAGGCCGGGATCCACCCCGGCCATGGATACCGGCCTTCGCCGGTTTGACATTGTAGGTTGGCGATTTAGCGGCGAGTGCGTTCTCTAGGCCCTGAGCTACTCGCCTATGAGTCACCAAGGGGCCGTTTTGAGGCCCCTTTTCCTTTTCCGGTCTGAGGTTCAGGAATTCGGTCATGGAAGACCCGCAGAAGCTGAAGGAAGTCGCCCTTCACAATGTGAGAACGTCGCAATCACCGGAGCAACTCGAAGGCTATCGTATCCAATATCTCGGCCGTCAGGGCGAGGTGACTAAGCTGATGCGGGGGCTGGGCGCGCTGCCCATGGACAAACGGCGGCAGGACGGCCTTTTGCTCAATGCGATAAAGGAAATTCTCGCCACGGAAATCGACTTCCGCGCGACGGAGCTTGGTCGCGCCGCCCTCGCCAATCGCCTGGCCGGCGAGCACGCCGACGTGACTCTGCCGGTGCTGACCGGCGGCACCGGCAGGATCCATCCGATCAGCCAGACGATCGACGAGATCATCGCGATCTTCGGCGAGATGGGTTTTGTCGTCGCCGAAGGGCCGCATATCGAAACTGATTTCCACAATTTCACCGCGCTCAACATCCCGCCCGAGCATCCCGCGCGCCAGGAACACGACACTTTCTATCTGCCCGAGCGCCCGGACGGCTCGCGGCTCCTGTTGCGCACCCAAACTTCGCCCGTGCAGATCCGCACGATGCTGGCGCAGCAGCCGCCGATCCGCATCATCGTGCCCGGCCGCACCTTTCGCGCCGACCACGATGCGACCCACTCGCCGATGTTCCACCAGGTCGAGGGCCTCGTCATCGACCGCACCACCCATATGGGCCATCTGAAAGGCTGCCTCATTGAGTTCTGCCGCGCCTTTTTCGGCATCGACGATGTGCCGGTGCGCTTCCGGCCGAGCTACTTCCCGTTCACCGAACCCTCGGCCGAAGTCGATATCGGGTGCTCGCGCAAGGGCGGCGAATTGAAGATCGGCGCCGGCGGCGACTGGCTCGAGATCCTTGGCTCCGGCATGGTGCATCCCAAGGTCCTGCAGAATTGCGGCATCGACCCCGCGGAGTATCAGGGCTTTGCCTTCGGCATGGGGATCGAGCGCGTTGCGATGCTGAAATACGGCATCCCCGATCTGCGCACCATGTACGATTCCGATCTGCGCTGGCTGCGGCATTACGGCTTCCTGCCGCTCGACATTCCCTCGCCGGCGCGCGGGCCGCTCGCGGGAGGCGCGGCCTGATGAAAACGACGCTGTCCTGGCTCAAGACCCATCTCGACACCGCGGCGCCGGTCGCCGAGATCGCCGAACGGCTGATCATGCTCGGTCACGATGTCGAAAGCGTCGAGGACCGCGCCGCCGCGCTCTCCGGGTTTGTCGTGGCGCGCGTCGTCTCGGCCGTGCAGCATCCCAATGCCGACCGGCTGCGGGTCTGCATCGTCGACAACGGCACGACCGAGACCCAAGTGGTGTGCGGGGCGCCCAACGCGCGCGCCGGGATGAAGGGCGTATTCGGCCCGGCCGGCGTGCACATCCCGAAAACCGGCACGGTGCTGACCGAGAGCGCGATCCGCGGCGTCGCATCGAAGGGCATGCTGATGTCGATGGCCGAGCTGGCGCTGGGTGAGGATCATTCCGGCATCATCGAACTGGCGGCGGACGCGCCGGTCGGCATTCCCTACGCCGCTCTCTTGGGGCTCGACGATCCGGTCATCGACCTGAAAGTCACCCCGAACCGGGCCGATTGCCTTGGTGTGCGCGGCATCGCCCGCGACCTGGCAGCGGCGGGTCTGGGGCACCTCAAACCGCTCGACACGACCCCGGTCGAGGGCCGCTTTCGCTCGCGGATCGCGATCCATCTCGAAGACCCGACCGCCTGCCCGCTGTTTCTCGGCCGCCACATCCGCGGCCTGAAGAACGGGCCGAGCCCGCGCTGGCTGCGCGATCGCCTCGAAGCGATCGGGCTGCGGCCGATCTCGGCGCTGGTCGACATCACCAATTTCATGACCTTCGACCTCAACCGGCCGCTCCATGTATTCGACGCCGGCAAGCTCAAGGGCGACCTGACCGTGCGCTTCGCCCGCCCCGGCGAAAAGCTGCTCGCGCTGAACGGCCGTGAATACGAGCTCGACCCGGAAATCACCGCGATCGCCGATCCGGCCGGCGTGCAGAGCCTCGGCGGCGTCATCGGCGGCGACACGACGGGATGCACCGAGGCGACGACTGAGGTGTTTATCGAGGCGGCCCTCTTCGATCCGATCCGCACCGCCGCGACCGGGCGCCGGCTCGAGATCGCCAGTGACGCCCGGTATCGGTTCGAGCGCGGCATCGACCCGGCTTTTGTCGGGCCGGGCCTTGAAATCGCGACTCGGCTGATCCTCGAACTGTGCGGCGGGGAGCCCTCCGAGATCGTCGTCGCCGGCGCCGAGCCGCGATGGCGGCGCGAGTATCTGCTGCGCCCCGAGCGGATGTCGGGGCTCGGCGGGCTGCATGTCCCGTCGGACGAGAGCGGCGCTATCCTCGAAGCGCTCGGCTGCACCGTCGCCGAAGCGGCCGAGCATGACGGCAGCCTCACGGTCTCGCCGCCCTCCTGGCGCAGCGACATCGAGGGCGAGGCCGACCTCGTCGAGGAAGTGCTCCGCATTAAGGGCTACGATGAGATCCCGGCGGCACCCTTGCCGCGCGATACGATTGTGTCGCGCCCGGCGATCGACCCGCGCCGCCGTCGCCTCGAACTGGCGCGCCGCACCCTGGCCGAGCGCGGGCTCGTTGAGGCGGTCACCTTCTCGTTCATTTCATCCGACATGGCCGAGCGGTTCGGCGGCGCCAAGTCCGAGTTGCGGCTCGTTAACCCGATCAGCGCCGATCTCGATGCGATGCGGCCGAGCGTCTTGCCCGGGCTCGTCGCGGCGGCGCAACGCAACGCCGATCGCGGCCTTGCTGATATCGCCCTGTTCGAATTGGGGCCGCTCTACCGAAATGACACCCCTGAGGGCCAGGCGAATGTCGCCGCCGGGCTGCGCGCTGGCCG
>JBARKH010000108.1:0-8851 GCA_049801295.1 Allostellaceae bacterium | reverse complement strand
GGTTCCTCGCACGCGAGCCGCTGCTCGGAGCCGCGGCAGGCGTGCTGCGCCGACTAGACCCAAGCGGCGAGTCGTTCGCCGACGCCGCCGCGCTCGGCCCCTTCTCCATGCTGCTCGTTCACACGATCGTCGCCCGGGCTGAGCGGGCGGAGCGACAGCGGAAATTGGCCGCCCCGCCCGTGGCGCGCGAGCGCAGCGAGGCAGCGGGCGAACGGATCGGCGAGTCGGCGGGGCCGATCGTCGTCGTCCAGTGCGAATCGTTTTTCGACGCGCGCCGCCTGTCGCCGCTGATCCCGCGCGACCTGTTGCCCGGGTTCGAGGCCTGTTGCGCCGAGGCGGTAGCGTTCGGCCGGCTCGCCGTGCCGGCCTGGGGCGCCAACACGATGCGCGCCGAATTCGCGGTTCTCACCGGAACCCCGGAGAGCGAACTCGGCTACGACCGTTTCAATCCCTATTATGCGCTGGCGCGGGTGCCGATCGCCTCGCAGGTGTGGCGGCTGCGTCGCGCGGGGTATCGCACGATCTGCCTGCACCCCTTCGACCGCCGGTTTTTCCGGCGCGATCTGGCGATGCCAGCGCTCGGCTTCGAAAAGTTTCTCGGCCGTGAGGCGATCGGCGGCTCGGTTGTGCCGCCCTATTGCCCGGATCCCGAGTTTGCCGGGCAGATCCTGCGCATCCTCGAGGAGGAAGGCCCGCGAACCTTCATCTTCGCGATCACGATGGGCAATCACGGGCCGTGGCTCGCGAACGGACCGCCGATCGATCCCGCGGTCGCTGGCATCTTCGATTCAGGCTCCGCGCCGGACCGCGGGGAATTACCGCGCTATCTCGACGGTCTGCGCCGCTCCGATGCGATGCTGCGCATGCTGATGGACGGTCTCGCGCGGCATGGCTCGCGTGCCGTCCTCGCCTTCTACGGCGATCACCTGCCGAGCCTCTCGGCCGCCTTCCGCCATTTCGGCTTCGAGGAGTGGTCGAGCGATTACGCGATCTGGCCGGGACGGGGGACGCCTGAGCCGCGCGATCTGCCGGTGCACGACCTCGCGCGGCTCATCGTCGATTCGGTCCTCGGCGCCGATCCGGCGCCGGCGATCGACCTAGGGGCTTGCCGCGCCATCCGCCAGCCCCCCGGTTACGCGTCGTGAGCGGCTTTGTCCCACCCTATCCGGCGCGCCCCAGGGAGCCGCTGCCGCCGCTTGCGGCGCTGGCTACGGCGCGGCGCAACTTCCTCGCTGTCTTCGAGGACAAATGCTTCGAATACCAGTTCTTCTCGACCCGGCTCCTGACCCGGCGGGTGTTCGTCTGCAACAGCCCCGACACGGTGGCCCAGGCCTTCATAACGCTGCATGAGAGCTTTCAGCGTAAGACGCCGCAGATGCGCCATGCCTTGTCGTCGCTGCTCGGCGATGGCCTCTTCATCAGCGACGGCGATTTGTGGAAGCGGCGCCGGCGCATTGTCGCGCCGATCGTGCACGCTTCGCGCCTCGACCTGTTCGCGCCGACGATGGTCGAGGCCGCCGCCGAGACCGCCCAGCGTTGGGGTGCGCTGCCGCCGGGCGCGCCGATCGATGCGCTGCGCGAGATGGCGACGCTGACCGCCGAGATCATCTGCCGGACGATTTTCGGGCCGCGCCTCGGCGCCGAGCACGCGACCGAGATCGTCGCCTCCTTCAGCGCCTATCAGCGCCAGGTATCGCAGCTCGACCTGACCTATCTCTTGGGGTTGCCGGATTGGCTACCGCGGTTCCAGTCGCCGGCGGTGCATCGCGCGGCGCGGCGCATCGACCGGGTGCTCGACGACATCATCGCGCGCTGCGAAGAACGCCTGGCCGGCGGCGAGCGCTCAATGATCGCGATGCTCCTGGAGGCGCGCGACCCGGAGACCGGCGACAAGCTCGATCGCGAGGCGCTGCGCAACGAGGCCGCCGTCATCTTCATGGCCGGGCATGAAACGACCGCCAACTCGCTCGCCTGGACCTGGTTCCTCTTGTCGCAGGCGCCCGAAGTGGAGGCCCGCCTGCACGCCGAGCTGGCGGAGGTCTTGGGCGGGCGGCTGCCGACGCTCGACGATTTGCCGCGGCTCATCTATACCCGCGCGGTCTTCGAGGAGGCGATCCGGCTCTACCCGCCGGTGCCGCTCCTCGGGCGCCAGGCGTTGCAGGAGGAGCGGATCCGCCACCTGACGATCCCCGCCGGCTCGCTCCTTATCGTCATTCCGTGGCTCCTCCACCGGCACCGCCAATTGTGGGAGGAGCCCGACCATTTCGTCCCCGAGCGGTTCCTGCCGGAGAACGCCGCCGCGCGCCAGCGCTACAGCTATATCCCATTCAGCGTCGGACCGCGGGTATGCGCTGGCCAGGCCTTCGGCTTAACAGAGGCGATCCTGTGCATCGCCACCCTCGCGCAGCACGCCCGGCTGCGCCTTGCACCGGGCGCCGTCGTCGAGCCTGTCTGTCGGCTGACCTTGCGGCCAGGCGAAAGCCTGCCGATGCTGATCGACCATCCGAACTGACCGGCCTGTTGTCGAGCATGCTTGGCGGCCGCGTGGCCAACCGATAGTTTTGCAGCCTGGAGTCTTCTCGGCCCTGCCCCATCCGGTGGATTGGATGAGCATTTTTGTCCCGCCCTATCCGCCACGCCACAAGACGCCGCTGCCGATGCTGTCCTTGATCAATACGGCGCGGCGTAATTTCCTCGCCGTGTTCGACGAGAAATGCTTCGAATATCAGTTCTTCGCGACCCGCGTCTTGACCCGCCAGGTTTTCGTCTGCAACAGCCCCGATACGGTGGCGCGCGCGTTCATCGCCTTGCACGAGAGCTTTCAGCGCAAATCGCCGCAGATGCGCCATTCATTGGAACCGTTGCTCGGCGACGGCCTCTTCATCAGCGACGGCGAGACGTGGAAGACGCGGCGCCGGATCGTCGCCCCGATCATTCATGTCTCGCGGCTCGACCTCTTTGCCCCGGTGATGGTCGAAGTGGCGAACGAAGTCGCTGGGCGCTGGGCGAACGCCCGCGCCGGTGCGCCGATCGACGCCCTGCGCGAGATGGCGACGCTGACCGCGGAGATCATCTGCCGGACAATCTTCGGGCCCCGGCTCGGCGCCGAGCACGCGACGGCTATCGTCGCATCGTTCAGCGAATACCAGCGGCTGATCTCGCAGCTCGATCTGGCCTACATGCTCGGCCTGCCGGATTGGTTGCCGCGCTTCTACCGGGCCGCGATCCGCCGCTCGGCGCGGCGCATCCACGAGGTGATGGACGAGATCATCCGCACCGCGCGCGCGCGCCACGCCGAGGGCGACGCCTCGATGATCCAGGCGCTGCTCGATGCGCGCGACGAGGAAACCGGCGAGGCGCTCGACCCCGACGCGCTGCGCAACGAGGCCGCGGTCATCTTCATGGCGGGCCACGAGACGACGGCGAATACCCTGGCGTGGACCTGGTTTCTCCTGTCGCAGGCCGAAGCGGTCGAGGCGCGGCTGCACGAGGAATTAGATTCGGTGCTAGGCGGCCGGCCGCCGACCCTCGCCGACCTGCCGGGCCTCGTCTACACCCGCGCAGTCATCGAGGAGACGTTGCGGCTCTACCCGCCGGTGCCGCTGCTGTCGCGCCAGGCGATGCATGACGAAGTCATCCGCCACCGGACGATCCCGGCCGGGTCGCTCGTCATCGTCATTCCGTGGCTGCTGCACCGTCACCGCCAGCTATGGGACAATCCTGACCATTTCATGCCGGAACGGTTCCTGCCGGAGAATGCCGCCGCACGGCAGCGCTACAGCTATGTTCCGTTCAGCCTCGGGCCGCGGATCTGCGCTGGCATGGCGTTTGGCCTGACCGAGGCGATCCTGTGTTTGGCGACCTTGGCGCAGCGGGTCCGGCTGCGCCTCGCGCCGGAAGCATCGGTGATGCCGGTGTGCCGCCTGACTTTGCGACCGGGTGACACCCTGCCGATGCAGATCGAGCCGCGTGGCTGATGCTTCGCACCACTCGTTGCCCGCCGGGCGCCAGGCGGCGCTGAGCTGGGCATCGCTTCGCCTGGTCGCCGCCCAATGGCGGCGCTATTGGCTGCGCGACCCGCTCCTTGGCTTTCTCAATCTGGCGCTGACGCGGGGCTTGCGCCAATTGCCGCTCGACTGGATCTCGGCGGTCGGCGGATTTCTTGGCGTCGCCAACCAGCGCTATCGCTTTCGCGCACAGGGCGAGCGGGCGCAGCGCGCTTACGTCGTGCTGTCGCCCGCGGGCACGTGCGCGCGCGAGGCAGAACAGGCGGTTAAGCGCCTCTACGATCACGTCGGCCGGGCGATGCTGGAATTCTCGGTGCTCGACCGCTTGGGACCGGAAGGCCGCATCGCCGTCGCCGGAGCGGAGCACTTGCTCACGGCGCGGGCCGCGGGCCAGCCGGTCATTGTGATGGGCCTCCATCTCGGCAATTGGGAAACCATCGGTCCGAGCATGATCGGCCTCGGGATCGGCTTCCACGCGATCTATCAGCCGCAACGCAATCGCTTCGACGACCGGATCGCACGGCGGGCACGCGAGCGCTACGGCGCCATTCTGCTGCGCCCCGGGATCGCCGCGACGCGCGCGGCGCATCGCCATCTGACGAGCACGCGCGGGGTGCTCCTGATCTACGGCGACGACGAGCGCAGGCGCTATGTCAACGCGCCCTTGTTTGGCCGCGAAGTGCGGCCGCGCGCCAACATCCTCAACGTCGTGCGCTTCGCCTGGGTGAGCGGCGCGGCGGTGATCCCGGCCTATGCATTGCGGCTCGGCGGCGCCCGGTTCCGCGTCACCTACCTGCCGCCGGTCGCGCTCACGCCGCCGGGCGACAACCATGCCGCGAGCTTGAACGAAAACGTCGAACGTCTCGACCGGGTCATCACGCCCGTCGTGCGCGCGCATCTTGATCAATGGTACATGCTTCTCGATTATTAGAGCCTGATCCGGTCACGTTCGATCATCCCCCACTTTGATTTCACCAGTCTTGAGTTTTTCATTCCTCGTCGGCCTTGCGGAAGGTCAATATCAAATAGCGCAGTAATTTCAGTCGCGAGATCAGTTCGATGACAAACGTCGCGCGATTGTAGATGCCGCTTTTTGCGGTGCGCTTGAGGGTGCTTTTGAGAAACCGGTAGGTCGGCAGCGTGTTCGGCGTGATGTCGTCGATCGACGTTGTGGCCATGCCGCTGGCGCGCGCCAGCGCGCGATAGCGAGGCGCCGATATATTGACGTCGATCCTGCCGTACATACGGCCGACGAAGTGCGTGGCACGCTCGGCGCGGTCGAACCATTTGCCGAGATGATTGACCGGCACGAAATCGGAAATGACCAGCATTCCGCCGGGCTTCAGCACGCGCGCGCATTCGCGGAAAAATCGCTGCCGGTCAGGGAAGTGAAAGATGCTCTCGACGCATAAGACGACTGTGAAGCAATCGTCCCGAAATGGCAGGGCGCAGGCGTCCGCCTTGGTGAAATGCACCCTGTTGCGGTTGCCGGCGATGAGCTTCTTGCGGGCTATCGCAAGCTGAGCTTCGTCGATGTTGAGGCCGATGAAGGTGCAGCCGCGATGCCGGTTATCGAGATAATTGATCGTGCCGCCGAGGCCGCAGCCGACATCCAAGAGGCTCTTCCCCTCGGGAATCGTCACGCGCGACAGCATCCGCTCAAGCAATGCTTCGGCGGCAAGGTGAAATTCGGCCGGGGTTTGCGGTGCGGCTTGCGGGTTCTCCCAATAGCCCCAATGGACGTGCTCACCCAACGCTTGCTGGGCAACCGGATCGCCGCGCCGCAAATGGTCGAGCAGCGTCTCGAAATAGGGGAGCATCAATGCCCAGCGCCCGCTGGCGATGGCGAGGCGCCATCGGTGATGCGCACCGCCCTCTTTGGGTCGGCGATTCGATCGGCGAGTGCAACCGGACCGCAGACGATCATCGGGTAGTCGTATTCGCCGGGAACATCGACTGGCATCAGAAACTGGAAATGGATGCGCAGGAACTTCCACCGCATCTTCTTGTAGGCCTGCGGGGAAAGCGTCTCCTTGAAGCGCGGCGAGCGGATCTGCGGGTTAGTCTGGCGTCGGCCTGAGAGGTCGAGGCGAAGATCGCGGATCGGCTCGAACTGAAAGGCGTTCAGCCAATCCTGCGGCGCCTGATACTCGACCCAGAGGAGCGAGGTGGCGGTCGCCAGACAAACGACCGCATCGCGGAAGCGCGTCGCCTTGCGCAGGTACCCGGCGACCGGCAATTCGGCGCCGATCGTCAGGAGCGCCACCGCCGGTCCCCTGTCGCCGAGCCCGGGATCTCGGGCGAGCGAGCGCGCGGCAATCTCGACCGCGAGGATCGATCCGCTGCTGTGACCGACGATGAGAACTTCCTGCGCGGCAGTCTCCTGTACGGCCGCGACGATCCGCTCGGCGAACGAATCGAGCCTGGCGTCGATATCGGGCCGCTCTCCGGTGCCGTGCTGCCAATTGAAGATCCAATCGTCGAGCAAGAAGTATACGAAGGATTGTTTGAGGACGGGCTGGGCCGCGACGATCGCGGCGAGCGCGGTCCCCAGGGTGACGACCGCCTTGACGCCCACCGCCAGCGACATCGCGGGCACAACCAGCCATGCGACGGTGCAACCGATCGCGAGCGCGGCGAGGGTCACGCCCGAGAGGGCGACCCAGGGGAAGACGACCAGGCAGGCGAAGTGCCAGTCGATGCGGAAGAGGTTGGGAATAACTCCGTCGCGCAATGCCCCGAGCATGCAGGTGACAAGGAGCGGGATGCGCTCGAACCAGGTGCGGCTGAAGTCCCGCTTGACCAGATCGTCCCAGCGCAGCACCTCGTAGAGCGTTTCGGTGCGCCAGGTCGGCGTGCTCGCGAGGATCGTCCAGCGCAGCGACGGCACCGCGGGATCGGCTATGACCGGCCCAATCGTCCGCTCGAAGCGGAGCCGCTTGCGCAGTTGGCCGAGCCCGATGCCAAGGAGACGGCGGTATCGTGTCGCAGCTTCGGCGTCGTATCCCGGGCAATAGAACACCAGCCGCCTGGTCACCTCATGTGGCATCGAGGGCGAGGTCTCACCCGGCGCGTGCGAGGGGCGGGTAGCGCGGCTCGATCGTCATCCGGATGCCGCGGCCGGGGCGCAGATTGGTCCAGGCAATCGGCTCGACCCGCTGGCCGGGGATTAGCCGAAACTGGAAGCGCCGGACGAGCACCGCCACCGTGACCAGCATCTCGACGAGCGCCAGCTGGGCGCCGATGCAGACCCGCGGGCCGACGGAGAACGGCAGATACGAATAGCGCGAGCGTGCGGCGACCGGTGCGGGAGCGAAGCGCTCGGGGTCGAAGCGGTCGGGGTCCTTCCACAGCTTGCGGTGACGGTGGACGACCCAGGGCATCACCGCGACGACCGACCGGCGAGGCACGCGCCGCCCGCATACCACATCCTCTGCCGTCGCCGTCCGCAGCATGATCGGCAGGGGTGGGTAGAGCCGCATCGCCTCATCGATGACCTGGCGCGTATAGACGAACTTGCCGAGATCCTCGGCGGTCGGCGATCGCTCTGCGAGGACCCGGGTCAGTTCGGCCTCGATCCGCTCCTCGGCCCAGGGATGTAGCGCCAGCAGATACCACAGCCAGCTATAGACATGGAGCGGGGTGACCGAGGTCGAGCAGAGGGTCAACGCCTCATCTTCGATTTCCGCGCCGGCGAGGCGCGCCTCCGTTTCGCGTTCGCGGGCATGAGCGATGCGCCAGAGCATATCCTTGCCGCCCGTGTAGTCCGCGCTGCGGCGCTGCGCGATCATCGCTGCGAGTAGCGGGTGATAGGTCCGTGCTTCCGCCCGACTCTTGCGGAAGCGGTCGAGGAAGCGCAGCCACCCCGGCATCACGAGGAAATCGAGAAATCCGTACTCGCCGGGGTGGTGTCCCATGCGGCGGATCATTGGCTCGACCGCGCTCTCGCCCTCGGCGAATATCCGAGCGGTCGAGCGGGTCAGCAAATCGTTGAAGGTCGCGCCCATATGGATCACCTGCCCGGACGGTAGCCGGGCCAGACGCTGCGCCAGCTCCTCGGTCGAGCTGACCAGGGCCGGCATATCGGCCAGCGCCGCGCGGCGGTCGAGCGTCGGGTTGAGCATGCGGCGATGGCGCCGCCACACCTCGCCCTCGGCGCACAGCATGCCCGTGCCCGAGCCGAACGCGAAGACCCGGCGAATGGGGTCGATCCGCGGGTAGTTGTCGACATTATCGTGCAGCACCCGCTTGATGCCGTCGGGGTCGCTGATCACGAAGAGGCGGCCCCAGATAAAGCGGCGCTCGACGAACAGTTCGTCAAACAACTCCTCGTCGCACACCGCGAGCGAATTGGAAAACCCGACCCGCATCATCTGAAGCGTCGAGAGCGGATGCGCCGGCCGCGGCGGCATAGCCAGACCGGGCCGGCTCTCGACATCCTCGGCAATGTTCATCCGGGCTTTCCCGTTTTCGCTTTTGAGCGGGAGGCCGACACTAACCCACCGTCTGCGGCACGCAAACAGCCCGCGCTCGTGAGCTATGCCGGGGACTATGCCGAGCGCGAGGCGATTGACAGCGCACCGCGCCAGCGCCGAACATCGCGCTTGGGCATGAGTTGGGGCGTGGATTGCCGAAAGGCGTGTCGCGATGGAGATGCAAGACCGCGCTGTCGTCGTCACCGGCGGCGCCTCGGGGATCGGTAAGGCGACCGCGTTATTGCTCGCAGGTGAAGGCGCACGCGTCTTTGTCGGCGACATTGACGAGGCGGGCGGTCGCGCGGTTGCGCGCGAGGCGGCCGGCGCGGGGCTGGCGCTCGACTATCTGCCGCTCGATCTGACCCGGAG
>JBARKH010000107.1:0-3134 GCA_049801295.1 Allostellaceae bacterium | reverse complement strand
ACCGGCAGCGGGTTTTGCGGCCCGACCGGGGTCGATACGCCCTGCGCATTGGTCGCGGCGGGGGCGTGCACCGGCACGAGGTTGCCGTTGCCATCGACCTCGGTCGATAACGATTGCACCGTGGTGTTGGCGTCTTTGACGAAGAGCGTCATGGCGCTTCATTCTCCTTGGCGGCACGCCGCCGATAGAAATCGAAAATTCCCTCGCCCCCGCGGGGCTCGACCAAAAGCTCGGTGAATGCCCACACCAGCGCATCGACCCGGTCCGGCGAGTAGCCCGCCGCAGTCGGATCGAAATCACTGGTGAACGAGCACATCTGGTCTTCGAGCTGGGGGAAGGCCCCGAAGTGGTGGATGCGGCCCTGCTCGTAGAGCGCGGCCACCGGCTCGGCCCGCGCGACCTTGCCGCGCGCCGCCCGAACCGCGCCGAACGGCACGTTTGGGTCGATCATCCGCAACGTTGCCTCGACCATGTCGCCGCCATTGTTGATTTCGGCGACGATCCGGTCGGCCTGGTGCGCGCCGTACGCGGCGATCGCGACCCGCGCCCACTCCGCCGGTGCATAGCGGCCGGAGCCGTCGGCGAGCACATAGCCATGCCCGTTGGCGTCGCGGCCGGCGACGACGATCCCGGTTTCGTCGGAATCCTCGCTTGCCGAGACCGCGGGGTCGATCGCGACGACGACGCGCGAGAGTTCGGGCAGGGCGCTCACCCGCGTTGCTTCGATGATGCCGCGCTGCCACAGCGCGCCCGGCATGTCGTCGAGGATCTCGGCGTCGAGCTCCTGCCGCCCGAGCCGGGTTCCCTGATAGCGCCGCACGATCTGGTCGAGAAAGGCGGGCGCCAGGTTCTCATGGTTTTCGGCGGTCTTGCCGCGGGTCATGACCACCTTCGGGTCGCCGAGGAGCACGCGGATCAGCTTGATCGGGCGCGGTGTCGTCGTCACCACGACGCGCGGGTCGGCGCCGAGCCGCAGCCCGAAGATCAGCATGTCCCACGCGTCCGGATGGCGCCATATCGCGAGTTCGTCGCACCAGGCGAAATCATGCTGCGGACCGCGCAGCCGGTTCGGCTCGTCGGCCGAGTAGGTCGTCGCAATCGCGCCGTTGGGCCAGGTCAGGCGGTGCTTCGATGGCTCATAAATCGGCCGCTGGCTCTCCAGCCCGATATTCAAGATGCCGCTTTCGCCTTCGACCATGACGTTGCGGGCGTCGAGCGCGGTCGGCGCGACCAGGGCGACGTGGCGCGCCACACCGGACTCGACCTGTGCCCGAACGAATTCGGCGCCGGCGCGGGTCTTGCCGAAGCCGCGTCCGGCCAAGAGCAGCCAGACCCGCCAGTTGCCGGGCGGCGGCGTCTGCGCGGCCCGTGGCCGCCAGGATAATTCGTGGTCTAGGTCGCGAGCGTCCTCATTGGTCAACTTCCGCATCGCCGGATCTCGCAGCCTCTTCGGCAGCGAGACGATCCACTTCGCGAATGAGAAATTCGCGCGGGTCGTCAATCCCATCCAGCTGTTCTGCGTCATTGGATCCGGTCTTGAGCGGCGGCAGCAGGTGGACGCAGCGACCCAGCGCGTCGAGCACCGGCTTCTTGTCGTGCAGCTTGATGCGGTAGACGATCCCGGTACTGGCCGAGGCAACGATCTCGGCGATCGCCGACGCATCGTCCTGCGACAATTCGGTCGAGGGCTTCGCCTGCATCTTGCCCTCGCCGTCCCACCCGACGATGCGGCTCATATCGGAAAAGCCGATGCGCGCGTATTCCCGAAGCACCCGTTCCGCCGTGATGCCGAGGCGCGCGGCGCACGCCTCGGCATCCTCGACAGCGGGCGCTCCGGCGGCATACCGATGCCGAGACCGTCTCGCCATTCGCTCAACCCAATTTTTTCAGTGTGACGAACTAATATCACATCGATCCGGATTTGTCAAGCGTAAAATGCGATTGAATCAATTTTTGTGGAATTCTGAAATGCGCTTCGAGCGCACCGAGCCCGGCAATGAGGATACCCGAGGCGGATTCCTGGCTGACCCGACGCCCGCTCCAGCCCTGCTCGAGAGCCCAATCCTTGAGCGAGCGCTCCCAGCCGAGGACATACCACAGGCACGATCCCGCCGGCGACCCGATGCCGCCGACCGCCTGGATCGCGCGCCACACCGCCGCGCGCGCCGCCTCGATGCGCAGTCCCGGCCCCTCCCCATCGGGCCGCAGACTGCGATCGCCGAGGCGCAGATGGGACAGGTCGACCGCGCGCAGCGGGTCGAGCTGAGCGAAGGCGAACCGGGCACGAAAATCCTCGCCGGCCTGCCGCATCCCCGCGGTGATCGATCCCCGCCGCTGCATGATCGCAAGCGTGTCGACAGCGCGATAAGGCCGGGACGGATGGCCGGCCGCATCGCTGATCGCGCGGTCCATGCGCTCGATGGCGCCATGCCGCCGGCGCTCCAATGTCGGCCCGGACTCCTGCTGGCTGGCGGACTCGGTTCGCGAGGCTCGTTGTGATGCCATCTGCCCCTCCAGAACAATTCGTGAACGATTTGGTCGCGAAGATGCCCGAGCAATGCGGTCGAGCCGCCGCAACAGGTCAGCCGGAGGGTGCCGCGCCGGGCGTCCCTGCCGGCCGCCGACCGTATCGGCCAGCGCCTCGATCTCGCGCAATTGCCGCCTTTCGGCTTTGCTGCCTTTGGAGAGGTGGCATTGAGCGTGGTGTCGTGGGCAATAGACGGAGCCGGGCTGGCGCGGGGCGTAGCAGAAATTGATGCAGCCCGCGCCGGGGTCGGGGCCGTCGATCAAAAACGCACAGCCCCCCTCCCCTGCGTCATCCCCGCGCGCGCCCTCACCCGGTCCCGGAATTTCGCCTGACATGCGCTTCGCCCCCCTTGTCAAAGCCGCATGCTACATATATTATCAATTGGAGCAGTGTCAATAGCACAATTATGTTGGCGGCAATCATGGATGCGACCTGGTTTCAGCAGACCCTCGAGCGCGCCGGCGTCTCGCAGGCCGATCTCGCCCGCCGTTTGCGCCTGGCGCCATCGGCGGTCTCCCGGATGCTCAAGGGCGAGCGCCAGATGAAACTGTTGGAGGCGGTGCAAATCGCCGCCTTCCTCGGCGTCTCTCAGGATGAGGTGCTGCGT
>JBARKH010000106.1:0-4605 GCA_049801295.1 Allostellaceae bacterium | reverse complement strand
GCATTGCCCCGGCCTCGCGCGCGAGCGCGGCGTTGTGGGCGCGCATCGCCTCGGCGCCCAACCCCTCGATATAATCGAGCGCCGCCGGTACGGCGAGCCAGGCCGAATTGTCGCGCGTGCCCGTGTAGTCGAACTCGGGGGTAAAGCCCTGCCCCAGCGCATGCGAGATCGCGGTCGGGTGCAGCGCCTTCTGGCGCTCCGGCGCGCACCAGATGACCGCGGTGCCTTTCGCGGCGAACGCCCATTTGTGCAGGTTCCCGACATACCAATCGACACCCAGCGTCGGCACGTCCAGCGCGATCTGGCCCGGCGCATGGGCGCCGTCGACCGCGACCGGCACGCCCTTCTCATGGCACAGCGCCGCCATCTCCCGGATCGGCAACACGACCGCTCCGGCCGAGGTGATGTGGTCGAATGAGGCGAGCCGCGTCCGCGGCCCGATCGCATCCGACAGCGATTGCAGCAGCGGGGCGGGGTCTCTGAACGGCACCGGCACCGTGACGGTGACCAGCCGCGCGCCCGAGCGCGCTGCATGATAGGAGAGCGCATTACCGATCGCGCCATAGACCTGCGACAGGCACAGGAGCTCGTCCCCCGGGCCTAGCCTCAGCGAGGCGATGATCGCGTTGAGCCCGGCGGTCGCGTTCTCGACGAACGCCCAATCCTCGCCCCGCCCTCCCAAGAAACCGGCAACCCGATCGGCCGCCTGGCGTGTGAGGCCGACGAGGTCGCGGCGAAAGAAGGTGCTGGGGTCGGCCTCCATCTGGAACCGCCACCTCTGTGTTGCGTCGAGCACGACGCTCGGCGTCGCGCCATAACCGCCATGATTGAGGTGGTCGATCCCCTCGGCGAGCAGGAAATCCGCGCGCCGGATGCGGCCGAACTGCGGGAAATTATTCATCGGGCCACGGTTGCTCCGCCGTTTCTCGGCGATCATGCCGGCAATACCGGCGGGCGGAAAGCCCTTGCGGGGCAGCGTCATTGCCCATAAAGCGTCGGGACCAGCCCCGCCCCTTTGGGAGAGTTCCGATGCCTGACCATCCCGATGCCAAGAGCCTCGAGGCGCTGCGCGCCTTTGATACGCCGACCATCTGCAACGCGCTCGAGATCGTCGCGCCGGCGCGCCGGACGATCGGATTCACGAGACGGGCGCTGGTGGCGCCGTTTCCCGATCTGAAGCCCATTGTCGGGTTTGCCCGCACCGGGATGATCCGGTCGCGCGAGCCGCATCCGCGCGACCGCGAAACCGCCAACCGGGTTCGCCTGGGATATTACGAGCATGTCGCCTCGGCGCCCTTGCCCAGCATCTCGGTCCTCCAGGACATCGACGCGCCCGATACCGGGTTCGGCGCGTTCTGGGGCGAGGTGCAGACCCATGTCCATGCCGGGCTCGGCTGCATCGGCGTCATCACCGACGGCTCGGTGCGCGACCTCGATGCGATGTCGCCGGGTTTCTTTGTCCTCGCCGGCTCGGTGATGCCGAGCCACGCCTATGTCCATCTCGTCGATTTCGGCGGCACGGTCACGGTTGCCGGCATGGTCGTTTCGGCCAACGACATCATTCACGCCGACCGCCACGGCGCGGTGGTGATCCCCGCCGACGCGGTCGCCAAGATCCCGGCCGCCGTCGATCTCCTGGCGCGGCGCGAGAAGGTTATCATCGAGGCATCAAAGCAGCCCGGCTTCTCGATCGAGCGGCTGCGCCAAGCCTACAAGGAGCAGGACGAGATCCACTGACCGGGTTTTGCCGCGGTCCGCAGGTCTAGAGCAGCGTCCGATCAATTCGAATCTCCTCCCTACTCGTCATGGCCGGGCTTGACCCGGCCATCCACGTGGATCCCCGGGTCAAGCCCGGGGATGACGAAATGGGGTGATCGAACTTCAACGGGTTCCGCTTCAGATCTCGATCTGCCCGCCGAGTTCGACGACCCGGTTGGCCGGGATGCGGAAGAACTCGGTCGCGTCGAGCGCCATGTTGCTCAGCGCGATGAACAGCCGGTTGCGCCAGTGCCAGATGGCGCCGCCGCGGCGCGCGCGAGCGCGCAGTTTTTCGCGCCCGATGAAGAACGATGTTTCCATCAGATTGATCCGGAAACCCTGCACCCGGCACTGCGCCAGGGCACGCATCACGTTGGGCTGGTCCATGAAGCCGTAGCGCACGTGCATCGTGTAGAAGCCCTTGCCGACCTCGTTGATCTCGAGGCGCCGTTCGGTGGGTACGTATGGCACATCCTCGGTCTCGACCTGCATCATGATGACGCGCTCGTGCAGCGCCTTGTAGTGCTTGAGGGCATGCAGGAGCGCGACCGGCACCTGCTCGAGGTCGCGGGTCATGAAGACCGCCGTACCCGGCACCCGCACCGGCCGCTCCGGGTTGAGCCCCTCGACGAACTGCGTGAGCGGCAGGGCGTCGCGGGCGCGCTGCTCGGCCAAGAGCCGGCGGCCGCGCCACCAGGTCCCCATCACCGTGAACGCCAGCGCGGCGACCACGATCGGAAACCAGCCGCCTTCCATGATCTTCAAGAGGTTGGCGGAGAGGAACGTCAGATCGACGACAGCGAAGAACCCAAACACCGGCACCGCGACGAGGAGGCTCCAGCCCCGGCTGCGCATGTAGATGAAGGCGAGCCCGGTAGTGATCGCCATCATGCCGCTGACCGCGATGCCATAGGCCGCACCCAGATTGTCGGATGTCTGGAAGCCGAGCACGAGGAGGATGATGGCGATGAGGAGGCCACTGTTGATGCGCGGCACATAAACCTGTCCGATCTCGGTCTCGGAGGTGTGGCGCACTTCGAGGCGCGGCAGATAGCCGAGCTGGATCGCCTGGCGGGTGATCGAGAACGCGCCTGAGATGACCGCCTGCGAGGCGATGATCGTCGCGACCGAGGCGAGGGCGACGAGCGGATAGAGGCTCCAGCCGGGCGCCAGCCGGTAAAACGGGTTCTCGATCGCTGCCGGGTTGCCGAGGAGGAGCGCGCCCTGCCCGAAATAGTTTAAGAGGAGCGCGGGGAACACCAGGCCCAGCCAGGCCCGGGTCAGCGCCTGGCGGCCGAAATGTCCCATATCGGCATACATCGTCTCGGTCCCGGTCACCGCCAGGAACACCGCGCCCAGCATGATGAAGCCGTGCCACGGCGCGTTCGCGACAACGTGAAACCCGTAGAGCGGGTTGAACGCAAGGAGGACGCGCGGCTGCTGCACGATCCCCCACAGGCCTAGGAGCGCCAGGGCCGCGAACCAGACCAGCATCACCGGGCCGAACAGGCCCCCCACCACCGCGGTGCCGCGCCGTTGCACCAGGAACAAGCCGACCAGAAGGACCAGCGAAATCGGAATGACATAGGGCTCGAAGAACGGCGTCGCCACCTTTAGCCCCTCGACCGCGCTCAAAACCGAGATCGCCGGGGTGATGACGCCGTCGCCATAGAACAGCGCGGCGCCGACCAGGCCCGCCGCCATGATCCACAGATAGCGCCGCTGTCCGCGGTGCGACGTGCGCAATACCAGCGCAGTCAGCGCCAGGAGGCCGCCCTCGCCGCGATTATCGGCCTGCATGATGACGAGGACGTATTTGACCGTGACGACCAGCACCAAGGACCAGATGATCAAGGACAGCGCGCCCAGGATGGCGGGCTCGCTCATATCGCCGAAATCGACCAAGGACTGGCGCACCGCATAGAGGGGCGAAGTTCCGATGTCGCCATAGACTACGCCGAGCGCCGCGAGCGCCAGGTTCTGCGCGCCGCCCGTGGTCTGCGCGGGAACGCTCGGCGGCAGCTCGGTGTCCGGCATGATGAAACCGATCCTTCGGTCAGCACCCGGGCCGCTTTTGTCCACCAAAACTTATGTTGCGGCTTGGGCGGACGGGGCAGCGAGTTCCTCGAGGCTGTAACCGGCGATGCGTTTATACTGGTCCGACAGCGCGCGCAATTCCTCTTGGCTGATAACGTCGTTACCTCCGCCGACGATCGCGATCTCCATCGCTCGTCTCCCGCGCAATCCGCTGCTATCGTCGGCCGCAGCAGACAAGAGGACAAGGGACATGGCTGAGGTAAAGCTTCGCTGCGGGATGCTGATCTTTCCCAACCTGACCCAGCTCGACCTGACCGGACCGTACGAGATCCTCTCCCGCATGCCGGGGAGCGAGGTTTTGCTGATCTGGAAGAGCCTCGATCCGGTGCGCACCGAGCATGGCCTCACCATCCTGCCGAATGCGACGTTCGCGACCGCTTTGCCGCTTGATCTCGTGCTGGTCCCCGGCGGCGGCGGCATCAACCCGCTCCTCGAAGACGGCGAGACGCTCGCCTTTCTGCGCCGCGCCGCCGCGGGAGCGCGCTATGTCGTCAGCGTCTGCACCGGGGCGCTGGTGCTCGGCGCGGCGGGATTGCTGCGTGGTCGACGGGCGACCACGCATTGGATGTCGCGCGACCTATTGCCCGCGTTCGGCGCCATTCCGGTGGCTGAGCGGGTGGTCGTCGACGGCAATCTGACCACTGGCGGCGGCGTCACCGCCGGGATCGATGTCGCGCTCAGCGTCGTCGCCGAGATCGCGGGGCGCGCGGCGGCCGAGGCGATCCAGCTCGCCGTCGAATACGACCCCGA
>JBARKH010000105.1:0-2651 GCA_049801295.1 Allostellaceae bacterium | reverse complement strand
GTCCTGTGCCGTGATGCCCGGAAGCGATGGCGGCACCGGCAGGGCGGCGGCGAGGAGCGTGCTGACGGCCCCGATCGCGCCGGCGGGAAGCAACCACAAGCCGAATTTCATGTCTCGCCTCGCTGACCCATTAGGCGCCGATGAAAAGAGCGACAGCAAAGCTTACACCCTTCCGACGCCGTCGAGAAACGCGCTGGCATCGGTGAATATTCCCGCACCTTTTCGGCGAAACAAAGGCAATCGCCTCGACCCCGGCGCGCCGCGCGGGCCGCAGCATTCCCGCCGCCATCACTCCCGGAATTCCGGCACGCGGTAATAGACCCAGACTAGGTTGGCCGCCATCACCGCGGCGGTCAGCAGGAACACCCAGCGCAATCCGAACGAGGCGGCGATCGCGCCGCCCATCAGCGGTCCCAACGAGTTGCCCATGAACATCGCCGAGGAGGTCATGCCATAGACGGCGCCGCGGTCGGCGCGGGAAACCTGGCGTCCGACCAGCGCGTTCGCGGTCGGCAACAGCCCGCCGATGAAGAGGCCAACCCCGAAGCGCTCGGCGGTAAAGAGGAGGTAATTGTCGGTGAAGGCCTGCGGCAGCGTCATCAGCGTGCCGCCGGCGAGGCAGATCAACAGCACCCGGCGATAACCGATCCGGTCGCTGCGATTGCCGAGAAACGGCGCCGAGATTACGTTGGCGAGGCCGGTGATCGAAAAGGCGATGCCGGCCAGAGTCGCAATATTCGGCGCCGCTCCGACCATCTCCTTGACATAGAGGGTGACGATCGGCTGCACCGTGCGCACCCCGAACTGCGCCATCAGCAGAACAAAGAAGAGGGCGAGGAGAGCCGGCGTCGTGACCAGCGCGATAAGGCCGCTGAGCGTCGAACGGCGGCCGGTGCCTCTGGCGGGGCGGGTGAACTCCTCATGCACGGTGAACCACACCAGGGCCATCGTCAGAAAGATCATCGCCGCGGTCACGTAAAACGGAATGCGGTAGCTGCCGGTGATGTCGGCCAGGATGCCGCCGATCATCGGACCGATCAGCGAGCCGACCAGCTGCCCGGTGTAGAGCCAGCCCAACGAATAGCCGAGCCGCTCTTCCGGCACCTGACTCGCGACAAGCGAGATCGCGGCGCTGGAAAACCCGGCGAACACGCCCATCAGCGCGCGGCACCCGAAGAACTGCCAGACATTGCCGGCAGCGCCCATCAGCGCCGTGAAAACGCCGATCGCGAGGCTGGAGCGCAGCAGCATCAGCTTGCGGCCGTGCCGGTCGGCAAGCTGTCCCCACAACGGAGAGGCAAAGGCGGCGACGAACGAGGTGGTGCCGTTGAGGACGCCCGCCCAGATGTCGATCGCGGTGTCGCTTTGGACGCCGAGCACCGGCAGAAACAAGGGCAGGATCGGCGTCAGCATCGAATTGGCCACGGTCATGACGAACTGAATGCCGACCATCGCCCATAGCGTGTATTGCCAATAGCGTGCGGAGCCGTCCGCAGGTTCGGGGCCCGGTTCGCTCGGCACTTCGACCGTGCCGGTAGGCGGCTCCGCCATCGGTCTCAGCAACCGAACCGGAGGCGGCTCACGGCTTGAACACCATGAAGTAGAGGTTGGCGAGCGGGATCACGGTCGCGAGGATGCCCCAGATCATCCAGCGCCGGCCATGACGCCAGTAGCTTTCAGGGATCGCGCCGCCGGTGGCGAAGCCGCGGGCCTGGCGGGCCTGGGCGATCTGGGTCGGGATCAGGACGAGCACCCAGATCAGCCCCGATGCGACAAACAGCGACTGGCCCCAGACGAGCCAGGTCTGGGTCAGGTCGAGTTCGCCGACATAGGCCATGCCGTAGGCCCCGACGAGGATCAGCACGACGCCGGCGGCGGTGAACGCCCAGTCAGTTTGGGTCACCAGCCGCTGGGCGTAGGCAATCACCCGCGGCTCGCCGGTGCGGTCTGCCGCCACCTTCCACAACGCGGTCACGATAATGTTGCCGAGAAACAGCACCACGCCGAACAGGTGGATGACCTTGAACGCATCGTAGGACATCGTTGCCGCTCCCCGCCCCTCTAACCGGCGGCGCCATTGTAATGCGCGATCCGTCCCGGCATCATCCCACCAGCCGGCAGGAGGGGCACACAATGAAATTCGGCATTTTCTACGAGTTGCAATTGCCGCGCCCGTGGCTGCCGGGCGGTGAATTGGAGCTCTACCGGAACGCACTCGACCAGGTCGAGCTGGCCGACCGGCTCGGCTACGATTACGCCTGGGAAGTCGAGCATCACTTCCTGGAAGAGTATTCGCACTCGCCGGCGCCCGAGGTGTTTCTCGGCGCGGCCTCGCAGCGCACCAAGCAGATCCGCCTCTGCCACGGCATCATGCAATTGACGACGACCCACCCGGCGCGCTGCGCCGAGCGGATCGCCGCGCTCGATTTGGTGTCAAACGGCCGGGTCGAATTCGGCACCGGGGAGTCCGCCAGCATCACCGAATTGCAGCCCTTCGGCGTCGCGTTCGAGGAAAAGCGGGCGATCTGGGAAGAGGCGATCCGGGCGATCATCCCGATGTTCAAGGACGGCGGCTGCGAGCACCACGGCAAGTATTTCGACATGCCGCTGCGCAACGTCGTGCCTAAGCCGGTGCAGAAGCCGCACCCGCC
>JBARKH010000104.1:0-22831 GCA_049801295.1 Allostellaceae bacterium | reverse complement strand
GAACCGATCCGGGCGCGCGCGCCGGCGCCGCAGGGCATCGTCGTCGTGCACAGTCGCAGCCACGAGAACAGCCGCCGCCTCGCCGAATATTTCGAGGGTCGCTCGGTCCTTGAGCGCACGGTGTGCGGCAGCGCCCTCAAATTCGGCATCCTCGCCGCGGGCGAGGCGGATTTCTACCCGCGCTTCGGGACGACGATGGAATGGGACACCGCCGCGGGGCAGGCCGTGCTCGAAGCCGCCGGCGGCCATGTCCTCAGTCTCACAGGCGGGCCTCTCCAATACGGCAAACCCGGCCTCAAGAATGACGGGTTTCTCGCCTGGGGCGCCAAGCCGGCGTGGTAGCGGGCGGCCGGCGCCGCGCGTGCCTCAGACGATCCCGTCCTGACGCAGGGCGGCGACCGCCTCGGCGTCGAGCCCAAGCCAGTCGGCGAGCACTTCGGCGGTGTGTTCGCCGAGGAGCGGCGCCGATTCGACCTTTGTCGGGACGCCGTCGAAGCGCACCGGCCAGGTCGGCATCGTCATCTTGCGCTCGCCATGCGTCATCGTTTGCAGGATGCCGCGCGTGCGGAAGCTCGGCTCGTTGACCAGATCCATCGAGTCGAGAACCGCGCCCGCGGGCACGCCGACCGCGCTCAACTGCGCCATCGCCTCGTGCTTGGTGCGCTGCATCGTCCAGCCGGTGATCATCTCCTCGACCTCAGCTTCGCACTGGAGGCGCGCGTCGGGGGTGTCGTAGCGCGGGTCGCCGATCAAATCCTCGCGCCCGATCAGCTTCAGAAGGCGCGGCCAATGCTCGGGGTTGGCGCGGCTGGTCATCATGTAGACGTAATCGTTGGGGCCGCCGGGCTTGCAGGGATAGGTCCCGCCGGGCGGATTGTTGCTGGGCGGCCGGCGCGGCGCGGCCTTGCCGGTGCGCGCGTGGGTGATGAACATGCCGCGGCTGTAATGCATGACCGAATCCTGCATCGCCACCTGCAGCCGCCTGCCCTTGCCGCTGCGCGCGCGATCAAAGAGCGCGCTGACGATCGAGAACGCCATCAGCATGCCGGTGCCGGTGTCGCCGATCGTCGGGCCGGGCTTGATCGGCCTGCCGTCCTTCTCGCCGGTGACGCTCATCGCCCCGCCGGCGGCCTGGGCGATCGGGTCGAATGAGAGGCCGTTCTCGTAGGGGCTACCGGCGCCGAAGCCCTTGACCTGGGCATAGATGGTAGCCGGATTGATCGCGCTGACGACGTCATAGCCGAGCCCCAGCCGCTCAACCGCGCCGGGCGCGAAGTTCTCGGTAAAGACATCGGCCTTCTTCACCATCTCCTTGACCAGCGCGAGGCCGCGCTCCGATTTCAGATTGACGGTGAGCGAACGCTTGTTGGCGTTGTACATCATGAAATAGAAGGCATCGCCGAACCCGGTGCGGCCGGCCTCCCCGCGCGGCGGCTCGACCTTGGCGATGTCGGCGCCCATCCAGGCCAAGGCCTCGGTGCAGGTCGTCCCCGCCTCGAATTGCGTCAGGTCGAGTACGCGGATGCCGGAGAGACAGCCGGGCGATACGGGAGTTACGTCCATCGGAAGCTCCTCATCAAGGCGCGGCTAACCCGCAGCAATCCAGTCGACGACACGTTCACCTATCATGATTACCGTGGCGTGGGCACCGCCCGAGCGGGGAATGCGCGGCATCACCGACGCATCGGCCACCCACAGCCCCTGGACGCCTTTCACCCGGCAGTACTGGTCGACGACCGCCATCGGATCCTCGTCCGGTCCCATCTTGCAGGTCCCCGAGACGTGCCGGGCCGAGCCCACGGTCTGGCGGATCCACAGGTCGAGCGCGTCGTCGTCGCCGAGAACCTCGTCCACCGGATGGATCCGCCGATCGACCACCTCTTTATAGGCGTGCGATTCGAGCAGGTTGGCCGCCATTCGCAAGCCCTCGCGCACCCGCCGAATGTCGTTGGGATGCTGGAGGTAGCAATAGTTGAAGGCAGGCTGAACGCTCGCGTCACCCGACGCCAAGCGGACGTATCCGGAACCGTCGGGCAAACCTAGCGTGCAATGGATGCGCGCCGCCCGCTCAGGAGGAACATCGCCGCTCAGGTATTTGGTCCGGACGCCGGGGACGCGCTCTCGCCGCGGGTCGACGACCGGGCTGGTCCGCAGCACCATATCGTTGACGGTACTCGACCCTTTGGACGTGTAATGCAAACTGAAGTTCACCGAATCGCGCTGGACCTCCAGCGAGACCCCGTCCTTGACCTTGAAGCTCGTCTGGGCGCTCGCGTGGTTCATCAGGTTCTGGCCGACGCCGGGGAGATGACAAACCGTCGGAATGCCGAATTGCCGAAGGTGGTCTTCGGGGCCGATCCCCGAGAGCATCAGCAGGTGAGGCGAGCGGATCGCCCCGGCGCTCAGCACCACCCGGCCGGCATCGACGCGAAACATCGTCCCGCCGCTTTCGGCTTCGACGCCGACGGCCCTGCCGTCCTCGATCACGATCCGGCGAACGAACACCCCGCCCCGCACGGTCAGGTTCAGATGATGGCGCACCGGAGCCAGATGCGTCATCGCGGTGCTCATCCGGACGCCGTCGAGATTGTTCGAGGGAGAGATCCCGAGGCCGGCAGGATTGAGGCCGTTCTTGTCGTTCGTGGTGCCGAACCCCGCCCCTAGACAGGCCGCGTGGAATGCCTGCTGGATCGCCGGCCAGGGACCGGCCTGGCGGCGCCTCACCGGCATCGGCCCGTCCGAGCCATGGCAATAATTATCCTGGATGTCGAGATCGCGCTCGGACTTGCGAAAAAAGGGCACGATTTTGTCGTAGGCCCACTGATCGTTGCCGAGAGCGGCCCACGAGTCGAAATCCTCGGGGAACCCGCGCTGCATCGCCTGGCCGTTGATCGAGGACCCGCCGCCGATCACCTTGCCTTGGGCGACGTGGATCGCGCCTTGCTCCTCGGTGATGGTTCCGCGCAAGGCCCAGTTGTGTCGCGAATCCGAGGCTTCGGCAAAGCGGGTGTGGCCGAACTTGATTTCGTCCGGAATGGTGGCCGGGTCGGGGTAATCGGGCCCGGCTTCCAGCACCAAGACGGAAGTCTGCGCGTCGCCGGCTAACCGGCCGGCCAGCACCGATCCCGCTGCTCCCCCGCCGACGATCACTACGTCATATTTCATGGCCCCACCCTTACTTCATGGAGTGGCCGAACCGTGCCTTATTCGGCCGCCGCCGCGATCTTCGCGGTGCGGAACGCCGGCATTACCTCCCGGGCGAACCGGTCGAGGTCCTCCAATTGGACATCGAGCGGGGTGCCGAGCGGCGTGCTGCACATCACCCGATCGATCCCGGGATAGCGCTTCTCGATCGCCTTCAGCGCCTCGATGATGTCCGCGGCGGTGCCGGCGAGGAAACCGCCGGCCTTCACCGCGTCCTCGATCGTCGGCAATTTCACGGTGGCGGCGAGCTTGGGGTCGCGCATCGCGGCGATCTGTTCGTCGGAGAGCGCGCGCACCAAGCGTAGCTCACCGAACATCTTCATGTTCTCTTCGTAGTGCGGCGCGGCCTCGCGGATCGCCTCCTCGCGGTTCTTCGCGATATGAAACTGGAAGCCGAGCGCGAGGCGCTCGCCGAGTTCGAGCTTGACGCCGCGCCGGGCGTAAGCGGCCTGGAACCCGAGCATGTGGCGCTCGACCGCGCCGCCCTCGGCGGAGCCGCCGCCGATGACGCCGCAAATCCCGTGCTTCGCCATGAAATCGAAGGCCCGCTCCGAGCCGCTCTGGATCGGCTGCCAGCATTCGACCGGCAGCCGCTCGGGGCCGGGTACCAGGGTGATGTCTTTCAGCGTATAGCCGCGATAGGGCACCTCCGGCGGTATCGTGTAGAACTTGCCCTGGTGCGAGAACGGCTTTCCCTCGAACGCCTTGAAGATGATTTCGACGCCTTCCTCGAACTTTTCGCGGTTGGCCTCCTGGTCGATCAGCGGCGAACCAAAGCTCTCGACCTCACGGGTGTGATAGCCGCGCGCCACCCCGAAGATCACCCGCCCGCCAGTCAGGATATCGGCCATCGCATAGTCTTCGGCGAGGCGCAGCGGATGCCACATCGGCACGACGTTGAAGCCGCAGCCGATCTTCAGGTTTTTTGTGACGCCGCAGAGGTGCATCGCCATCATCAAAAGGTTTGGGATGAGTTCGGTGCCCTCGGGCTGGAAATGGTGCTCGGCCATCCAGAACGTGTTGTAGCCGCGCTCGTCCATGCACTTGGCATAGGCCACCACCTTGCGCAGCGCCTTGGCGAACTGCGCCTGCGAATAGCGGCGCTCATTGATCGGCGTGCCGGTGTAGCCGAGGTTCTCCATGTCGGCGGTGCCGTAATAGGAGCTGTCGAATTTCGTGATCATCGATTGGATCCTCGCCATGTCATATCGCGACTATCATCGTCGCTGGCGCTTCTGTCTCGCCGAAAAATCGCAGGTCCCCATGAGAGGACGCCATGGCATACGACATCCCGCCGCCTGAACGGCGGCCCGAGCCCGGATATTACTACCACTATAAGCACGACCCGAACGGGCCATTGAACAATTATGCCTACTATATTTACGGTGTCGGCCACCACACCGAGGACGATTGCCGCCCCGAGGACGCGTTCATGCAAGTATACCGCCCGCTATACGAGGCCTATGTCTACCGGCATGGCGGGATGTTCGACTTGCGACCGTTATATATGTTCTATCAGCCGGCGAAGGTGGACGGCAAAGAGGTAGCCCGGTTCACGCGAATTACCGATCCCGACGTGGTCGCACAGCTGCAGGCGATCAAGGCCCGTATGTATCCGGATCCCTGACCCCCCCTCACGTCGCCACTGACCGGCGCCCTTCGAGCACCTCGCGGATCCCGGCGATGATCCGATTGCGGTCCGGGAAGACCGCGCTTTCGAGAATGGGGCTATAGGGGATCGGCACCTGCAGCGCGCAGACCCGCTTCACCGGGGCCTGGAGGCGGGCGAAGGTTGCCGCATCCTCGGTGACCACCGCCGCGATCTCCGCTGAGAAGCCGGCGGTCGGCCCGGCTTCGTCGGCGATGACGAGGCGCCCCGTCTTCTGCACCGAGCCGCGGATCGCATCGGCATCGAGCGGCACCAGCGTGCGCGGATCGACGATCTCGACCGAGATCCCCTCCTTTTCGAGCTCTTCGGCCGCCGCCAGCGCCTCGTGGACGAGCCAGGCGAGCGCGACGACGGTCACGTCCTTCCCCTCGCGCTTGATGTCGGCCTTGCCAAAGGGGATCGTGTACTCCCCGTCGGGCACCGGGCCCTTCCGCCCCATCAGCCGGCTCGATTCGAACGAGATGACCGGGTTGTTGTCGCGGATCGCGGTCTTGAGCAACCCCTTGATGTCATGCGGGGTCGAGGGCAGAAACATTTTCAGGCCCGCGACATTCATGAACATCGAATAGGGCGATTGCGAGTGCTGGGCGGCGACGAGGCCACCGCCCCCGACCGAAGCCCGATAGAGGATCGGGAACGTCACCTGGCCGCCGAACATGTAATGGATTTTCGCGGCCTGATTGACGATCTGGTCCATCGCGACAAAGCAGAACGTCACCTGCCGCCAGTCGACGATCGGCCGAAAGCCGCAGCCGGCCGCGCCGATCGACATGCCGGTCAATGCCGCCTCGGTGATCGGCGTCGCCTTGATGCGCTGCGGCCCGAACTCCTTCAGGAGCGGCGGCAGCGCGTCCGTAGACATGTAAAAGATCTTGGGGTCGCGCCGCATCTCCTCGGCGATGGCTTCGAGCGCGGCCTCGTTATACGTCAATTCTCGCATCGTCCGCTCCTCGCCTCACGCCGCAAAGACGTCGTCGGTGGCCTGCTCGGGGAGCGGGAAGGGGCTCGACTCGGCGAAGGCGATCGCGGCTTCGAGCGCCCCCATGATCTCGCCCTCCATCCCTCGCAGCCCGGCGTCGTCGAGCTCGCCCTGGTCGCGCAGGCGCCGTTCGAGCTGGGCGATCGGGTCCCGCGCCTTCCACGCGTCGATCTCCGCCTTGTCGCGGGAATCGGCCTGGCCCTTACGCTCGGTGTGGCCGCGCCAGCGGTAGGTCTTGCACTCGATGAGGGTCGGGCCGGCACCCGCGCGCGCCCGCTCAACCGCGGCGTACGCGGCCTGATGCACCGCGAAGATGTCGTTGCCGTCGACGACGACCCCGGGGATGCCGTAGCCGGCCGCGCGCCCCGCCACATCGGGCATGGCGTGCGTCGCCGCGGCGGCGGTGTTGGCGGCATACATGTTGTTTTCGCAGACATAGAGCATCGGTAATTTCCAGGTCGCCGCGATGTTGAGGCATTCGTGGAAGGGCCCCGCGTTCGAGGCGCCATCCCCAAAAAACGAGACCGCGACCCCGCCCTTTCCCTCCATCTGCGCCGCCAGGCCCGCGCCGGTGACGATCGCGATCCCGCCGGCGACAATCCCGTTGGCGCCGAGCATGCCGATCCCGAAATCGGCGATGTGCATCGACCCGCCCTTGCCCTTGCAATAGCCGGTCTGGCGCCCATAGAGCTCGGCCATCATGCGATTGAGATCCGCGCCCTTGGCGATGCAATGGCCGTGGCCGCGATGCGTTGAGATGATCCGGTCGGTGGGCTCGAGCGCGGAACAGACGCCGACCGCCACCGCCTCCTCGCCGATATAGCAATGGACGACGCCGTAGATTTTGCCGGCGATATAATCCTCCGACGCGCGCTCCTCGAAGCGGCGGATCGTCAGCATCTGGTGCAGCATCTGGCGCTGCACATCGGGCGGCAGGTTGGGGGAAGTGATCATCGGCGGGAACCCTCCGGGCGCGGTCGGGGCTCGCCCATGATGAGCCAGCGCCGGAACGGTGGCAATCGGAACCTCGGCCCTGCGCGTCGAAGCCGACTGACCTCGACACGCAGTCGCGTCCCCAATCGGCACGGTGCGGTTTGACTTGAATCAATGACCCGTCGGGCGGGTGCGTTAGCGTGGCGCCCATGGATATAACGCAACCAAAACAATCTCTATTTCGCTTAATGCTAGCAATCGGGAGCGTAACCGCCTGCGCTATCGTGCTCCTGGCGGTGCCGGGACGCGGCGCGGTCACGCATGACGATCCCCGCTCCGTGGTCGGCTATGTCGGCGCGCAGGGAATGGCGGCGCTAGGTCCGACCATATCGCCCGCGCAGCGCATTGCCCGCCTGCGCCAGCTGTTTGCAGAAAATTTCGACACGGCCGGCATTGCCGAGTTCGCGCTCGGACCTTACCGGCGGAGCGCGACCCCGCAGCAGCAGCAGGAATTCTTCAGGCTGTACCAGGACTACACCGTGCGGACCTATGACGCACAGCTCGGCCAATACGGCGCGGCGCCGTTTCAGGTCACCGGCGGCCGGTCCGATGGCGAGCGGGCCGTCGTCACCAGCGAGATCATTCGTCCCGGCGGTAACCACGTGCAGATTGACTGGCACCTCGTCAACCGCCAGGGGCAGTACAAAATCAACGATTTAATCATCGCCGGCATCAGTATGAAGCTCACCCAACGCGACGAATTCGCCCGGTGGATTCAAAACAACGGCGGCCGGTTCGATGCCTTCCTCAGCGTGCTGCGGCAACAGACCAGGTAGGCGCCATAGAAAATTTGGTGCGCATTCGCACTCTCTCAAAAGTACAAGAGTCCATACAGATCCCTAGAGGGCCACACCGGCTGGCTGTTTAATCCGGGCATTTGCTGGAGCGGGTTGAGGGTGCCCTGGAGCCGACCCTCGCGGTGGCAGAGCCGAACCGCCGGGTTGGGCGAATGCTGCCCTTCGTCCGCATGCCCGCCGCGGAGCGCGTCAATTCCAGACGTTCAGATGCAATGCCTAAATCCCGGAGTGGGCGAAAAAGATTGGGACCCTGGTTTACGCTACCGGCTTCATCTGGTTGCCCGGGGTCGAGCGCGAGATGCCAACTTCCTCCTCGCTCATGTCGGCGCCGATATCGGCAAACAGCGGTGTCGACAGGTAGCGCTCGCCGGTGTCGGGCAGCATGCACAGTACGGTCGAACCCTTCGGTGCTTCGGCGCAAACCTTGAGCGCACCGGCGAAGGTCGCACCTGAGGTGATGCCGACGAAGATGCCCTCCTTCTGAGCGAGGTCGCGGCTGCATTGCAGCGCCTCCGGGCCCGGGATGCGGACCAGCTTGTGGATAACCTTCATGTCGACCACATCGCCAGTCAATTTCGGGATGAAATCCGGGCTCCAGCCCTGCATCGGGTGCGGCTTAAAGGCGGGGTGCGGCGCTGCCGCCGAGCCGTCGGCCTGGCGCTGTTGCGCCTCGCCGCTCGACAGCATCGGTGCGTCGTCGGGTTCGCAGACGACGATCTTGGTGTCCGGGCGCTCTTTGGCCAGGACGCGCGCAACGCCCTTCAGGGTGCCGCCGGTGCCGAACCCGGTGACCCAATAATCGAGCCGCTCGCCAGCGAAATCATTGACGATCTCGCGTGCGGTCGTGCGCGAGTGCATGTCCGGGTTGGCCTCGTTCTCGAATTGCCGGGTCAGAAACCAGCCATGCGTCTTGGCCAGCTCGTTGGCCTTGTTGACCATGCCGAGGCCGCGCTCGGCGGCCGGGGTCAGGATGACCTTGGCGCCGAGAAACCGCATTAGTCGACGGCGCTCGACGCTGAACGTCTCGGCCATCGTCACAACGAGAGGGTAGCCCTTTTGGGCGCAGACCATGGCAAGCCCGATGCCGGTATTGCCGCTGGTAGCCTCGATAACGGTCTGGCCCGGCTTCAATTCGCCGCTCTTCTCGGCTGCCTCGATGACCCCGAGAGCGAGTCGGTCCTTAACCGAGCCGAGCGGATTGAACGCCTCGATCTTTACGTAGAGGTTCACGTCGGCCGGTGCCAGTCGGTTGATCTTTACCACCGGGGTGTTGCCGACCGTTTCGAGGATGTTCGCGTATCTGCCTGCCATGTCGTCTCCACCGAAGAGTTCTTGGACCGGAAGCAGTCTCTATAGCCTGCCCGGCGGGAGTTGGCGATGGTGAACGCCGCCGGCGCGCGGGCGGACTCGGTGCTGCGGATTTCACGCCAGCCGATTACTGAGACGAGTGTGACGACCATTATCCAGAACAGCGGGGTTTGCAGCAGTTGCGTGCTCCCTCAAGTGTCCGCTCCACACGCGTCGCTAAGCTGCCACCATCACTCGAAAGGGTCGCCCAGCCGGCCGCGCCGCTTCCGCCTTGTCGCAGCATACGCAATCCAGAGGCGCCGCCCACCCTACCTTTCCCTCAAAGGTCCTGCATCGCGCGCCAGATGCGGGCGCTGGTCGCCGGCATGTCGATGTTCTTGACGCCGAGCGGGGAGAGCGCGTCCATGACGGCGTTGACGATCGCCGGCAGCGCCCCGACCGTGCCGGCTTCGCCCGCCCCCTTGGCGCCCAACGGATTGCGCTTGGTCGGCACCGGGTTTGAGGTCACCGAAATTTCCGGCAAGGCGTCGGCCCGCGGCATCGCGTAGTCCATGAAGCTACCGGTCAGCATTTGCCCGGACTCGCGTTCGTAGACGACCTGCTCCATGACCGCCTGCCCCAGCCCTTGCATGACCCCGCCATGGATCTGGCCCTTGAGCCCTATGGGGTTCACCACGGTCCCGACATCATCGACGACGACATAGTTGAGGATGTCGAGTTCGCCGGTTTCGGCGTCGATCTCGACTTCGCAGACATGGCTGCCGTTCGGGGTAGGTGAAGTCGGTCGGCGAGAATGTCCCGGTTTCGTAAAGCCCGCCTTCGAGCCCCGGCGGCAGGTTACCCGCGCGAAACGCCGCCTTCGCCACCTCGGCGAGGGCGATCCGCCGGTCGGTCCCGGCGACGGTGAAGGTGCCGTCCGCGAACTCGATATCGGCTTCGGCCGCCTCCAATAGGTGGGCGGCGAGTTTCTTCGTTTTGGCGATGATCTTGTCGGCGGCCATCCACAGGGCCGAGCCGCCGATCACCGTCGAGCGCGAGCCGTTGGTGCCGATGCCGAAGGCGACCCGGTCGGTGTCGCCGTCGATGTACTGGACCTCATTGGGGTCGATCCCGAGCTTTTCGGCGACGACCTGCTTGAACGTCGTCTCGTGGCCCTGCCCCTGGTTCTTGCTGCCCATGAGGAGGGTCACGTTGCCGCTCGGGTGAAAGCGGATTTCTGCAAACTCCTGGCCCGGCCCCGCCGCCTTCTCGATCGGGTTGGCGAGGCCGATGCCACGCAATTTGCCGCGTCCCCGCGCCTCCCCGCGCCGCGCCGGGAAGCCGTCCCAGTCCGAAAGCGCCAGCGCCTTTTCCTGGTTGGCGAGGAAATCGCCGCAATCGTAGTTGAGGCCGAGCGCGGTCCTGTACGGGAGCTTCTCGGTGGGGATCATGTTGCGCTGGCGCAGATCGATCGGATCGTCGTGCAGCTCGCGCGCCGCGTCGTCGATGAGGCGCTCGATGACATAGGTCGCCTCCGGCCGCCCTGCCCCGCGATAGGGTGCCGTGCCGTTGGTGTTGGCCATCACCGCATGCACCTCGACATAGGCCGCGCCGATGTCGTAGACGCCGGTCAGCGTGCCGACATTGCCGAACGTCGCGAGGAGATTGCGCTCCGAGGAGATATAAGCGCCGACATTGGCGAAGGTCCGCACCCGGAGCGCCAGAAACTTTCCGTCATTGTCGACCGCCAGCATGGCGTCCGAGATGTTGTCGCGGGCGTGCTCGTCGGCGAGGATCGCTTCGCTGCGCTCGCAGGTCCATTTCACCGGCCGGCGCAGTTGCTTCGCCGCCAGCAGCACCAGGCGATGCTCGGGATATTGCCAGCCCTTGGTGCCGAACCCGCCGCCAACATCGCCCGATATGACCCGGATGCGGCTCTCTGGGATCTTGAAGATGCGGGTGGCGAGCGCCTGGCGCACTCGGTGCGGGTATTGGACGTCGGCGTAAAGCGTGTAGCGCTCTTCCCCCGGGTCCCACACCCCGATCGCCCCGCGCGGCTCCATGAAATGGGCGTAGACCCGGCTGATCACATAGCGCCGCCGGACGATATGCGCCGCCTGGGCAAACGCCGCCTCGGTCGCCGCCTTGTTGCCGGCCTCGAAGAGGTTGGAGATGTTGTCGGGGCATTCCTCCCACACCGCGATCTTCGCCTCGGCCGCGTCGGCGGTGTCGGTGACCGATTGCAGGATCTCGTAGTCGACTTCGACCAGCTCGGCGGCGTCCCGCGCCTGCGCCAGAGTTTCGGCGACGACGAACGCTACCGGCTCCCCGACAAACCGCACCTTCTCTTGCGCGAGGCCCAGATGGGCGCGGGCGAACATCGGCGATCCATCCGGGCGCTTCCTCTGAAACGGCACCCCCATCGTGCCGAGCCCGGCCGCGGCCAAGTCGTCGCCGGTGAAGATCGCCAGCACTCCCGGCGCGGCCAGTGCGGCCGACGTGTCGAGCGCGCGGATCCTCGCGTGCGCGTGCGGCGAGCGCAGCACCACGCCATGCGCCTGGCCGGGCAGGTTCACATCGTTCTGGAAGCGGCCCTCGCCGCGCAAGAACCGCCTGTCCTCGAAGCGCCGCACCGGCTGCCCAATTCCGAACTGGCCCATATCTCGCCCCCAATTGTCATCCCGGCGAAAGCCGGGACCCATTCTTCCGCAACGCTCTAACCCGGCGAAGAGCATCGCGATCATGCCGCATCGGATAGTCCACACCAGCGGAAAGGTGGATCCCGGCTTTCGCCGGGATGACAATTTGTGGGAAGGTTAGCCGCACAGGGGCAGTAAAGCGGCGAGGGCGAGGGCATGGAGCACATCGATTTGGGCGGGATCACGGTCGAGACGGTGATCGCCGGCACCGGGCCGCCGCTCGTCTTCCTGCATGGTGGCGACTATGTCGCGCAGAACGAGGCGTTCCTCGAGCGCCTGGCGCGGCACTGGCGGGTCATCGCGCCGCGCCATCCCGGGTTTGGCGCGACCCCGCGCCCCTCGTGGTTCCGTACGGTGCACGACATCGCCTATCTCTATCTCGACCTCCTCGACCGCCTCGCCCTCACCGACGCTCTCCTCGTCGGCTCGTCGTTCGGCGGCTGGATCGCGCTCGAGATCGCGGTGCGCTCGGAAGCCCGGCTCGGCCGCCTCGTCCTCATCGACTCGCTCGGCGTCAAGTTGGGCGGGCGCGAGGAGCGCGACATCGCCGATATCTATGCCCTGCCGGCCGAAGAAGTATTGGGCCGCCTCTTTGTCGAGCCGGTCCAGTTGGTGCCCGATTACGCCAACCTCGACGACGCTGAGCTCCTAGGCATCGCCCGCGACCGCGAGGCGACCGCGCTCTACGGCTGGAAACCCTATATGCACGACCCCGCGCTCGCCCACTGGCTGCACCGGATCACCCGGCCCACGCTGGTGCTATGGGGCGAGGCCGACGGCATCGTCACGCCCGCTTATGGCGAGCGCCTCGCCGCCGCGCTGCCAAACGCCCGCTTCGAGCTTGTCGCCCAGGCCGCGCATTACCCGCAGATCGAACAGCCCGAGACGGTCGCTGCGCTGATTGAAGCGTTCGCCTCGGGGGAGGACCGCTGATGAAAACCAACGGCAAAGCCAAAACCATGCAAGTCTGGCATTTCAGCGAGATGGCCTATCACCCGGCCTGGGAGCATCTGGGCGATTCCTACCGGGTGATCGTCCCCAACCGCCTGTTCGACCCCAAGATCGGCGCCGACCTCTATCACCGCTATCTCGACGAATGGGCGCTGTGCGACGAGCTCGGCATCAACATCATGACGAACGAGCATCACGCCACCGCCACCTGCGCGGACTCGGTGTGCACGATCCCGATGGCGATCCTCGCGCGCGAAACCAAAAAGGTGCGCCTCCTCGCGCTCGGCATGCCGATCGGCAACCGCAACGACCCCATTCGCGTCGCCGAAGAATATTCGATCATCGACGTCATCTCGCGCGGCCGCCTCGACATGGGCTTCGTCAAGGGCGTGCCGTTCGAGATTTCGCCGGCCAACACCAACCCCGCGGAGCTGGTCGACCGCTTCTGGGAGGCGCACGACCTCATCCTCAAGGCGATGACCACGCATGACGGCCCGTTCAACTGGGAGGGGACGCACTTCCACTACCGCTCGGTCAATGTCTGGCCGCGCCCCTACCAGGAGCCGCACCCGCCGGTATGGATGCCGGTCGGCAGCACCGGCAGCGCCGCGGAAGCCGCCGAGCGCGGCATCACGATCGGCGTCCTCAACACCGGGTGGGCCCGGACCCCGGCGATCTTCGACGCCTACCGCCGGAAGGCGCACGAAGCCGGCCGCGAGCCCTCCCCCGACAAGCTCGCCTATATGGCGCTGATCGGGGTCGGCCGCACCCGCAAGGAGGGCGAGCGCCGCGCCGACCAGATCCTCGGCTACAGCCGCACCTCGGGCATCGTCGCGCCGCAATTCGCCAACCCGCCCGGCTATGTCCCCGCCCCGGGCGCCGCCCAGATGCTGAAAGGCGGCGGCGCCATGGCGGCCCGCGCGACCCGCGTCCAGCGCAAGGACGGCACCCCCATCAACCCGCGCACGATGTCGGTCGAGGACGCCATCGACGCCGGCCTCTCCTTCGCCGGCACCCCCGACGACGTCTTCGACCAATTAAAGGCCTTCTACGATCACGTCGGCGGCTTCGGCCACCTCCTGATGATGGGCCAAGGCGGCTACATCACCCACGAAGACACCGTCGACAACCTTACGCTGTTCTCGAAGGAGGTGCTGCCGAGGCTGGCCGAATTGGGGTGATGGTTATGATCGACATCGATCTTTTAATGCCGAAATTCTGCGCGGCGGGTGCCCGCGCTCTAACTCGGTATGCTGAAATATCTGGGGAAGACCCGCTTACGGCGCCCGAATATTTCATGACATCCCTCGCATTTAATGAGCTGGGCAATAGCGTTATCGGGAATGGTCGGCAACTGGGTCTGACACTCGAAACCACTTATTCGACTCTTTGGAAATGGAATATCGACGTTCGATCTCGACCCGGCAGTTCGTTGGATCCGCTGAGAGATCCAATGGAATTCATGAGGCTTGGAGAACAACTTGGTTCGCAACGTGTTGACATGGTCTTATTTCACGGGACCGAAGATCTGCCGAAGAGTCAATACGATTTCCTTGCCTTAGCCGAGTTCAAAAGAGGGGATTTGCGTATTGATCGTGAACGAGTGAGTAAAATTCTTACCTACATTGACACCTGTCCTTACGGCGTTATCTGTGGCTGGGTCGAATCAAAGTATGTTGAGTATCACAGAGGGGAAGCAATCAAGTTCGGAGATCGCTGGCACCAAGAGCCGGTGCCTGCGTCCACAAGCGACAATATCTCATGCTTCTTCTGTGCGCGCTTCTTCAATCGACCGGCATCCACTCTATAAAACTCGGGATCAGACCAACTCCAATCGCAATTGCCTCCCGAGCCGCCAGGCCGCGCGCTCGAGGGTTCCGAGGAACACGTACCGCCTAGGATGGGTTGAGCGGAGCGGAACCCATCGAGCTCCGCGTCGGCCCCGGATGGTGGGTTTCGCGATGCTCAACCCACCCTACGACAACTTCACACCAACTCCAGCCGCAATTGCCGCCCCAGCAGCGAGGCGGCGCGCTGGAGGGTTTCGAGCGTCACGTTGCCCTTGTCGGGGTCGAGGATGCGGTCGATCTGGGCGCGGCTGGTGTGCATCAATTCAGCGAGGCGTTTCTTCGTGATGCTTTTCTTCTTCATCTCCTCGGTGAGCTGCCAGGCGATCACCTTCTTGATCGCGCCGGTCGTGACTTCCTCGTAGACGCCTTCCTCTCGGAGGAAGTCGTCGAGTGTCGAGCCCCAGTGGGGGTTGGCGGGATTGCTCATGAAATCATCTCCTGCATTCGCTGTCGCGCGAACGGACCCCTTGACGAGAACAAACCACGAACTTATATCCACGATCCTCGCCGCGCCGCCCGACTCTGACGATGCCCGAGATCACCACCGACCCGCCCCGGCCCCGCTGTTATCCCGCTGTTTGTTGCAAAAATGTCGCTGTTATTTCGCTGTTATCCCGCTGTTATTTTCGCTGTTAATTGGGAATAATCCTATAAACATCAATAGCTTACGAATTTCTCGTTTTTTTCGCAAATGCGCGATCCGGGTTCGATCCGGCGCCGCCGGCTGCGGTCGCCCGATCGCGCGGATCATTACCCGCCGGCGCGGTCCGGAGCCGGGGGCCTTTCGATGCCGCAACACAACATCGCGCCCTTTCGCCCGGTGGCGGTGTAAGCTGACGGCAACGCGGCGGTGACGAAATTTGCCAGCGCGACGGGGGAGAGACCGATGAGCTACGGGGGGACGTCGCCGGCAGGCGGCAAGATCGATGTCGGGGTTGCGGTCAGTCGCGCCTATTCAGAGGTCTGGCAGAATGCCGGGCTCGCGGTCGAGCTGGCATGGCTGCCCTTCGCGATCCTCGTTGGCGCCGAGATTATCGCGATGCTGCTGGCTATCGCCGGCTGGTTCGGGATGGCGCTGGCGGTGCTGGTCCGCGCCGTGGCGATCACCGTCTTCAGCACGATCTTCGTCGTCCGCTGGTACCGCTTCGTGCTCCTTGGAGAAACCGCGAGCGCCGAGCTTTTTCCGCCCGGATGGACCCCGTTCATCATCGTCGCGATCAAGGTCGCGGCGGTCTTCGTCGTCGGCGTCATCGTCCTTGGGGTCATCGGCGCGCTGCCGCCGCATTTTCTGACGATGCCCATTGCCATGCTCGGCGGCATCGCGCTCGCCTTCGCCTTGGCGCGGCTGTGGCTGGTCTTTCCCGCCGCCGCGATCGAACGGCCGATCGAGCTGCGCGCCGCCTGGGACCTCGTCGCCGGCAATTACTGGCGGCTGGTCGGCTGTCTCCTTCTCTGCTACCTGCCGTTCGTCGTCGTCAAAGCGATGCTCGGCGGCTCGGCCACGGTGGTCGGGCTGGTGTTCGAGATCATCGGCCTTGCCGTGATGCTTGCCGGCGCGGCGGTGATCGCCAGCCTCCTGTCCGGTGTCTACCGCCAGCTCGTCGGCGGACCGGCGTAGCGCCGCCGGGACGGTCTCGCCCGCTCAGGCGCCCGCGTCGTACTCTTCCGAGATATCCTGGCCGGTGTAGTCGGGCATGAACGCCGCCGACGCGAGGCTGACGACCGAACAGGCGGCGATATAGACGGCGATCGCGTAGCCCGAGTGGTAGGCCGCGAAGAGCGCCGTCGCGATGAGGGGCGCCGGGCCGCCGGCGATCACCGAGGCGAGCTGATAACCGAGCGAAGCGCCGCTGTAGCGCAGGCGCGGGGTGAAGGCTTCGGCGATGAGCGCCGCCTGCGGGCCGTACTGCATGTCGTGCGGGATCAGGGACAGCACGATCGCGACAAACACCGCCCAGGGGACCGCGGTGTCGACCATGCCGAAATAGAGAAAGCCGAAGACGCCCATCACCCCCGCGCCGATCAGGTACATCCGGCGCCGCCCAATCAGGTCGGAGATGTGGCCGGATAGCGGGATCGTGACGAACGACAGCAAGGAGGCGGCCAAGACCGCGCTCAGGATCAGGTCGCGCGACATCTTCAGGGTGCCGGTCGCGTAGGCGAAGATAAAGGCGGTGAAGATGTAGAATGGCGCCTGCTCGGCCATGCGGATCAGCGCGGAGAGGAGAATTTCGCGCGGCTGCTGCTTGATCACCTCGAGGATCGGCGCACGCTCGATCTTGTGCGATGCCACGAGCTGCTGAAAAACCGGCGTTTCCAGGATGCCGAGCCGAACCCAGAGGCCAATCCCGACGAGGATGATCGACAAGAGGAACGGGATGCGCCAGCCCCAGGTCAGGAACTGGTCGCCCGACCAGCTGCTGAAGGCGAGAACCGCCAGATTGGAGAGGAAGAGCCCCGACGGCACCCCGAATTGCGGCCACGAGGCAATGAGCCCGCGGTTATTATGGGTGCGTGCCCACTCCATCGCGATCAGCACCGAGCCGCCCCATTCGCCGCCGACCCCGATGCCCTGCAGAACCCGCAGGATCGTCAGGATGACCGCTCCCCAGATGCCGATCGATGCGTAACTCGGCACGAAGGCGATGAGGAAGGTCGAGATGCCCATCAGCAAGAGGGTCGCGATCAGCGTCGCCTTGCGACCGATACGGTCGCCGTAATGGCCGAAGATCGCCGCGCCGATCGGACGCCCGACAAAGCCGATGAAATAGGTCCCGAAGGCCGCCAGGGTCGCGGTCAGCGGATCCTCGTTGGGGAAATAGAGCTTGCCGAACACGAGGCCCGCCGCGGTGCCGTAGATGAAAAAATCGTACCATTCGATCGTCGTGCCGACGGTGGCGGCGATGACCGCCTTGCGCAATTCGGCGCGGTGTCTTCCCTCGGAAAGCGGTGCCATCGTGGTTGTGGTCATGTCATCTCCTCCCCAACGCCCGTATTCGTTCCCGGCGGGCTTCCAACCGACGGCATTATGAACTGCCCGGCCAGAGGCATGCACCATCCATGTTTGCGATCCAGAGCAACCTGCGGCGAGCCGCCGGCGCCCGTGCCCGGCATGTCGCCGGCCGCGCACGGCATCTTCGCCCCCGGCGAAATGGGCTCCGGGGTGTGCGAGGAGGCGGTGCTGTCAATCCCCGGCTGAGGCCACCGCCGGGCGTGGCCGGCGCACCAGCAAAAGGAACGGCATCGACAGAAGCACGACCAGCATCATCAGCGCAAAATCGTCGATATAGGCGACCATCGCGGCCTGCCGCGTCACCTCGGCGTTGAGCGCGGCGATGCCCTCGGGGTTAGACAGGCTGAACGGCAGCGAGAGGAACGGCGCCTGGGCCAGCGGGTTGTCGGGGCGCAAATTCTCAATGAGCCGCGCATGGACGACCTGGGTATTCTGGGCGAGCATCGCTTCGAGGATCGAGATGCCGATGCTGCCGCCGAGGTTGCGCATGACGCTCCGGATCGCGGTGCCCTGGGTCATGATGCTGTGCGGCAGGTTGGAGAGCGCAATCGTGTTGAGCGGCACGAAGGTGCAGCCGAGCCCGAACCCCTGGAGCATGCCCGATACAAGGACGAGGCCCATCCCCATCCCCAGCGAAAAGCCGGTCATCTGCCACAAGGAGAGCGCCGTCACGGCGAGGCCGGCGAGGATGATCAGCCGCGCATCGACCCGGCCGACCAGCCGCCCGACGAAAAACATCGCGATCATCGTGCCGATGCCGCGGGGCGAAGTAATGAGCCCCGTCGTCATGACCGGATAATTCAAGAGGTGTTGCAGCATCGTCGGTATGAGCGCGAGGGTCCCGCTGAGGATCCCGCCGATCAGGAACATCAGAATCGTCCCAGTGACGAAATTGGGGCTTTTCAGCAGCTCGCGACTGATAAAGGACCGATCGGTCGCGGTCGCCGTATGGACGATGAACAGGTAGAAGGCGACGGCGGACACCGTAGCCTCGACCCAGATCTCGCCGGAATGAAACCAGTCTACAAGCTGGCCGCGGTCGAGGAGCAGTTGCAGGGCGCCGATGCCGACGCTGAGGCTGGCAAAGCCGAAGAAGTCGAACAGCTCGCGGTGGGCACGCCTGGTGTCGTGGATGAAGATGAGGATGCCGAGCGCGGCCAAGACCCCGAACGGCAGGTTGATATAGAACACCCAGCGCCAGCTGTAATCCTGGGTCAGCCAGCCGCCGAGGGTCGGCCCCATGATCGGGCCGAGGATTACCCCGCTCCCCCACACCGCCATCGCCTGGCCGTGGCGCTCGGGTGGGTTGATCTGGAACAGCACCGATTGCGACAGCGGAACCAGGGCCGCGCCGCAGACCCCCTGCAGCATGCGGTAGATCACCAGCTGGGAGAGGCTGGTTGCGCTGCCGCACAGGGCCGAGGCGAGGGTGAACCCGGCGACCGAGATCAGGAACACGTATTTGATGCCGAAATGCCCGGCGAGCCAGCCGGTCAGCGGCATCATGATCGCCGCCGAAACGATGTACGAGGTCAAGACCCACGCGGCCTGGTCCTGCGAAGCGGAGAGGCTGCCCTGGATGTGCGGCAGGGCGACATTGGCGATCGTGTTGTCGACCCCCTGCATGATCGTCGCCAGCATGATCGAAGCAGTAATCGCCGCGCGATTGAACCCGGCGCTGCGCTCGCTCCCTCTCACCCTACTCGGCCCCAGCCTCGTCACCACGCGCGCGCCACCGCGGGCCCTTCTGACGCCGCGCCTCGCGCAACAGATTGGCGGGCTCGAACACCGAGGCGGCCGCATGGTCCCTGATGGCGAGGATCGGCGGCTTGCGCACGCTGCTCATAGGCTGTTGTCAACCACGCGTCGCGACCGCGTCAAGCCGCGATCCGACACGGAGAGCGTCATTGCGAGGAGCGCGGCGACGCGGCAATCTCGATCGGCAGGGCGAGGGAGGCACAACCATGATCGGCTGGCGAGCGAGGCTCGGATTTCTGGTGCCGCCGGGCAACCCGACGGTCGAAGCGGAGATGATGGCCCTGGCGCCCGAGGGCGTGTCGCTGCACTTCCACCGCATGGCGGTGGGTGGCGGGGTCCCAGGCGCGCTCGACAATCAGGACGAGCGCACCCGCGCGATGATCGACAGCCTCGATGCGAGCGTCGCGCTCCTGGCGATGGTCAAGCCCGACATCATCGTCGTCGCCCATACCGCCACCAGCTACTATCTGGGCCGCCCCCGCGAAGCCGACCTGCTCGCCCGACTGACCGAAGCGAGCGGCACCCGAATCGTCACTGCCTTCGGTTCCGTCGTCGCCGCGCTCGAACGATTGGGCGTGCGTCGCCTCGCCCTTGGCGCCCCCTATTCGCCCGAAACGACAGCGCAGGGCCACGCGCACCTCGAAGCGCACGGCTTCGCGGTAGTGAACTCGGAGAATTTGAAGGGCGTCACCAACATCTACGACGAGACCGCCGAGCGCGCCTATGGCCTGGCGCGCGGCGTCGACCGGCCGGAGGCCGAGGCGGTGTTCCTCTCCGGTACCGGGATGCCGACCGTGCCGGTCCTCGAACTGCTCGAACAGGATCTGCGCAAGCCCGCGCTGTCGAGCGCCTCGGCGATGATGTGGCATGCCTTGCGCTCGTGCGGCGTCCATCAGCCGATCGCCGGCTACGGCCGCCTCCTGACATTGGATTGATCGGTGGGCACGCTAATTGACGCCGCGACCGGCGCGCGCGCTTTCCAGACCATGGTGGCGATGCGCGACGGCACCCGCCTCAACACCTTCGTGTTCCTGCCGGCCGAGGGCGGCCCGCGCTTCCCGGTCATCCTGCACAGGACGCCCTATGGCATCGCCGCCACAGACGCGCGCGACAAATTCGACTGCACGCGGGCATGGCTCCCCAACCCGGCGGAGCCGATGCGCGGCTCGATCCTGCGCGGCTGGCGCGCCATCACCGAGCATGGCAATGCCGCGGTCTATCAGGATTGCCGCGGCCGGCACGGCTCGGAAGGCGAGGACCGGGTCTATGCCGACGATGCCGCAGACGGGTACGACACTCTCGAATGGATCGCCGCACAGCCCTGGACCAATGGGCGTGTCGGGATGTCCGGGTCGTCCGCCGGCGCCACGACGACCTTCGCCGCCGCCTCGACCCGCCACCCGAGCCTCTCCGCCTTTTTCGCCCAGGCGGGCGGCTCCAGCATCTATGACGACGTCGTCTACGAGGGCCAGTCGATCGAGATGGAGCGGCTGTGGCTATGGGTCGCAAAAAACATCCCCGGCCTCTCGGCCTCGCACCGCGAAGCGGTGATCGAGCGCTTCGGCATCAGCGCCGCCGAACTCGACGCCGCCGCCGAGCGGGCGGCGGCGCGCTATACCAGGCTCGATGCCGCGCGCTCCGCCGAGCCGCCCTTTATCGGCTCTCCCGATTGGCTATATCTGCCGCTCGCCGGCACCCCCGATTTTTCCACCTGGCAGCCCTTTCTCGACGAGATCATCACCCACCCGGCGCCCGACGCGTTTCGGGCGCAGCACAATTTCCGGGCCACGATCGACATCCCCGGGTTTCATGTCACCACCTGGTACGACATCTTCCAGACCAGCGTCATCAGGGCCTTCCAGGAGATCCAGGCACGCACCGGGACGCAAAAACTGTGGATCGGCCCGAACGAACATTATTTCGTCTACGCCGAGAATTTCTGGCCGCGCGACCCCTATTTCGAATGGTTCGGCCATTGGCTAAAGGACGAACCGGCGGGGCTCATCGACGAGCCGGCGATATTCTATTCGCCGCGCGCCTGGGTTGCCGACCGCGCGTCCTATAGGCCCGACGATTGGCGCCGGGCCGAGCGCTGGCCGCCGCCCGGAATCAACCCGCATCGGCTCTATCTGCGCGGCGACGGCAGCCTCGATAAAGAGCCCGGCGGCGAGCCGCGCGGCTATGTCTATGACCCGCGCCGCCCGATCCCGACGCTGGGCGGGCGCAACATGCTGATCGAACCCGGTCCCCTCGATCAGCGCCCGGCTCAGGCCCTGCCCGATTATGGCCTCATCTATTGCGGCGAAAACCTGCGCGACGAACTGACGATCGCCGGCAATGTGCGGGTGACGCTCTCAGTCCAATCGGATTGCCCGGACACCGATTTCGTCGCCAAGCTGATCGAGCGACTGCCCGACGGGCGCGCGATCCTCCTGATGGACGGGGTCATCCGGGCGATCTACCGCGACCCGGTGTTGGGACGGCAGCCGCTCGTTGCCGATCGCGTCTACCCCGTGACGATCGATCTCGGTCACATCCACCACACCCTCGAGCGGGGCAGCCGGCTCGAAATCGATGTGACTAGCAGCAACTTTCCGCGCCGCGCCCGCAACACCGACAGCGGCAATCCGCTGCTGGCCGAGGATGGCGAGGCAGCGATCCGCATCGCCCGCAACACCGTCCACCACGCCGTGGCGACGCCCTCCTTTATCGAACTCCCGGTGCTGCTGGGCGGGTGACACTTCAATAATCTGTCATCCCGGCGAAAGCCGGGATCCATTCCTGCCGTGGATACCGGCTTTCGCCGGTATAAAAACTACAGTTAACCGCGGCCGGAGCGGCGCAGCAGTTCGGGCAGTTCGGCGACGCTCCTCCACTCTTCGCAACGATCGACGGCGCGTTCTACCTCGGCCGCCCCTTCTTGCGTCAGCACCGTCGCGGCCAGTTCGCGGAACTTGCCGCGGATCTCCGATTCGGCGAAGGGCTGATTGAAATCGCCGCGATGGCTCTCGGTGGAGTGCGTCGCCTGCCGGCCGTCGCTCAGCGTCAGGGTGACGCGAGCCGGGCGCAGACGCGGCGCCACCGCGCTCATCGCCGGGTCCTCGGTGATATGCACGCGGTGGCGCAGGCCGGCGATGGTCGGGTCGGTGAGCGCGCTGTCGTCGAGCTGGGCGAACCCGGCGTGGCCACGCACCACCATCGCCGCGGCGGCATGCGGCAGCGAGTATTTGGAGGCGAAATAATTCGACGGATCGGGGTTGCGCATGACCGAGGCGAAACGATAGGTCGCGACGTCGATGCGCTCGACCTCGTCGGGGCGCGGCCGCAATTCGGCGAGCGCCGCCTTGAGGCAATCGAGCGCCGGGTGGATCGGGTTGCAGCAGGCGTAGAGGCGGAAATAGTTGCGGGTGATCTCCCAGCGGGTGCCGAGTTCGTCGAGGATCCCCTCGGGCGCGAAGCCGGTGCCGACCAGCTGAGAGAGCGCCTCCTCGACCGCATCCGGTTGCGCGGTAAACCCGGCCCGCGCCAGCTCGGGCGCCAGCGCGCCGGCAAAGCCGCTCATCCCGCCGGCGACATTGAGCGCGGTCGCGCCGGCCACCGCATTGGTATAGCTCGGCGTCAAGAGGAGGGT
>JBARKH010000103.1:0-9415 GCA_049801295.1 Allostellaceae bacterium | reverse complement strand
GTGGTCGGGCGGCTCGGCGCCGAGCGGATCGCCCCGTTGGGCGCGCTCTCGACCGGCGCCGGTCTTTTTCTCGTCGGCAGCTGGCAACCCGACACGGGGCTCGCGATGATGGTTTTATCGCTGTCGTTGCACGGGCTGGGCCTCGCCTTCTTTCAGGTCGCCTATATGGAGATCGTGATCGCGGCATCGGCCCAGGCTGATCGCGGCGTCGCCGGCAGCCTCTCGATGCTGACCCGCACGATCGGCACCGTCACCGGCGCTGCGGTGCTGACCCTGGGCTTCCAGGCAATCGAAAGCGCGGCGCGCGGCGGCGGCGCAGGCGAGGCGCAAGCCTTTCTCGCCGCCTTCCACGCGATGTTTCATCTCGCCGGCATTGCCGCCGCATCGATCGCGGCGCTGCTCGCGTGGTCGGCGCGCCGGCATATCTTCGAGCCGCATCGGCGGGGTCTTTAAACCCGCTCGGCGCGGCACGAGTTAATGACTGAGCGGCTCACGTTTCACCCCAGGGAGGATGCCATGGACGACCACGTCTACAGGGTCATCGAGATCACCGGCTCGTCACAGAAGAGCATCGAGGATGCGATCCAGACCGCGGTTACCCGCGCCTCGAAGACCCTGCGCAACCTGCGCTGGTTCGAGGTCATCCAGGCCCGCGGGCAGATCGAGAACGGCAAGGTGAGTTATTATCAGGCCGTGCTGAAGCTCGGCTTCACGGTCGAGGACGCGTGATCGGCATGCCCAAAGCCTACCTCGCGGTCCGCGCCGAAGTGCCCGAGGCCGAGCGCGCGCGGTTTGACCATTGGTATGAGACCGACCACCTGCCCTGGGCGATGCGGGTCTTCCAGGCCCGCCGGGCCTGGCGCTGCTGGAGCCGCAGCGACCCCGCGCTCCATATCGCCTATTACGAATTCGACTCGGTCGAAGCCGCCAGGGCTACCCAAACCGGGGAGGGAACGAAGGCGCTGGTTGCCGATTTCGACCGGGTCTGGGCGGGGCGCGTGCCGCGGCGCCGCGAGATCCTCGAAGTGGTGCACGAACTCACGCCCTAGGCGGAGCCGATTGGCTCAGGCCAGCGCCCGGCGAAAGCCGCCGGCCCAGCTCTGGCGCAGCACGAGGAACCCGACGAGGACGAGGTTAAAAAGGTTGAACAAGACGCCGATCGCGAAGGCCGGCGCGTAAAACCCGAAATGGTCGTAGAGCGCGCCGGCAAGCCAGCCGCCGAACGCCATCCCGCCCATGCCGACGAACAACAAGCTCGGCACCCGCCAGGAAGCTTCGCGCGACGGGTAGAGTTCGCGGATCGCCACGATATAGGCCGGGATGATGCCGCTGAACCCAAGCCCATAGGCCGCCGAGATCGCGAACAGCCCGGCTTCGTCCTGGGTCGTCAGGAACGCGGCGACGGCCAGCGCCTGGCAGGTCGAGGCGGCCAGCACCGTCTTCAACCCGCCGATCCGGTCGGTGAGCCACCCCCAGAACATCCGGCTCATTAGGGCACCAGCCTGCATCACCGACAGCATCGCCGCGCCCTGTGCCGCCGGGATGCCGATATCGCTGCAAAACGCGACAAGATGCCCTTGCGGGATCGCCATCGGAACGCAGCAGGCGAAGGAGGCCACGCATATTATCGCGAGCACCGTATTGGGGCGCAGCCCCAGCACCTGGCGGCGCTTGCCGGCATCGGCGAACCCGAACTCGGGCGGCGCCTGCGGTGTCCGCGGCAGGAACAAGGCGGCGATAGGCACCATAATGACGACCACCACCGCGAATCCGATCATCGTGAGGCGCCAGCCGTAACCCGTCATCGCCCGCTCGAACAGCGTCGGCCAGGTGATCCCGGCGATGTACTGCCCCGACCAGATGAGCGCGAGCGCCGTGCCGCGCCGCCGGTCGAACCAGCGGCTGATGTAGACGAGAAGCGGCGCGTAGAGCGCGCCATTGCCCAAGAGCCCGATGAACAGCACGTGGCCGACGAGGATCGTCCAGATGTTGCCGCTTGCCGATATCGCCAGACCGAGCGCGATCATCGCCGCGCCGAAGATCACCGTGAAGCGGATCCCGAGGCGCTCCGCCATCCGGCCCATGACGATGCCGCCAAGCCCGGTGCCGAGCCAGGTCAGCGCGCCGGCGAGCGCGACCAGCTGGCGCGTCGTGCCGAGATCCTCGGTGATCGGCTTCAAGCCGACGACGACGGCCAGCGTTGACCCGAAGCACACCGTCAAGAGGGCGAGCGTGACCCAGGCGGCGACCCACGATTGGCGCGATTCGATGCTCGCGCCCGGGCCGCCGCCCGGGCCGACGATCGAGCGTGCTGGGGCGGCGATCCCGGTCGGTGTCGTGCGCACTAAGTCCGTCACCGCCCGCTCTCTCCTCGCGCCATCTGCCCGATTTTTGATCACTTGGCCGGCGTCTGATACCCCGAGGCGCACGCGCGCGGCAATCGCCGATTGGGCATCGCACGATTGCGGCACCCACCCTCGTCGATGCTGCGATTACCCGCCGGCGCGCGTCGTGCCGAGGCTCGCGCCGCGGGCCGGGGACTAGCCCGCCGCCGCGGACTGCTTCGCGATGACCGCGGAGAGACGGGGGTAGACGCGGCGCGCATTGCCTTCGAAAATCTTCGCCTTGTCCGCCGGCGACAGCGGCAGCCGGTCGATATAGCGCTTGGTGTCGTCGTAATGGTGGCCGGTCTCCGGATCGACGCCGCGCACCGCGCCGATCATTTCGGAGGCAAACAGGATGTTGTCGACCGGGATGACCTTGGCCAAGAGCTCCTGGCCGGCCAGGTGATAGACGCAGGTATCGAAAAATACGTTGTGCAACATGAGCTCGGACAAGAGGCCGAGCTTGGCGTCCTGCGCCAGGCCGCGATAGCGCCCCCAGTGATAGGGCACCGCGCCGCCGCCATGCGGAATAATGAACTTGATGGAGGGGAAATCCTTGAACACCGAGGAAGTCATCAGCTGGTTGAAGCCCGCGGTGTCGCCGTTGAGGTAGTGCGCGCCGGTCGTGTGATGGGTCGGATTGCACGAGGCGCTGACATGAATCATCGCGGGAATGTCATGCTCGACCATCTTCTCGTAAACCGGATACCAATAGCGGTCACCGAGCGGCGGGTCCTGCCAGTGGCCGCCGGACGGATCGGGGTTCAGGTTGATGCCGACAAAGCCGTATTGGTTGATGCAGCGGTCGATCTCTGCAAGGCAGTTCCGCGGCGACACGCGCGCGCTCTGCGGCAGCATCGCGACGCCGACGAAATTCTTCGGGAACAGCGAGCAGACGCGCCAGATCAGCTCGTTGCAAGCGGCGGCCCAGGCTTCGCTGGTCGTCTTGTCGCCGAGATGGTGGCCCATGCCGGCGGCACGCGGCGAGAATATCGTCAGGTCGGTGCCGCGCTCCTGCTGCACCTTGAGCTGGCCGCCCTCGATCGTAGCGCGGATCTCGTCGTCGGTCATGGCCGGGCGCGGCGGCGGCGGCTTCCCTGCGGTGTGCGCCTCGATCTGTTGCTGGCGCCAGCCCTCGTGCTGACGGGGCGCGGTGGTATAGTGGCCGTGGCAGTCGATGATCATGGCAACCTGCCTCCATCCCCAGCTGTTCTTGCCCGACCCGCAGGTAACCACCGCGCGCTGCGGGAGGTCAACCGCGCGGGAGGGGTCTTCGGTTCCGCGGCCGGGCCTCCTGCGGCGGTTTATCATTGCCGGAAAATTAACCAAGCGCCGGTAGTATCGCCGCCGAAGAAATGGGATGGGCTCGGCCGCAGGATCCACTCCGCTCGGTTTCTTCGGCACTCTTGATCTTTGGCAGGCGGAACTCCTGTGATTTCGGCAGAAAACACCCGCGAATCTAAGCCCTACCCGCCGCAAACAACTGGTTCGGTGCCATTCGGCATCGCCAATGCCAGAAACGCTCGGTCGATTTCCCGCGCTCGACCTTGGGGGATGCTCGCGACCCGCTGGCGCGCCATGTTCGCCTTCCTGCGGCCTTGGGCGGGTGGCTGGCGCCAAATTCTGGAACACCCTGCGGCACGGTATGGATTAGCCGTCGGATTTGTCCTCGCCGCCATTGCGGCGGCAATGCTGATCGCGGACGTGACCGGCAGATTTTTGGCGTTCCCGTTTTATGTCGCGGTGGTCGCCGCCACGTGGCTCGGCACCGGGCCGGGCTGCTTGTCGTTCATCCTGGTGGCGCTGGCCGTCGAGGATCTCTGGACGCCTCCCCTGTTCAGCCTGCGCATTGGCGCGGCGGAATTGCCGTCGTTTATCGTCTTCGTCTGCTTCACCCTGGTGTGCCTCGTCTGGGGCTCGCAGCGCCGCGCCGCGCAACGGGTGCTCGAGGCGACTGTCCAGAGCCGCACCGCCGACCTGCGCCGCAGCAACGCCGCGCTGCAGATCGAAATCACCGAGCGGGTGGCGGCGCAAGAGGCGCTGCGCGATGCCGAATCAGAGCTGGCTCGCACCCTGCGCCTGGCCACGGTCGCCGAACTCGCCGCGGCGATCGCCCACGAGATCAATCAGCCGCTTGCCGCGATTACCGCGAATGGCGGCGCCTGCCTGCGCTCCCTGACTAACCGGCCGCCGATGCTCGACAACGCGCGCGACGCGGCAGAGTGCATCGTTGCCGACGGCCACCGTGCGGGCGACGTGATCGCCCGGATCCGGGCGCTGTTCAACAAGGAGGAACCGAACCAGGTTCCGGTGGACATCAATGACATCGCCCAGCATGTCCTCGATCTCTCACAGAGCACCGTCGAGCGACAGCGCGTTGTCGCGCGCACTGAACTGGCGCCTTCCCCGCTTGTGGTGATGGGCGATCCGGTGCAGCTGCAGCAGGTCATCGTGAACCTGGTTACCAACGCCCTGGAAGCCATGATCGGGATTGCCGATCGGCCGCTTCTCTTAACCATCCGGTCCGCGGTCGATCGTGGCACGGCTGTTGTCCTTACCGTAGAGGATTCGGGGCGCGGGCTCGACCCGGAGCAGGCGTCCCGCATCTTCGACAGCTTCTACACGACGAAACCGGACGGGATCGGCGTCGGGCTGGCGATCAGCCGCTCGATAATTGAGGCGCATGGCGGCTTGTTATGGGCCGCCGCGGCGACGCGCGGCGGAGCCAGGGTCGGCTTCACCTTGCCGCTGGCAACGCCCGGGGATCAAGTGACCTGAGGAAAACGCACCTTTCTACACCAAAGAGCTACGGCGGTGTTCCTTGTCGCTAGCCTTGTGTCTTCATGGCCGATCGATCCCGTGGGGGTACCCGGAGTATTGTCTGTCCGGCACAGGGATAGGCGTGCTGCCGATGGAGCCGCTGATTGCGATCGTGGACGACGACAAGGCGATTCGCGACGCTTTGCAACGCATGTTGAAAGCGCACGGATTTGCTACAACCGTCTTCGCGTCGGCCGAACAGTTCTTGAGTCGGCCCGAAGCGTGTTGTGCATCTTGTCTTATCTTCGATATAAGGATGCCGGAAATGACCGGCATGGCGCTTCACGATTACTTGATCGCCACGGCTTGCCGAATACCGACAATTCTGATAACAGCTTGCCCGACGAGCGGTGAGCGAAGACGGGCCATCGCCAGCGGCGTCGCCTCGTATTTGGCCAAGCCGCTGAGCGAGGAGGTCCTGCTCGACACCATTCGCGAGGCGCTGGCAGACCGCAGGCCAGTCGTAGATGAGGCTGGCGAACCTGGGCCTGGTACGCATACCGAGGATTAATTTTTGAACGAAGACTCTCTTGCGACGGTGGCGGCGGGGTCGCCATCGGGTGGATTGTTGCCGCGGCATTTATGGCGGCTCGAGGCGGAGGCGATCGCGATTTTGCGCGAGGTCGCGGCGGAGTTCCGCAACCCGGTCTTGATGTATTCGATGGGCAAGGATTCGAGCGTTCTGTTGCACCTCGCGCGCAAGGCGTTCCATCCCGCGCGGCTGCCGTTTCCGCTGCTCCATGTCGACACGACCTGGAAGTTCCGCGAGATGATTGAGTTTCGCGACGCGACGGCGCGGCGCCTCGGGGTCGAGCTGATTGTTCATGTCAATCACGAGGGGGTCGCTCGCGGCATCAACCCGATTGCGTCGGGCTCAGCGCTACATACCGAAGTGATGAAGACCGAAGGCCTGAAGCAGGCCCTTGATCAGCATGGTTTTGATGCGGTCATCGGCGGGGCGCGGCGCGACGAGGAGAAGAGCCGGGCGAAAGAGCGGGTCTTTTCGCTGCGCGGCACCGACCACGTCTGGGAGCCGCGGCGCCAGCGGCCGGAACTCTGGCGGCTGTACAACACAAGGCTCGGGCCGGGCGAGTCGATGCGGGTGTTCCCGCTGTCGAACTGGACCGAGCTCAATGTCTGGGAATACATCGAAGCCGAGAAGATCGAAATCGTCCCGCTTTATTTGGCCAAGGAGCGGCCGGTGGTGCGGCGCGGCGATGTGTGGATCATGGTCGACGACGACCGGCTGCCGCTCCTGCCGGGGGAAGAGCCTCAGTTGCGCCCGGTCCGGTTCCGCACGCTGGGATGCTACCCGCTGACCGGGGCGATCGAGTCGACGGCCGCGACGGTAGGCGAAATCCTCGCCGAGCTGCGTCAATCCCGCGCCTCCGAGCGGCAGGGCCGCCTCATCGACAGCGATGAGACGGCCTCGATGGAGCGCAAAAAGCGCCAGGGGTATTTCTGATGGCCGACGGGGGTGGCGAGAGGCCGGCGATAGCCGACAAGAGCCTCTTACGGTTTCTGACCTGCGGCTCGGTCGATGACGGCAAATCGACGCTGATCGGCCGCCTGCTCTACGATGCCGACCTCATCATGGGCGACCAGCTCGCCGCGCTCAAAGCGGAGTCGCGGCGCTTTGGCACGACCGGCGGCGATATCGATTTCTCGCTGCTCTTGGATGGGCTCGAAGACGAACGCCAGCAGCGCATTACCATCGATGTCGCCTACCGTTTTTTTGCAACCGAACGGCGCGCCTTCATTGTCGCCGATAGCCCGGGGCACGAGCAATACACGCGCAACATGGCGACCGGCGCCTCGACCGCCGATCTGGCCGTGCTGCTCCTCGACGCGCGCAAGGGCGTATTGGCCCAGACCCGGCGGCATTCGCTGATCTGCTCGTTGTTCGGCATCCGGCATATCGTGCTCGCGGTCAACAAGCTCGATCTGGTCGGGTTTGACCGTGCCGTGTTCGACCGGATTTCAGAAGATTACGCACGTTTTGCCGCCACTCTGGGCTTTGCCTCGCTGGTCATGATCCCGCTGTCGGCGCGCGATGGCGACAACCTGACCGAGCGCTCGGCGCGCATGCCCTGGTACGAGGGGCCGAGCCTCCTCGATCACCTCGAGAGCGTCGATGTGAGCGAGGCGCAGGAGGATCAGCCCTTGCGCTTTCCGGTGCAATGGATCAATCGCCCGAATAGCGAGTTCCGCGGATTTGCCGGGACCGTGGTGGCGGGCTCGGTGGCTCCGGGCGACCCGGTTCTGGTGATGGGCTCGGCCCGCTCGTCGCGGATCAAGGAGATCGTGACCTTCGACGGCCTTTTGCCGCGCGCCGTGGCGGGAGACGCCGTCACCCTCACGTTGGATGACGAGATCGATGTCTCGCGCGGCGATCTCCTGGTCAATCCGCAGGCCCCTGCCGAGTTCGCCGATCAGTTTGCCGCTCATCTGGTGTGGATGAAGGAGGAGACGCTCGTCCCCGGCCGCTCCTATTGGCTCAAGGTCGGCACGCGGACCGTATCGGCGACGGTCACCGCGCTGAAGCACCGGATCGATGTCGATAGCGGAGCGCATGTCGCCGCGCACACACTCGACATCAACGAGATCGGCTTCTGCAATCTGGCGACCAGCGTGCCGGTGGCCTTCGATCCTTATGCGAAAAGCCGCGAGACCGGCGGCTTCATCCTGATTGACCGCCTGACCCAGGAGACCGCTGGTGCCGGGGTCATCGCCTTCGCGCTACGGCGCGCCAGCAACATCCATTGGCACCAATCGGCGATCAGCCCGTCGCAGCGCGCGGGCCTCAAGGCGCATCAGCCGGCGGTGCTGTGGCTCACCGGCTTGTCCGGCGCCGGCAAGTCGACGATCGCTAATCGGCTGGAACAGAAGCTCCTGACGATCGGTTGCCATACGATGCTCTTAGATGGCGACAATGTCCGCCACGGGCTCAACCGCGACCTCGGTTTTACCGACACCGACCGGGTCGAGAACATCCGGCGGGTCGGCGAAGTTGCCCGGCTGATGGGCGACGCCGGGCTGATTGTGATCTGCGCCTTCATTTCGCCGTTCCGCGCCGACCGCGAGATGGCGCGCGAGGTTGCCGCGCCGCATCCGTTCCTCGAGGTATTCGTCGATACGCCGATCGCCGAATGCATCCGGCGCGATCCCAAAGGTCTCTACGCCAAGGCGGGCACCGGTGCGATCCCCAATTTTACCGGCATCGATTCCGCCTATGAACCGCCGCAGAACCCCGACATTCGCCTGGCTACGATCGACCACGACCCCGAAGCCCTCGCCGATCAGATCGTCGAGGAATTGCGCCGCCGCGCCATCCTCGCCTGACCGGGCGTGCCGGTTATGCGCGCTTGCTCCCGGCGCGCCGGGTCGGTCGCGGGGTGATCCGCAGCTCCATCCCTTCAAGCGCGTCGTTGTCGATCGTCGACCGGCACGGGGCACCATTGCGGGTCGGGCCGGCCGTCGCTCCAGACTGGAAGTAGCCGGTATATTCGCAGTCGAATGGCGCATCGCCGGGGACGGCTTTTTGCCGAACCGCAAAGCCGATAAGCGGGATCCCCATGCCCCTTGTGCCGCACAGCGCGCCGCTGTCGAGCCACGGGGTTTCCGTGCCGACGGCGCTCAACCCTTTGTATTCGATCACCGCGGGCGCCAACCGGCCATCGGGAACGATCGTAAACCCCTCGATCCACAATCCCGGGCCAAGGCGGCCGACCCAGGGCGTGTCGAGAAAGCGAACGTCGCCCCGGTCGCGGATATGCGCGACGATGTCGAGGCCGAGCGATTGTGGCTCCTCCTCCGCGACGAAATTCCCCAGTCTGAGCGTCATGACCTCGGCGAGCGCCGTCACGCCCGCCGATGGTTCGCGTTCGATTTCTGCGGTCGCAGGCGTCATTGGACCGGGCGCGGCCACGCGCCGAATGTTGAGCTCCAGCGCCGTGCTGTCCGGCTCACGGGCCAAATATCCTGTAACCAGCGCCGCGCTACCCCCGGCGGGCGATTTGACGAACAGCACCTTGCCGCGGCCTCCGAGCCACGATCCGGGGCGGCCGAAACTGTCGGTGATCTCGAGGGCGCCGTCCTGGCGTGGCGCGGCGCAGACCTGCACCACAGGGAGCACGAGCCCAGCTTCCGGTTCGCGCTGGAGGGGCTGCGCGGCGAGGCTGAAGGCATAGAGGCCGGGATCGAGCGGCACC
>JBARKH010000102.1:0-16815 GCA_049801295.1 Allostellaceae bacterium | reverse complement strand
GGCCGGCGGCGAGCGCGGAGCCGGTGCCCGGCGGGGTCGCCCCGTTGGCGTTCGGGCCGCCGCCCTGCATGTAATAGCTCGTCGACAGATCGACATAGCCGCCGACCTGGAGCGAGGTCTCGGTGCCGGGGATCAGGAACGACCGCGGGAAGCTGCCGGCGAGCGACGCGGTGCCCGGCGGCAGTTTCGGGTGCTGTAGGCCGACCTGGGCCAATTGGTCGAGGCGTTTGAGAAGTTCCGGGTTCGCCTGAAGATTGGTGCCGTCGTCGGCACGCGCCGCATACGGACCGAGCGCCAATGGCGCAGACAGTATGCACGCAATTGCCGCTGTAATGGCGGCGTTCCGCCCGTTCTTCATCATTCCCCCCCCGTTGGACGCCTACTCGGGTTTGTGCCAGACGCACTGCGCGCCCAGCGCACCAGACCAACCTTTTGGTTGGGCTTGTTGGCGACAGTCTTCCGGTTGCGAGGGTCTGTCCTTCCGGTAGTAGATTCACATTTATGAATGCGAAGTCGTCAGACCGGCTGTAGGATATTCATACCAAAGAGTAATTCCGCATCGGTCCTTGCTCGATTAGTGTACCAACCCTCACCGCGGCCTCTGCGCAATCGTTCGCGGTGTGGTAAAAAGGCCACGACGGCTGACGCAAAAGCGATACAGCCGTGGGAATGCAAAGCATTCCGTGAACAGGGAGGTCCAGGTGGCAATCCAATCGGCAGCCGCGTCGCCGCGGCCGAAGGCGCTCCTCAACTATAGGTTATCCTCGCCTTTGCCGCTGGTCGTGGAGGAGTCGGCAGGTTGCTTGACCTGATGACGGCCAGCCGCACCCTCCGTCCCGGGCAGGAAATAATCAGCGAGGGGAAACGATGTAGCACCGTATTCCTGATCACCGAAGGGATCGCGATCCGCTACCGCATCTTGCGCGACGGGCAGCGCCAAATCCTGAACTTTCTGCTTCCCGGAGATTTCGCCGGCGTCACCAGCTGCCGCTTCGAGAGCGCCCTCTACTCGACCAAGGCGCTGACCCACGCGACGATCTCACCGATACCGCTGGCCAAGCTGATCGAGAATTTCGCGAGTCACCCGCGGGTCGCGGCCAAACTGTTCTGGTCGCTATCCGTCGGGTCGGCGATCTTGGCCGAGCATCTGATCACGGTCGGGCGGCGATCGGCGGCTGAGCGGGTGGCGCATCTCCTGCTCGAATTGTTCAACCGGTTGCAGCTCGCCGGATTGGCCGATGAGCGATCCTTCCGCATGCCGCTGACCCAAGAGATGATCGGCGACGCGCTCGGCCTCAGCGTCCCCTACGTCAACCGCGTGCTGCGCGACTTGCGCCACGACGGTCTGGTGACGATCAAGGATCAGCTCGTGGTCATCGAAAACCTGGAGGAGCTGTCAGCCTTGGCCGATTTCGAGAAAACCTATCTAAAGCCGCTGTCGATTACGAAGCTGCTCGCCCAGTTCGGCTGAATCATCCGGAGGAATCGCGCGGAGCCGGCAACCAGTTCGAAACCTTTTCCGCGTAGCCTGGCGAGGATTGATGTGGGATCATCCCCATATCCCCCGATGCGGATGGGATGAGATGAGTATCGCGGAATCAGCGTCGGCTACAGCCCCGGCCCCACCCCTCGAGGGCGGCGCAAGCAGCTTCGCGTCCGCGTCGCGCCGCGCCGCGCCCGAGCTGGCGATCGTCATCCCGACGCTCAACGAGCGCGACAATGTTCCGATTGTTGTCGAGCGCCTCAACCGGGTGCTCGCCGGCATTTCCTGGGAGGTCATTTTCGTCGACGACGATTCGCCCGACGGGACCGCCGAAGCGGTGCGCGGGCTGGCGCGGCAGCAAGCCAATATCCGCTGCCTGCAGCGGCTCGGCCGACGCGGTCTCTCATCGGCCTGCATCGAGGGGATCCTAGCCAGCGCCGCGCCCTATGCGGCAGTCATGGACGGCGACCTGCAGCACGACGAAAACCTGTTGCCGCTAATGCTCGCTAGGATCAAGGCCGAGCGGCTCGACATCGTCATCGCCAGCCGCCACATCAAAGAGGGCGGCGTCGGCGACTGGGAGCGCTCGCGGGTCGTGATCAGCGATGTCGCGTGCCGGCTCGGGCGGCTCGTCGTCAAGGCCAATCTCACGGACCCGATGAGCGGGTTCTTCATGATCAAACGCGAGGCCTTTAGCGAGGCGATGCGCTCGCTGTCGGGGCAGGGCTTCAAGATCCTCCTCGATCTGTTTGCCTCGTCGCCCCGGCCGCTCGCTTTCGCCGAGGTGCCGCTCAATTTCCGCCAGCGCCTCCACGGCGAGAGCAAGCTCGATACGCTGGTGGCCTGGGAATATCTGATGCTGCTGTTGCAGAAGCTGGTCGGGCCCACCGTCCCGGTCCGCTTCCTGTTGTTCTCGTTGATCGGCGGGCTCGGCGTCGGGACCCATCTGTTGACGCTGTGGTTCGGGACCCATGTGCTGTTCCTCGCCTTCGCGATCGCCCAGACGGCCGCGACGATGGTGGCGATGACCGGCAATTTCTTCTTGAACAATCTATTCACCTATCGCGACCGCCGGCTGCGCGGGAGACGCCTGTGGACCGGCCTCGTTTCGTTTTATGCGGTGTGCGGCGCCGGCACCGCGGCCAATGTCGGAGTGGCCTCCCACCTGGTCTACGGCCACACTTCGTGGTGGCTCGCCGGGCTCGCTGGCGCGGGCGTATCGGTGGTGTGGAACTACGCGATGTCCTCGGTCTTCACCTGGTCGCCGCGACCCCCCACCGCCGCGAAGGCGACCACCCCGGAGGGTGTGCCAATGGCGGTGCCGGGGCCGACCACGGAGGCTCTGGCGCCGCGCTGAAGTGGTCGCCAGCCACCGCACGCGTGCAGCCCGGCGCGGCTATCGACAACCTGCCGAGGCTTTGTTATAGACCGCGCCTCCTGCGGTGGGGTGCATAGCTCAGTTGGTAGAGCAGCTGACTCTTAATCAGCGGGCCGCAGGTTCGAGTCCTGCTGCACCCACCAGGCCTTTCGAAGACTTAGACAACCGATGCGGCTATGCTCTAGACGAAGCGCGCCGCCAGGACGCGTTGTCCTGGAAGCTGCGCGCTGCGACAAGCCTCGCCCGGCTTCTGCGCAACCAGGGCCGTCCTGCCGATGCCATCGCCTGCCTTCAGCCGGTCTACGACCGCTTCACTGAGGGTTTCGCCACCGCCGATCTGATTGCCGCGAAACAGCCGCCGGATGAACTGTGCGATTCCCATCACGACTGAGCTTTCGGCGAGCGCGGGCGGCGAGCACACCTTCGCGTTTGGCCCTCCGGCTCCTCTCGCGCATCGCGCCAATGTCCCGCGACGATCTGCTAGCCCAAGTGCTAGCCTGAGACGCCCGTGTCTCCGATCTCTTCTCATAATCCATTGAAATTATGGTGCCGGCTGTGTGGATCGAACACACGACCTACCGCTTACAAGGCGGTTGCTCTACCGCTGAGCTAAGCCGGCATTGGGCAAGGAGATAGCGGAGCCGGGCCGCCGCTTCAATGTGTTCAGCGCCACAGCTGGCGGCTGGCGAGCTCCGCGCCTTGGGCCAGGGTTTCCAGTTTGGCCCAGGCGATTTGCGGGTGGATGCGGCCGCCGAGACCGCAATCCGTCGAGGCAATGACCCGCTCGCGGCCGACGATGTTGGCGAAGCGCAGGATACGGTCTGAGACCAGCTCGGGATGCTCGACCACATTGGTGGCGTGGCTGACGATGCCGGGTAGAAGAATCTTGTCCTCGGGCAGCTTGACCTCCTGCCATATTTTCCACTCGTGCTCGTGGCGGACATTGCCGGCTTCGAACGAATAGGCCCCGGCGTTGACCCTCAGCATCACGTCCACAATGTCGCGCATCGGAATGTCGGTGGTGTGCGGGCCGTGCCAGCTGCCCCAGCACAAATGGAAGCGGATCCGCTCCGGCGGCAGGCCGCGCAGCGCGTGGTTCAAGGCCTCGATCCGCACCATGATGAACTTCTTGTAGTCGGCGAGGGCGGGCTCGGGGGTGATCATGTCCCAGCCGGTCGCGGTCGCCGGGTCGTCGAGCTGGAGAATGAGCCCTCCTTCGACGACCGCCTGATATTCCTCGCGCATGACTTCCGCGCAGGCGTAGAGGAACTCCTCGTCACTCCGGTAATGGCTGTTGCCGATGCGGTAGGCGCTGCCCGGGGCGACCGCGGTGATGAACCCCTCCGCGACCCCGGCCGCGGCAAGCGCCGCCTTCAGATTGGCGATGTCGGCCTGGAGCGCGGCCTGCCCCGTATAGCTGAGCGGCGCGACGCAAACCGGTCCGGTCGAGGGCCGCGGCCCCATCGATACCCCGGATTCGGGATCGCCATAGGCCGCGGCAAAGCGTTGCCGGTCGCGGCGGTCGTCCTGGCTGGTCAGCACGATCTCGCCTGGGCGCGAGCGCTGCGGCGTCCGGCCGTATTGCCCGGGCGCGCCGAACTCGATCCCGCCCCAGCGCTGGAAGGCATAATTCCACCACGCGCCGTAATGGACCTTGTGGGTGACCGATTTGCCGAACTCGCCGTCATTGGGAACGTCGATGCCGAGACCCTGCTGACGGCGCACGACATCCGCGACCGACGCCCGCAGCATCTCCTGAAACCCGGCCTCCTCCGAGCTCTCGCCGGCGTCGCGGGCGCGGTTGGCCGCGATCAGTTTGTCCGGGCGGGGCAAGCTCCCGACATGGCTGGTCAGGATACGGGTGTCGCTGTGGCGCATGGTTTGCCTCCCGAAATCGGCGTCGGATAGGAGCAGTGACCGCGGGGATGTCATGCTTCGCGATCCTCAGCGTCATCGTGATGCTCTTGGGCCGCGAAACCAAGGACCTCCCGCTGCCAAGACAGTGCCGGGCAAATTCCCTGCCGGCAGGGAAAATTTTTATCGTTTGCGCCTAAGCCATTGGCTCGCCTCGATTTCACCGCGGATCGTGCTGCATGAGCAGGGAATTATTGCGCATGGCGCAGGGAATTTTGCGCAACCCGCGGGGAATTTTGCGTATCCGAAAGGGCGTTTCTGCGCGGTAGCAGGCAAGTGCGGCAATTCATGGCCGTATTTAAATCGCAATAATTGCCGTAATAAATAGGGATGAAGGCCGCTGGCGGCAACCCCCGGCGTGCGGTTGCGCAGTTCGTGCGAGCCGATCGCCGCGGAATAGGGGCGATAAACAAGCGCGCCGTGGCGGTGTGCGGGGGGCTCGACCGCGTAGGATGGGTTTAGCGCAGCGAAACCCATCATGTGGATGAAAAGCGATGGGTTTCGCGTTGCTCTACCCATCCTACGAGCTACGAGCTTGCTCCCCCAGCGGGGCGAGGGTTAGGGCTGGTTCGTCATGATGATCGTGCCCGAGGCGGCGAACATGCCGCCGACGCCGTGGCAGACGCTGATCTTGGCACCGGGCACCTGGGCGGGGGCTAGCCCACGCATCTGGCGCACGCTCTCCTGCAGCGCGTACATGCCATACATGCCGGAATGCATGTAGGAGAGGCCGCCGCCGTTGGTGTTGAGGGGCAGCTTCCCGCCGGGGGCGGTGTTGCGCTCCCAGATGAACCCGGCCGCTTCGCCCTTCTTGCAGAAGCCGAGGTCTTCCAGGCCATAGATCGGCAGGTGGGCGAAGGCGTCGTAAATCATCAGATGGTCGACATCCTTGTGGGCGATGCCGCTTTCTTCGAACGCTTTGGCGCCGGCGACGCGGAAGGCGCGCGACGAGGTGAAGTCGGCCATCTGGCTGACCATCGGCGTTTCCACAGATTCCCCGGTGCCGAGCAGGTAAACCGGCTTCGTCGGGAAATCCTTGGCGCGGTCGGCGGTGGTGAGAATGAGGGCGCCGCCGCCGTCGGTGACCAGGCAACACTGCAACAGACGGAACGGGTAGGCGATCATCCGGGAATTCAGCACATCCTCGACGGTGATCGGGTCCCGAAACGTGGCGCGCGGATTTTTCGCGGCCCATTCGCGCTGCACGACGGCGACCATCGCCAATTGCTCGTGGGTGACGCCGTAGGTCTTCATGTAGCGCAACACCGGGATCGGGAAGAGGGTCGGCGGCCCCATCGGCCCATAGGGCGCTTCGAACTGACCGGCGAGGCTCCCAGGCGAGGTCGCGGGGCGGGTGCGCGCGATCCCGGAGCGGCCGCTTTCGCCGTGGGTGATGAGGACGGTCTTGCAGAGGCCGCTTTCCAGCGCCGCGGCGGCGTGGCGGACATGGATCATGAATGAGCAGCCGCCGACCGCGGTGCCGTCGACCCATTTGGGGGTGATCCCGAGGTAATGCGCGACCGTCGTCGGGGTCTCCCCGGCCGTCGCCACCCCATCGATGTCGGAGAGCTTGAGCCCAGCGTCCCTCAGCGCATTGAGCGCGGCGTCGGCATGGAGGCCGATCTGCGAGAGGCCGGGGATGCGGCCCATCTCGGTTGTTTCGGCGGCGCCGACGATGGCAATCGATTTCGGTTTCATCGCGCTCAACCTCTCGCCGGGCGGAACAGGGGAAGGGTGATCTCGTCGTCGATCTTTTCGAAGGCGACCTCGAGCTTCATGTCGAGGACGAGCGCCTCCGGGGTCTGCGGGCACTCGACGATGTTGGTCATCATCCGCGGCCCCTCGTCCAGTTCGACGACGGCGATCGCGTAAGGCGGGGTGAAGCCCGGCACCGGGCGGTGATGGATCACATAGGAGTAGAGCCGGCCCCGGCCGCTCGCGCGGAAGACGCTGACTTCGCGCGTCGCGCAACGCGGGCAAAACGGGCGCGGCGGGAAATAGGCCTCTTTGCAGTGATGGCAGCGCTGCAGGCGCAATTCGCCCTCGCGCGTCCCTTCCCAGAAATGCATCGTCTCGGGCGTCGGCTGTGGCCGCGCGCGCTGACCCTCGGGCATCCGCTTATCTCCTGCCGCATTAGACGCGGGAGAGTTTGACCTGTGCCTCCGGTTGCGGCAAATAAGTGTTGTGCTGCACTGCACAAGAGAGGGCACCGATGATCACCCCAGCCTATGCCCGCACGATGGCCGCCTATAACGCCGAGATGAATAAGCGCCTTTACGACGCCGCCAACCGCTTGTCCGAGGAGGAACGCCGGCGCGACCGCAAGGCGTTCTGGCATTCGATCCACGGGACGCTCGTCCATATCCTGTGGGGCGATGCGCAATGGATGAGCCGCTTCGACGATTGGCAGCGGCCGGCGGTGGCGCAAAAGCAGAGCGACCACTTCATCGAGGATTGGCCCGGATTATGCGCCGCGCGCGTGAAGGGCGACGCCGACATCTCGCGTTGGGCGGCGAGGATCGACGACAAATGGCTGGGCGAGGATCTGGTATGGTTCAGCGGCTCCGCCAGGCGCGAGATGCGCATGCCGAAGGGGCTCCTCGTCACCCATTTCTTCAACCACCAAACCCATCACCGCGGCCAGGCCCATGCCCTCATCACCGCGGCCGGCGAGACGACCGAGGATACCTGCCTCTTCCTCGCGGTGCCAGAGGTGATCGCGTGATCCAAAGAAGCCAGTTTTATCACGGAGGCACGGAGGTCATGGAGGTCACGGAGGAGGACCTATTCTAGTCGAAGACGTTCACCTCTTAAGCCTCCGTGTCTCCGTGGTGAAGACTTAGCTTGTTTCGACCGGCGGCACCGCGCCAGACGACGTCGCGGGCGTTGATTTCCACGGAATGGCGCGCATAGTGAGGTGAAATTCCCCCGCAGGAGGACGCCCGATGTTGCCGACCCCAGGCTTCCACCATCTGCACCTGAACTCGATCGATCCCGAGGCGGCGATCGACTTCTATACGCGCCAGTTCCCAAGCACGAAGAAGGGCAGCTGGGGCGGAATGGCCGCCCTCCACTCGCCAAACGACGTCTTGGTACTGTTCGACAAGGTTACCGCGCCGCCGCCCACCTCGCCGCAGAGCGCGATCTGGCATTTCGGCTGGCATGTCAGCGATTCCCAGGCCACCGTCGCCGCTTTCAAGGAGCGCGCCGACGTGAAGATGCGGCCGCTCTATACGAGCGAGGAGGGCGGCTCGGTCCTGATCAGCAGCGACACCTGGCCGAGCATCGGCAATACGCTCGGGCTGACCCGGGAGCAGATCGCCGAAGCCAAGGCGAACGGCGTACAGCCGACCGGAAAGGGCGGTTTCGCCTATATGTCGGGCGGCCCCGAGGACGCGCTCTTCGAGATCGCCGGCGACTACCCGGCCGAGCGCTTCAACCACGTGCATATGTGGCACGAACAGCCGTTCTGCGCGCTCCTCTGGTACAAAAAGCACCTCAACGCCCCGGTGCGCGCCGGCTTTCCCGACACCGAATTGAGCGAAGATAACTGCCGGGTCGAGCGCGGCGCCGACCGCACCTGGCCGGCGCTTAACGCTGAGGGGATGTTCAGGACGCCGCGCGCGGGAGTCGAGTTCGGCGACGTGGTGCTGACCTGGTATGCCAACCAGGCCAGCGAACCGCTCGCCCCCAGCCGCGGCCAGATGCAGGACCATATCGGCCTCTCCGTCGCCGATCTCGATGCCTGGGTCGCGAAGCTCAAGGGCGAAGGCGTCAGCTTCCTCGACGGCCCCTACAAGCTCGGCCCCACCCGCGCGGTGATGATCGAAGGCCCGAGCCGCGAGGCGATCGAGCTGGTCGAGGTGGGGTAGTTCGCTCGGGAAAACGCCGCATCCTTCGAGACGGCCGCGGAGACTGTCCTCGGGCCGCTCCTAGGGCGGACCCGAGGCCGGCCTCCTCGGGATGAGGTAGCCTTTAACATATAATACGAATTTCCCCATCCTGAGGAACGCATCGCGGGGGCGCGTCTCGAAAGACGCCCAGTGCCCCTGCGATCGCGAAGCGCGATGATCCCATCGGAGACCGCTGCAGGCTTCCGTTCGGCACCCCATCGGCCGCGCCGGGCCAGAGTTATCTTCCCGCGATTAGGGGGCTGCAACGCGCGTAAGCGGTTAAATCCAAAGACGAAATATAGATATTTAATATAACTCGGCGATTTCTATAGGTATATTCCGATCCTGTTGCAAGAACTTGTTTGTCACCATTGTATTTTTCGAACGGCATTGTCGCCAAACGAAAGTCGTGGAGATTCAAATGTCTGAAAGCCCGCGCGCCGGGAACGGCGGCCTATACTTCGTTGTTGGTGGCCTAGTGGTGGCCGTCGGGCTGGGCGTTTTTTTGTATTCCGGTGAAAATTTAGGTTCTATCGGCTCCAAAACGACGACCCAAAAAACAACGGTTTCGGCGCCGGCCCCCACCGGCAACGTGACGACGACTACCACGACAGAGAAGACCAAGCGGTAACGGAGTTTTTTGCGCGGCGTCTACAGCAGTAACCGCGGCCCACTGTAATAACAGGTGAAATTATGAATGATATCCTGTCGGAACACGTGAGAGACGTGGCTGGTCAAGCGGGCGATGCCGCACAGCAGGCGTGGTCGCAAGCAGGCGAAGTGGTCGAGGACGCCGTCGATGCGGGTCGTCGCGCGACCCGATCGGTGTCGCGGCAGGTCCACGAAAGCCCATTGACCACGCTTCTGGTCGGCATCGTGTTCGCGTTCATCGCCGGCTTGTGGCTTCGCGGTGGCGGGGTAACCGCGAAAGCGCCGTCCCCCAGGAAATCGCGGGTGGCGGCCGCACCGAAAAAATAGCCTCAATGATGGCCGTACCGCAGCAAGGAGTAAGTCAGATGAAATACGGAATTTTGTGGCTTGTTGGTGTTCCTCTCCCGGTTCTGGTCATCGCATATCTTATTTTCCACTGAATGCGCTCGTCGCCAAGGAGCGGCGCGCGGAAAGTCGCGACAAACCGTTCATCAGCTCCGGAGCACGGCCATGACCAGTGAGTCACTGCACGAAGATGCCGCAATCCTCGGGCCGGAGGCGATAGACCGCCATCGCGCGATCGTTTCCCTGACGGAGGAGTTGGAGGCGGTCGACTGGTACGACCAGCGCGCCAAGGCAACCGACGACGAGGAACTCCGAGCCATCCTGGTCCACAACCGGGACGAGGAAAAGGAGCACGCCGCCATGATCCTGGAATGGCTGCGGCGGCACGACCCGGCCCTCGATGCGCAGCTCAAGAACTATCTGTTCCGCGCCGGAGCGATCCACGAAGTGGGCGGCGCTGAAGCGATGGCTGCGGCGCCCGCTCCCGAAACTCACGCCGGTCTCTCCATCGGCAGCCTGCGGGCGACAAAGGGATTGGGCAATGAACCATCTGTTCCGTGAGCTCGCGCCGATTTCCGAGGCAGGCTGGCAGGAGATCGAGAAGGAGGCGACGCGCACCTTGAAGACAACGCTTGCCGCGCGCCGGCTCGTCGATGCTTGCCGCGCGCCGGCTCGTCGATTTTCGCGAGCGCTGCTATACCGACCTGACCGAGACCACGCGGGCGGGTTATCCGGTGATCGAACACGTCCGCCGGCTGGTGGACGGCCCGATCGTGTGAGGAATTATCACTTTGACATAGTAGGCGCTATATGCTGTAATCTCCCCGTTATCAGGGGATTGCGGCATGAGCGACCTTTCAAATCCGATCTTCCACGATGAAACCAAAGCCCGCGAATGGCTTGAAGCGCGAATTTGGGCGCACGGCCGCTTCTGTCCGCATTGCGGCGCGGTCGATCAATCCACGCTGATGCAAGGCAAGTCGCATCGTCTGGGCCTCTATCAATGCAACGGATGCCGCCAGCCTTTTACCGTCACGGTCGGCACGCTGTACGAGCGCAGCCATATCGCGCTCAACAAATGGCTAGCCGCGACGCACCTGATGATGGCGAGCAAGAAGGGCATGTCCGCGCTACAGATCAGCCGCATGCTCGGCGTCAGCTACAAAACCTCGTGGTTTATGTGCCATCGCATCCGCGAGAGCCTGCGCGATACCAAGCTCGACACGCCGCTCGGCGGGCAGAACAAGGTGGTTGAAGCTGACGAGACCTATATCGGAGGCAAAGAGGGGAACAAGCACAAGTCGAAGCGCGCCCATTCCGGTCGCGGCCCGGTCGGCAAAGAGCCCGTCGTGTCGCTTGTCGAGCGCGATGGCCGGGTTCGCTCTCAGCACATGCCGGAAGTGACCGGCAAAAACCTCCGCGCCGCGCTTGTCGCCCAGGTCGATCGCAAATCCTACCTGATGACCGACGAGAGCGGCGTCTACACCGCCGCCGGTCGCGAGTTCGGCGGCCATGGCACCGTCAACCACTCGATCGAGGAATATGTGCGCGGCGGCTTCTGGCACACCAACACCGTTGAAGGCTATTTCTCGATCCTCAAGCGCGGCGTGATCGGCACCTATCACCATGTCAGCCAGCAACACTTGAAGCGCTACCTCGCCGAGTTCGATTACCGCTACAACGAGCGCGTTGCCCTTGGCGTCAACGACGGCGAGCGCATGGCAAAGTCGGTCACCGGCATCGTCGGCAAGCGGTTGACGTATCGGCGGACTCGTCGGCAGCAAGAGATCGACGACGCGATCCCGTTCTAGGCCGATTCGCCCCTGGATGATCCTCGCCGAGGTTCTATTCCAGATATTGCGGGCGGATTCGACGCAGGCGCAACATCGTGACAGAAAGGTGAGCGGCCGGTTGCAGCCGACCGCTCCACGCCCGCGAAGCCTGCCGGAGCCATAATCGCGGGCGTAATCTTCAATGGGGTCACGGCTCCCGCCCCGAAGGGATGATTAGCCGTGTCCGGATTTTTCGACGATCAGTCGATCGACATTCCCTGCCCTGGCTGCGGCCACAAGACCACGAAGAAGATTGCTTGGTTGCAATCGAACGGTCATTACACCTGCCTCTGCGGCACTCGCATCGACCTCAAAAGCGATGAGTTCAAGCGGGAACTCACTGGCGCGGAGCGCGCGATCGAGGATTTCCGGCGCAGCTTGCGGAATTTCGGCAGATAGCCCACTCAAGGCAGCAACAAGCTCACTTGCATCGAGCGACAGGCGGACGTGCATATGCCGCCCTTCGGTCGGCTGCGATGGACACGCCGCGTGGGCGTGGATCGCGTTGTTTGGATCAATGTGCATCTCTTGGAAGCCTCCTGGCAGCGCAGCGCGCGCTACGTCGGTCGCGGCGGGTTGAACGGCATCGAAGGACGTTACGAACAATTCGGGAGATGGCTTACCAAGCATTTCCCCGGGCCGATCTGGATGCCTGAAATCGCGATTGACGATGGTGAGGTTGACTTTTCCGATGGACGGCACCGTTTCGCTTGGCTGCGCGACCGAGGAGTCAAAAGCCTCCCGATCGCAATCAACCCGTCCCAGATGGCCGAACTCGCACCGCGATTTGGCACCGAAAGTGGAACATCATGGCTCCCGGCGGGTCGGTGACCGCTTTTGAAGTTTTCCCGCCGGCCGCTCTTTGGCCTTCGGTATTGCCGCCGATCGTGACCGCGCTGGCGTCCTTGCTGCCGCATCAACCGCTTTCTCGAACCGATCCCAGCCATCTGGCCGAAGCTCGATTTCAGGCTGAACGCCGCCTGCCCGCTTTTTCTCAGTCATAGAGGGCACTCTAGCATGACCGAGGGATGGTTTCCCGCTCACCTTGAACCGATGCGCGATCGGTTTACCGCTCTTGGCCTCTTGTCGGCCAAATGGAATGCGACAGAGCACAAATTCCGCCAGTTCGTCAGTAGCTATCTCGGCATCGTTGACGATGATGCCGGCCCGATCGTGCTGCGGTACTTCGGCAACACATCACTGACCCAGGCTCTCGTCGAAGCCGCCGGGTTGCGAGAAACCGACGATGCCTATCGGGATGCCATCAACCATCTGGCGAAGCTCTTTGATCGCTGTCGGGAAAATCGAAATGACGTGATGCACAGCGTCGTGGTGCACTCAGGCGATCTTGACGCATCGCGACTGCTGAAACCGATCTCTCAGAACACGCGCGCCGCGAAGGTCTTCCCCTTCGCCCTTGCGACACTACTTCAGGTCATTGACGGCTTCGGCACCTGCCTTGAATTTATGTATGACATCGACATGGCGCTTCAGCTTCGTCGGTTGCGCGGCCACGGCGGGCGTGCGCTCTTACCGCGCGATAAACCTCCTCTACCAGATAAGCTGCCCCAACCTGCCCCTGAAGCTCCACGTACCGATCGACGCCCGCCTCTAGCATCGCGGAAGTGATATCGTCATCGTCAAATGCGCCGGCCTGTCGGCTGTTATCTACCATTTGTGCCTACTACGTTAAAGTGATAATTCCCATCGTGTGGGCGCCCGGCGTCGATGGAGCGGTCGTGCTCTCGCTGCGCGGCGAGGATTTCCAGCTCACCGTCGGACAGGATTTCGCCATCGGCTACCTGGATCACGATGCCGAGCGGGTCCGCCTATACATCGAGGAAAGCTTCACCTTCTGGCTCTTGTCGCCGCAGGCCGCGATCCCGCTCGCCCATAAATCCAAATAGTTTCCTGCCCTGCTGATCGTCCCAGCCCTATCGCGAATTGAGCCCCCATGTCCCATCCTCGCCGCATCGCAGGTTACGCCATCGTCTCCGAGGACGGGATGCTCGCCAATGACGCCGGCATCATGCCGGGTTCGCTCAAGTTCGAGGCCGATCGGCAGTTCTTCGAACGCGGGCTCGACGGGGTCGATGTCGTGGTGCATGGACGGCACTCCGATGAAGAGCAGCCGCATTCGCATCTGCGCCGCCGCTTGATCCTCACCCGGCAGGTCGCGGCCATCGCGGCCGACCCCTCGAATGACAAGGCGCTATTGTGGAACCCGGCCGGCGCCTCGTTCGAGGAAGCTTTGGCCGCGCTCGGGACACCGGACTGCAGCGTCGGCGTCATCGGCGGCACCGAGGTGTTTGGGATGTTCCTTGACCAATATGATTTTTTCCATCTGTCGCGGGCGCCTGGCGTGCACCTGCCCGGTGGGCGACCGGTATTCGCGGGCGTGCCGCGGTGGACCCCGGAGGACGTGCTGGCAAGCCATGGCCTCATCCCCAACCGGCAGCAGGTGCTCGATCTGGCAAAGGGTCTCGTCGTCGTCAGCTGGCAGCGCCCGTCAAAGCCCGCCGGTTGAGACGCCACAAAGAGCCTCCGGGGCCGGCGTTGACAGCCCCGGCCTCCCCCCGCACTCTGCCTCGTCCGGGAATGACCGGGGAGGATGGCGATGAGCGACACCGGGCCTCCTTATGTCGGCCGTTCGCTGTTGCGGCGCGAGGACCGGCGGCTGTTGATCGGCCAAGGGCAGTTCGTCGCCGACCTTGTGTTGCCGGGGATGCTCCATGCGGTCTTTGTGCGCAGCCCGGTGGCGCATGCCCGGATCCGCGCGGTCGACCTCGAGGGCGCGGCCGCGATGCCCGGCGTGGCGCTCGCCCTTAATGGCGCGGATCTGTTGGAGATGCTGCCGCCGGTGCCCGAGGGCCAGATCTCGCTGCCGAAGAAATGGACGACCCATATCCAGCACAAATTCCTTAACCCGCGCCAGCCGCTCCTGGCTCACGACAAGGTGCGCCATGTCGGCGAAGCGGTCGCGATCATCGTCGCCCGGAGCCGCAACCAAGCCGAGGACGCGGCCGAGATGGTGACCCTCGATCTCGAAGAACTGCCGGCCGTCGTCGACCCGGAAGCGGCGCTGCGGCCGGGCGCGCCGATCGTCCACGAGCGCTTCCAAACCAACCTCATCGGCGAGTTCTCGGTCACCAAAGGGGATGCTGCCGCCGCGCTCGCCGGCGCGCCGCATCGCCTGAAGCGCCGCTTCTATCATCACCGCTATGCCGCGGTACCGTTGGAATGCCGCGGCGTCGTCAGCGCCTATGACCAGCGCACGGACTGCGCGACGATCTGGTCCTCAACCCAGATCGTCCATTGGCTGCGCCGCGAGGCCGCCATCATTCTCGCTACCGCCGAGGAGCGCGTGCGGGTCATCGCGCTCGATGTCGGCGGCGGGTTCGGCGGCAAGGGGCATGTCTATCCCGAGGATCTCTTGATCCCGTTCGTGGCGCGGCGGCTGGGGCGCCCGGTGCGCTGGATCGAGGCGCGGCGCGAGCATTTCATGTCCGCGACGCATTCGCGCGACCAGTTGCACGATGTCGAGATCGGGTTTGACGACGAGGGTCATATCCTCGCGATCCGCGACGGTTACATCGTCGATTGCGGGGCGTGGAACCCGATCGGCTCGGGCGTCGCCTACAACACCGCCGTTCACCTGACCGGCCCCTACAAAATCCCGCACGTCGCAGCCTCGGGCCGGATCGTCGCCACCACCAAGGTGCCGAACGCGCCCTATCGCGGCGCCGGGCGGCCGGAAGCCGCCTTCGCGATGGAGCGCTCGATCGATCTGGTCGCGCGCACCCTCGGACTGGAGCCGGCCGAGGTACGCCGGCGCAACATGGTCCGCGCCGACGAGATGCCCTATTCGGCCGGCATGATCTATCGCGACGGCGAGCCGATCGTCTACGACAGCGGCGACTATCCGGGTGCGCTCGAGAAGGCGCTGGCGGCGGTCGGCGGGGTCGCGGCGTTCCGCCGGCGCCAGGCCGCGGCAAGGGACAAGGGCCGCCATCTCGGGCTCGGGATCGGCTGCTATATCGAGGGGACCGGGGTCGGGCCGTTCGAGGGCGCGGTCGTCCGCATCGACCCCACCGGCAAGATCTATGCCTCCTCCGGCGCCTGCCCGCAGGGCCAGGGGATGGAGACGATCTTCGCCCAGATCGTCGCCGACGCGTGGAAAGTGAAGCCCGAGGACGTCGTCATCTCATTGGCCGACACGGCGGCGATTCCCATGGGGTTCGGCACGATGGCGAGCCGCAGCACGGTCACCGTGTCGGCGGCGATCCACCATGCGAGCGAAAGGCTGCGCGAGAAGGCATTCGCCATCGCCGCCAACCTCCTCGAATGTGCCACGGGCGACCTCGAACTGCGCGATGGCGGCGTCGGGATCGTCGGGGTGCCGGGCTCCGCGGTCAGCTTTGCGAGACTATCGCAGGCCGCACGCCCGGGCTGGGACCACGGCCGCCCGCCGGGGATTTCGGCCGGTCTCGAGGAGACCTATTACTGGGAGCCGCCGACGGTCACCTGGAGCTATGCCGTCCATGCCGCGGTGGTCGAAGTCGACCGCGACACCGGCCGGGTTGCGATCGAGAAATACGCCGTCGCCCACGATTGCGGTGTCGTCGTCAACCCGCTTCTCGTCGAGGGACAGGTCAGGGGCGGCACGGTGCAGGGGCTGGGCGGCATCCTCTCGGAAGCCATCGCCTACGATGCGAACGGGCAACTGTTGAGCGGCACGCTCTTGGATTACGCCTTACCCAATGCGAGCGACATCCCGTCGATAGAGATCATCCACCAGCACTCGCCCTCGCCCCTCAACCCGCTCGGCGTCAAGGGCGTCGGCGAGGGCGGCGCGGTGGCGCCCCCGGCGGCCATCGCCAACGCGGTGTGCGATGCGCTCGCCCCCTTCGGGCTCGAACTCAACGCGACGCCGATACGCCCCTTCGAGATCGTCGACGCGGTGGCCGGTTCGCGGAGGCAGTAAATGGGAAATTTCCGGGTGACGATCTGCGGCATACCGGAGCTCGACGAGCATAGCGCCGCCGGGGTCACCCACGTCCTCTCGATCCTCGACCCGGACTGGCCCGACCCGCCGGCCTTTGCCACGTTCGCACCGCATCGGCGGCTCGCTCTCTATTTCCACGACATCATCGAGCCGACGCGCGGCATGTATGCGCCCTCGCGCGAGGATGTCGAGCGGCTGCTGGCCTTCGGGCGCGAGTTGGGCGACACGGCGGGGACCCACCTCCTGGTCCATTGCCATGCCGGGGTGTCGCGCTCGACCGCCGCGGCGGCGCTGATCCTGGCGCAGGCCTATCC
>JBARKH010000101.1:0-5264 GCA_049801295.1 Allostellaceae bacterium | reverse complement strand
CGGCAAGGCGAGGCCCGCGGCGCCTGCCAATGCCAGCCGCGCGGCCCGCCGCCGGGTCATGCCCTGTCGTGCAATCATAGCAATCCTCCCCCGTTCGGTTACTCCTGCTGTAGCCGATATGGCGCCGGTTGGCTAGGTTGCCTTAAGCTCGCGCGCCGCGACCTCCGGGAGATGCGCCATGCCGAATTTCCGCCCCTCGCCCGATCTCGATATGCATTACGAGGTCGACGATTTCACCGACCCGTGGACAAAGCCGGAGACGATCCTCCTCCTCCACGGCAATGCCGAGAGCGGGCTCGCCTGGTGGGCGTGGGTGCCGAAGCTCGCGCGGCACTACCGTGTGGTGCGGCCCGACATGCGCGGCTTTGGCCAATCGAGCGCGATGTCGCGCGAGTATCCCTGGACGCTCGACCGGCTGGTCGAGGATTTCACGCTTCTGATGGACCATCTCGGCATCGACCGCTTTCACCTGGTCGGCGCCAAGATCGGCGGCACGGTTGCCCGCGCCTTTGCCGCGCGCCGCCCCGAGCGGGTGAAGACGCTGACGATCGTCGGGTCGCCCCCGCCCCTGCGCCCGGGCGCCGCCGAACACGCCCCGGAGGTCATCCGCGAGTTGGAGGACAACGGGGTCGAGCATTGGGCGCGCCAGAACATGAAGAACCGGCTGGGCAGCGCCTTTCCCGAGGAAGGTTTCGAATTCTGGTGCAGGTTCATGGGGCACACCGCGCTCTCGACCCAGCTCGGCTTCATGGGGACGATCGCCTGCGCCGATATCCGCGCCGATCTGCCGAGGATCGTCTGCCCGACCCTCGTCATCACCACCGAGGAGAGCGGCCTCGCCACGGTCGATGCAACCCGCGCCTGGCAAGAGCAGATCGCCGGCTCCGAACTCGTCGTCCTCCCCGGCAACTCCTATCACGTCGCCGCCACCCACGCCGACCCGAGCGCCGCGGCGACGCTCGACTTCATCGCGCGACGAGGCGCATAGCGCGACAGCCTCTCAGCCCAACCCTCTCCAGCGACGGGAGCCGGCATAAGTTGCGCTAGGTCGGCAGCTTTAATACCGGCTTGATCGTCGCGCCCGAAACGGCGTCGGCGGCCGCCCGATTGATGTCCGCGAAATCGTAGCTGGTGATCAGCCGGTCGAGCGGCAGCTTGCCGGCCATGAAGAGGTCGACGAGCTGCGGGATGAACTCGCGCGGCCGGCTGTCGCCCTGGACGACGCCGCGCACGGTGCGCCCGCCCTGCAGCACCGGCATCTCGAAGCTGACCTCGGTGCCGGCGCGGGCGCTGCCGACGAGGACGCAGGTGCCGAGCCCGCGCAAGCCATCGACGGCGAGCCGGAACACCTCCGGCACCGCCGAGGTTTCAAGCGCGAAATGGGTGCCGCCGCCAGTGATCTTGCAGATCTCGGCGAGGGTCTCCGGGAGGTTGTTCGTCCCTGGGCTTTCGAGGGTGTGGGTGGCACCCAGTTCGCGGGCGAGCTTGAGGCGGGCCGGCAAGCGGTCGACCGCGATGATCGGGTCGCAGCCGGCGATCCGCGCCGCCATCAGCCCGGCAAGCCCGACCCCACCGACGCCGTAGACCGCAATCGAGCGGCCGGCTTGCGGCTGCATGACATTGAGCACCGCGCCGGCGCCGGTCTGTAACCCGCAGCCGAGCGGACCCAAGAGATCGAGCGGGGCGTCGCGGCGGATTTTTACGACATCCTTGGCCGGGGTCACGGCGAAGGTGGCGAACGAGGATTGCTGAAAGAAGCAGGAATAGACGGGCGCCCCGTCGCGGCTCATCGGGAAGGAGCCGTCGGCACGCCGCCCGCTCGATTTGAGGGCGCGGCCCTGGGTGCAATAGGAGGTCCGGCCGGCCTGGCACGGCTCGCACTCGCCGCACCACGGGAACGAGATGACGACCGGATCGCCGGGCGCAAGATCGCTGACCGCGGCGCCGACTTCCTCGACGATCCCGGCGCCCTCGTGGCCGCAGACCACGGGATAGGGCAGGTTCGGGAAATAGCCGTCGCGGGCATGGAGATCGGTGTGGCACATGCCCGTGGCGACGATCCGCACCAGCACCTCATCGGGCCGCGGCACGGCCAGATCGAGGATTTGCAATTCGAACGGCGCCGAGCGGGCGGGAACGACCGCGGCAGTGATTTTCATTGTCTCGGGTCCACGGATTCGAGCGTGGTGTAAGCTGCGTACGCAACGCCCCTGGAAAGCATCTGCCAGAAGTTGAGTTCGCTCTGAGACACGGAAAACTCGGACATCGGCTCATTGTCGCCCGCGCCTTTTTTAGCCCAATACACAAGGGCCGAAAAATCCGGCGCGTACGTCCAATTGGAATGAGCAATAGAGTTACGAAAAGCGCGGACTGGATTGTCGGTGAGGTATTTGGAGCACCGCCTTGTCACCGAGCCAGGCTTGGATACCCTTCGAAGGGCGCGAAAACAGGCTTCGCCAAGATAGACAAAGCATATGTAGTTCTGGACGATGACCTGGGCGCGCGTAACGGCGGGATTGCGAGCGACTCCAGCAGCGAGGTCGTTCCAGGCCTGAAACGCGCGGAGTTCGTCGAGCCGATCACGAAGCGGTACGGGGCTCGCGTCGAGAACTTGCGCTCTTGCGGCTGGATCCAAAAACCGGACTTCTGCCGCCACCAATGTCGCAACTTTCCCTGTTTCGTGCTCCTCCAGTCTGACCACGGTTTTAAGCCGATCAGAGTATCGTTTGAGCTGTCGGTCGAGTGCTTGGTAACTCAATTGCCACCCTACCCGCGTGCTCCGGTTTGCCGAACTTGCCCCTCACCCCAACCCTCTCCCCGCAAGCGGGGAGAGGGTTGGTCACCACCTAAACCCTCGCCCCGTAAAACGGGGAGAGGGAGGGACCCGCGGCGACGCCGCGGGAGGGTGAGGGGCAAAACCGGGTTCTACCACGCCTCGCGGCCGCGCGCCGGCCGTGCTGCGCCTACTCCCGCATGCGCGGCGCGCTGTTCGGCTTCGTGCTTGTCGAACATCGCCTTGGCGGCGGCGTTCCGCTTGGCGCTGAACTCGTCGCGGTTGTCGCCGCACCATTGGTAGGAGGCCGCGCGCGGCGTACTGGCCCGACTGAAATGCGGCATCACATAGCGGGCGTAGAGTTCATACGAGCGCTTGGTCGCCTCCCAATCGGCCCAGTTATGCGCCTGGTGCAGAAAAGCGCCGAACGTGCCCTGCTTGTCCTGGAGGCGCTCGATGAGCGCGATCGCGTCGTCCGGTGTGCCGCAGACGCCGTAGCGGTTCTCGACAAACCATTCGAGCGGGTCCTCGCCCTGCGGCACGATAAAGCGCGGCTGGTTATTGTTGAGGTAGCCGAGGTAGCGCTCGAACCCCCAGCGGGCATTCTTGAAGGCCTGCTCGCGGGTCTCCGCGATATGAATCGGGCCGACAAGGCGCAGCCGCGTCGGGTCCATGCTGCGCCCGTGCTCGGCGGCGACCTCGGAGGCGATCTGCCAGTTGGAGGCGAGCGCGTCGAAGCCGAACGGGTTGGTCGCGGCGACGCAGATCATGCCGAGATCGTATTTGCCGGCGAGCCGCCCGCCCGAGGGAGTGACCGCGCTGACGACGGCGACCTCGGGATAGGGCTTGGTATAGGGCAAGAGGTGGAGGCGCGCGGCTTCCATCGTGTACCAGTCGGTCTTCTCGGTGACGATCTCGCCCTTGAAGAGGCGCAGGATCGCGTCGAGCGACTCGGCCATGCGGTCGCGCTGGGTCAACGGGTCGATCCCCATCATGATCGCGTCGGAGGCGAGGAGCCCCGGCCCGGCGCCGAACATGACGCGCCCCTTCGTCATGTGGTCGAGCTGGACGATGCGGTCGGCGACCATCATCGGGTGGTGGTAGGGCAGCGAGATGACCCCGGTGCCGAAGCGAATGTTCCTTGTGCGCTCGGCGGCGAAGGCGATGAAGATCTCGGGCGACGAAATAATCTCGAACCCGGCCGAATGGTGCTCGCCGATCCACGCCTCGTGAAAGCCGAGCTTGTCGAGCCAGGCCATCAGATCGAGATCGCGCTCGAGGCACTGGGTCGGGTTTTCTTCGTTGGGATGGAACGGCGGCAGAAAGATCCCGTGCCGAAGATTGATCTCGTTCATCGCGGCCTCGCGTTTGCTGCTGCCGGCGACAGTAGCGAAGTCGGCACCGGCCGCAAACATTCGCCTGCCGCATAGCCGCCGCGATTTCGCAAGTGCAGCATTGCCGTGCGGTTCGTGCTACAGCGGCGGCTGCAATCCGCCGCAGGAGCCCGTTTCTCCCATGAGCCTATCCGCCGAGGAATATCGCGAGCACCTTGCCACGACGGCCGTGCGCGCCGGGTTCAAGTTTGACGAAGTTGTGCTGCCGCACGGGCATTACGCGCAGGTCGGCGGAATGCGGCTGCATTATCTCGATTGGGGCGGGAAGGACCTGCCGCCGATGGTGTTTCTCCACGGCGGCGCGCTGACCGCCCATACCTGGGATCTGGTATGTCTTGCCCTGCGCGAGGACTACCACTGCCTTGCGCTCGACCAGCGCGGCCACGGCGACAGCGATTGGGCCGACGACGCCGATTATTCGATCGCCGCCCAGCTCGCTGACACCACGGGCTTTGTCGACAAGCTTGGCCTCGACAAGTTCATCCTCGTCGGCATGTCATTGGGCGCGATCAACGCGCTCGCCTTCGCGATTGCCCACCCGGAGCGGCTGACCAACCTTGTCATCATCGACGCCGGCCCCGAAATGCGCCGTCCCGGATCGAGCCGCATCCGCGATTTCGTCAACTCGGTGCAGGAAACCGTCACGGTCGAGGCGATCATCGAGAAGGCGCTGCAGTTCAACCCGCGCCGCGACCCCGTAATCCTGCGCCGGAGCCTCATGCACAATCTGCGACAGCAGGCGGACGGCACCTGGAAATGGAAGTACGACCGGCGGCGGTTTCAGCGGCTCGACCACGAGGCGCACCGCGCCGAGCGCGCCGGGCTCGCCGACAGCCTCGCCCGGATCACCTGCCCAACCCTCGTGGTGCGCGGCGGCGAAAGCGATGTGTTCCATGAGGAAGACGCCGTGCGCCTCGCCGAGCGTCTGCCCAACGGCCGCCACGTCACGGTGCCGCGCGCCGGCCACACCGTGCAGGGCGACAACCCGAAGGATCTGGTGGCGGAATTGCGCAGGTTTCTGGCAAAAGACAACTAAGAGATCAGACCGCGCGGACCACCTTTCGGATGCGGTGGTTGTTGGTGTCGCCGATATAGAT
>JBARKH010000100.1:0-4155 GCA_049801295.1 Allostellaceae bacterium | reverse complement strand
GTTCCGTGGACGTACTCGCGGCCGCCGCTGGCGACGATCGTGCCGCTCGCCCGGCCGCCGGCCGAGACGATTTCGGTCCCGCCGCTCAGCACCGTCCCGCTCGCTGCGCCCCCCGACAGGACGAACTCGATGCCGCCGCTCTCGACGACCAGCCCGCCGCCGCTGATCGTGCCGGCATCGACGAGGGTGCCTCCGTTGCCGATCGTATTGCTGTCGCTGAGCACCCACCGCGCCCCGGCATCGACCGTGACCGTACCGAAAAAGAGGAACTTGCTGCCGAGCCCCGACACGGTGCCGACACCCGCGGCAGAGCCCAGCTCCAGCGTGTTGGTGCCGCCGCCTTCGCCGCCGTAGACGCCGCTCAACGCCGCGTAGCCGGGCTCCAACACCAAGAGATCGTTGCCGGTTCCCCCGAACCCGATCTCGGTGTGGCCGATAATCGTGCCAGCGTCGATGACGGTGCCACCGCCGCCAAGCTCGACGCCGACGCCGGAAGGCCCGGTCGCCACGATCGTGCCGAAGTTGCTGACCGTGCCGGTGCCGAGGTAGACATCGACGCCGCTGTGGTTCCCCTCGATCAGTCCCGCCTTGTTGTCAATGCTGCCGCCCGCGCCGAGGAAGACGCCTCTGGCGGAAGCCGACTCGATCGTACCGGAATTGGTGACCGTGCCGGCGCTGCCCGAGATAGCGACACCGTCGTATCCCTCGATCAAACCGGTATTGCCGACGCTGCCGCCCGCACCGAGGTTGACGCCGATGCCGAAACCCCCGATCCCGGCCGCCACAATCGTGCCGGAATTGGTGATCGTACCGGCGGCGCCAGCGATATAGACGCCGGTGTACCCCTCGATCAGGCCAGTGCCCGTGTTGGCAACGCTGCCGCCCTTGTAGAGACCGACGACGCCGGTCGGGCCGCCGATGCTGGTGATCTTGCCGAGGATCGTGGCGGAATTGGTGACCGTGCCGGCGGCCCCTAGGATGCGGACGCCGATACCGCCCTCGATCAGCCCGCCCGCGCTGTTGCCGACATACCCGCCCAGCGACATATACACGCCGACGCCCGGCGACCCGTTGATCATCCCGGTATTCATGACCGTGCCGCCGTCCGCGAGCAGGATCCCGCGGCCCTGAGTGGCGGCAATCGTCCCGCTATTCGTCACCAGGCTGGCGGCGCCCTTGAGGTAGACGCCGTCGCCTAGATAGCCCGTCGCCTCGACCAGTCCGCTGTTCACAACCGTCCAGGCCTGGCTCGTGGACCCGTAGATCGCATTGCCGCTGCTCGCCTCGACCGCGCCGGTCGAGGTGATGGTCAGCGGCGAGGGGTAGGTCGAGCCGAGCGAGATCCCGTGGGTCTTCAGCGTGCTGATAGTCGACACAGATGCCCCTTTCGTGCTCCGATTATTTTAGGCCGGGGCGCTCCCCAAACGCGGCCCCAAGAATGTCATGCACCCGACGGTCTCTCAAGGCGTTAACCATGTATGTCGGCGCCCGGCCATGGCGGCCGTCGCCAAGGCCGGCACGGTCGAGAAAGGTGAGGCCCGATCAGGGGATCGGGCGCGCGTCCGCGTTGGGGATCCGCAACCGGCGCTCGAGCCGCGCGAACAGCATGTCGGTGAGGATCGCGAAGAGTGCGACCAGCACCGCGCCCTCGATGACATAGGGCAGCTTGTTGGCGGCGAGGCCGTCGAAGATCGGGGTGCCAAGGGTCAAGGCGCCGACCGTCGAGCCGATCGTCGCGGTGCCGATGGCGATCGTCACCGACACTCGCACACCGGCCAGGATCGCCGGCGCGGCGAGCGGTAATTCGACATCGCGCAGCCTCTGCCACGCCGAGAGGCCCATGCCTTGCGCCGCGTCGGTCACCGCGGCGGGCACGCCTTCGAGCCCGGCGATCGCGTTCTCGACGATCGGCAGGAGACCATAAAGAAACAATGCGACGAGCGTCGGCCGTGGCCCGAAGCCGAGCGCGGGGACCGCGAGCGCCAAGACGGCGGCCGGCGGAAAGGTCTGCCCGACGGTGGCGAGCGCGTTGACGATTCCGCGGAAATCGCGCCCGGCTGAACGCGTGACGAAGATCGCGAGGGCGACGCCGATAAAGGTCGCCGTGAGGCTCGCTGCTGCGACCAGCCCGGCCTGCGACAGCCACAATTCCATGAAGCTGGCGCGCGCGAAGACCGGCGGGTTGACCTGCGGGAACGCCAAGTGGAAGAGCGGAGCCAGTTGCGGCATGCCGATGAGCAGCGCGAAGAATAATGCTGTGACCCACAGCATCGGGCTGGCGACTATTCGCCGGCCCGACATGTTCCGTTGGCTTATCCGAGATTCCTGTGGCATCGGTCACCGCACCAGATCGGCGAGGGTGATCGCCCCGAGCGGGCGGCCGTCATCGTCGACGACCGGCAGGCGCTCGGTATGGCGCGCGGCCATCTGGGCGAGCGCGTCGCGCAGTGAGGTGCCCTTCGGCACGGGTTCGCCCTCGGCCGCTTCGCCGGGATGCAGCCGGTCGGCGACGGTGCGCAGGGATAGGAGTTTGAGGGCGCCCCCCTCACCGCCGACGAACTCGGCGACAAACGCGCTCGCCGGGCGTTCGAGGAGGTCGAGCGGGGTGCCCCACTGCGCGAGATGGCCGCGTTCCATAATGGCGATATCGGTGGCCAGAATGAGCGCCTCCTCGATGTCGTGGGTGACGAACACGATGGTTTTCTTGGTGGCTCGCTGGATGCGGATGATTTCGCCCTGGAGCGCCGCGCGGGTGACCGGATCGACCGCGGCGAAGGGCTCGTCCATCAAGAGGAGCTCGGGGTCGGCCGCGAGCGCGCGGGCGACGCCGACGCGCTGCTGCTCGCCGCCCGACAGCTGATGCGGGTATTTCGCGCGATAGGTCGCGGGGTCGAGGCGCAGCAGTTCGAGGAGCTCGCCCACCCGGTCCTCTACCCGTGCCCGCGGCCAGTTGAGGAGGCGCGGCACGGTGGCGATATTGTCTTCGACCCGCCAATGCGGAAAAAGCCCGATCGACTGGATCGCATAGCCGATCCGCCGGCGCAGCTCTTCGGGCGCGACCCGCCGCACATCCTCACCGCCGACCCGGATCGTGCCAGAATCGAACGCAACCAGCCGGTTGATCATCCGCAGCGTCGTCGATTTGCCGCAGCCCGAGGGGCCGAGGAGGACGCAGAACGAGGCTTCCGGGATTGTCAGCGAGAATTCGTCGACGACGCGCCTTCCGTCATAGGTCTTGCTGACGCGGTCGATCTCAATCATGGCGTCAGCCGAGCCGTGAGCGTTTGCAGGACGAAATCGGCGGCGAGCGCCAGCCCGATCGCCGGCAGCGCGCCGAGCAATACCAGATCGGCCGCGTATTGGCCGAGCCCCTCGAAGACAAAGCTGCCGAGCCCGCCGGCGCCAATGAGCGCGGCGACCACGGCGAGCCCCACCGCCTGTACCGTGACGATGCGCAGTCCGGCGACGATGAGCGGCAGCGCCAGCGGCAGCTCGACCCGCCAAAACAGCTGAGGCGTCGTCATCCCCATGCCGCGCGCGGCGTCGATCACCGAAGGGTCGACCCCGGTAATCCCCGAGACGGTGTTGCGCACGATCGGCAACAGCGCATAGAGGATGAGCGCGATCACCGCCGGAGCCGGGCCGATCCCGCCAACCCCGAGCGCGGCGAGGGTGGGAACTGCGGTCGCGAGCGCCGACAGCGGCACGATCAGAAGCCCGAAGAGGGCGATCGACGGGATCGTCTGCACCAGGTTCAAGACGGCGAAGAGCGGTCCCTGCCGGCGCGGACGGCGCGCGGCGGCGACCCCGAGTGGGATGCCGATAAGCACCGCCGGGCCGACCGCGCCAATAACCAGAACGATGTGACGAATGAGCGCCGTCGCGAACAGATCCTGGCGCGTCTTATATTCGCGGGCGAGCGAGAGCGCGTCGAAGAGGCCGCCGTGAGCCAGCGCCGCGGCCGCCACGGCGAGCACTGCGATGACAAGAAGCCGCTCGCCGGCACCGGTGCCCATACGTTGCAGCGCGTCGACAAGGACCAAGGCGGCCGCCCCGAGGAGGATCCAAAACCCGGCGCCGAGCGAGATCCGGGCGAGGGCGGGAGCGCCGGAAGCGAGCGCGGCCGCCGCGTTTCCCGCTGCGGCGAGGATGAGG
>JBARKH010000099.1:0-14100 GCA_049801295.1 Allostellaceae bacterium | reverse complement strand
GCGAGTGGTCGCCGGGGTCGCCGCCGCCGGGGTCACGCCCTCCGTCTACGCACTCGTCAGCAGCGCCGCTCCGCCGGATCGGCGCGCCACCTGGATGGCGCTCGTCGTATCGGGGCTCTTGGTGTCGCTGGCACTTGGCGCACCGATCGGCGCCTGGGCCGGGGCATGGCTCGGCTGGGGGCCGGTCTTCGCCGCTCTCGCCGCTTTGAGCTTTTGTCTGGTATGGCCGAATTTCCTCGTCTGGCGACGCGACGCCGGCAAGGCGGATGGCAGCGGTTCGCTCTTTCACGCAGTCCCCGCGATGACAGTCGCGCGCCGCCTGATGCCGATGGTCGTATGGAGCACCGGCCTCTACGGCATGTACACCTATCTCGGCGTCGGGCTTGCGGCAGCGGGGTTTGCAACCGAGCAGATCGCCCGAGCGATCCTCATATACGGATGCGGGGCGATCGCCGGAATCCTGATCGGAGGGCGCCTGGCCGACCGGATTGGAGCGAAATCAACCGCAGCGACAAGCTTCCTCGGTCTCGCAGCGTGTTTTCTCCTACTCGCGCTCGCGGTTCATGCCGGCGTTCTGGTCGAGGTCGCCCTCGGAGTGACTTCGGCCGTCGCGCAGCTGTTTTTTCCGGCCCAACAGGCCGGCCTTGCCAACGACTTTCCGACCCGGCGGGCAACCATGCTTGCGTGGAATAACAGCGCGCTGTTCTTCGGGATAACCCTCGGATCGCTGGTCGGCGGACAAGCCGTCGCCTTCGCCGGTTTCGAGACGAACCTAGTGATTGCCGCCGGCATCGCTCTATCCGGAGGCATAATTACCGGCATTGTCATGCCCTCTCCCGGACCGCATTCAGCGGGCGGGTTATCGATATAGCGAAATAGCGAACACCCTCGATGCGTGGACGCCGCTTGGCGCTAGTCGGCTGCCATTTCAGTGGATCCGGGCCGCTCGGTCATTTCGCGTTGTGGCATGGCATCTTCCCACGCGGCAACGAAGTCGAGCGACACGCAGGTTCCCTTCGTTGGCGCGCTCTCGATGGTGAGCCGCCCGCCGTGACGCTCGATCAGGGCATTGACGATGCTGAGGCCGAGCCCGGTGCCGCCGTATTTCCGGGCAAGCCGGCTATCGGCCTGGCGGAATGGTCGCACCACCAGTTTGGCCATCTCGGCGGTGATGCCGATACCCTGATCGGCGACGCACAGCCGGGTGCAGGCGCCGCTCTGGGCGTTTATTGTCACGCGGATGGCGGTTCCGCGGGGGCTGAATTTCGTGGCGTTCGACAACAATTTTTGAAGCATCTGCTTCACTGCCCGGCCGTCTGCACTGACCGGACGCGGCGTCCCGCTTACCGCCACGGTGATGTCGTGCTTGCTTCCCTCTTCGGTCTGCCGGAACTCGTCCACCGTCGTCTCGGCCAGATTGGCCAAATCGACGCTCTCCAGCATCAGCTCGAACCGACCAGCCTCCAGTTGCGCAATCATCAGCACGTCGTCGACAACGCCGAGCATCTGCTGTCCCGCCGTCCCGGTGTTCCGGGCGTAATCGACGTACCGGCATTCGGATATCGGACCGAACGCCTGCTGTGCGATGAGGTCGCTGAAGCCGATGATCGCGTTCAGCGGGGTGCGCAGCTCATGGCTCATCACCGCCAGGAACGCCGTTTTCGCGCCATCCGCGCTGCGTGCCTCGTCCCGCGCCGTCGCGAGCTCGACCTCGATGCGCTTGCGCTCGGTGATATCCTCGAACGAGCCTTGCAGACATGCCGTCTCATCGTCCGCTTTGGTGACCTCGGCCCGCAAATATAGAGTTCGCGGTGCCGTGCCGGGCGGCACGACCCGGTGATCGAGGTCGATCCGGGCACCGCCCAAGCCCTCGCGCACGGCTCTGATCACCGCCCTGCGATCGGCGCCCGGAATGAGCCGCAACAGCGATTTCGTCCGGACCGAGCGCGCGCGATCGCCGAGCCCGAACATCCGACATAATTCGGCCGAGCACTCGACCGACGATGTGTGCAGCAGCCACGTGAAGTTGCCGATGCCGGCGATCCGCTGGGCTTCGGCGAGGTGCCGCTGGCTGACGATCAAATTCTCGAGGGTCTGATGGGCGCGCAGCATGTAGCGGACACGGTGCGGCAACACCGGCCAGTTGATCGGCTTGCCGATGAAGTCCGTAGCACCGGCGCGATAGGCCTGGTCGACCGAATCGGTATCGTCGAGAGCCGTGGCCATCAAGATCGGCGCATTGCGCCCGCTCGGTAGCGCCCGGATTGCCTGGCATACGTCAAAGCCGTTCATCTCAGGCATCATCACATCGAGAACCACGAGATCCGGCTTGCGCTCGCTAAAGAACTGCAGTGCTGCCGCACCGGTTGTCGCCTCGATAATCTCGAAGCCGGCGGGCTCCAGCACCTCGCGCAGCAAAAACCGCTCCATCGCGTCGTCGTCGGCGGTCAAGATCAATGGACTTGACCGTTGAAAAGAACCGGCCATCACGCAACCTGGGGCAGGAGGGCCGTGAGAGCGCTGTGAGCTCGCCGGTAATCCTCAATGATCGTCGCGACGCGCGATTGGACATCGGGGACGACCCCGGTTCGCGCCAACGCTTCGAGCTCTCTGCAGTGCGCCGACAGCAAGCCGGCCCCGACATTGGCGCTCGCCGATTTCAAGGTATGGCTGGCACGGTGCAGCACCGTCATGTCGCCCGTTGCGGCGCCTTCTTCCAGATCGTTCACAAGGGCCGGCGCGCTCTCGAGGAACAGCGTGATCACCCGATTGACGATATCCGGGCGCCCGTCGCGTTGCAGCCGCGCAAGGCTGGTCAGCACGCGGTCGTCGATCGGCTGGTCAGCGCTCGAAGTCGACGGCGGTGCCTCCCCCGGTGCCACCAAGGTCAAGTGGTTGCGCTTGCCATGGCCGGCGCCGCTTGCCGAACGACCGATCCAGGTCGCCACGACCGACCTCATCTGGTCGGCGGTGAACGGCTTCGGGACGTAATCGTTCATACCCGCGGCCAGGCATCTCTCCCGGTCGCCTTCGATCGCGCTCGCGGTCAAAGCGACGATCGGGACGCTGCGGCCCGACCGCGCTTCCTGTTTGCGGATTTCGGCGGTCGCCTCGAACCCGTCCATCTGGGGCATCTGGCAATCCATGAAAATCAGCTTGAAATCGCTGCTCGCATAACGTTCGACCGCTTCCTTGCCGTTTACCCCGGTCGTCACCTTGCAGCCAAAACTCTCAAGTATGGCGACGGCGACTTCAAGATTGACCGGATTGTCCTCGACCAGCAGCACCGGCGCTCCGGCTGCCCCCTCGGGCGCCCGCAGCACCAATCGCTGCGGCGCCGGGTCGCCGGCGCCATCGGTCGACGCCAGACACTTGCGTAATGCGGCTTGCCGAACGGGCTTCGTCAGGCACCCGTGTACGTGCTGGCGGAGATCGCCATGTTGGTCCATCTCGAAATCGCGCAAGGTCAGCAGCACCAGGCGCAAGCCGGCGATGGCCGGATTGGATTTGATCTGGCGGACCAGATCGATCCCGTTCGTATCCGGGAGGGTGATGTCGATGATCGCCAGCGCAAACGGATCCGAGCGCGCCGCGGCGGCGGCGATCTCGGTGAGCGCAGTCGCAGCGTTCTCCGCCTCGCCCACGCGGATTTCCCAGCTCGAGAGCTGATCTTTCAAAGCCTGGCGGTGGTGGGTGTTGTTTTCGACAATCAGAACCGCCATCCCCTTGAATGGCGACGGAACGGCGGCTTCCTCCGTCGCTTTCTGCCGGTCGAAGCCGGCGGTAAAGCGGAAGGTAGACCCGCGGCCTGGCTCGCTTGTCAAATCGATCGAGGTGCCCATCATTTCGCAAAGCTGATTTGCGATGCTGAGGCCGAGCCCAGTGCCGCCGTACCGCCGTGTCGTCGAGCTGTCGGCTTGAGCGAAAGCGTCGAAGATGTGCCGTTGCTTGTCGACCGGGATTCCGATCCCGGTATCGGTGACGTGAAACGCGATCAAGGCTGAGCCGGCATCCGCCTCGATCGCGTTGACGCCGATTCCCACCTCGCCGTTGTCGGTAAATTTGACCGCATTGCCGATCAGGTTGGTCAAGATCTGGCGCAGTCGTCCGGAATCGCCGATCAGCGCGGTCGGTAGATCGGCCGGGATCGAGCAGGTCAGCTCCAATCCCTTGCCGTAAGCAACGTCGGCAAAGGTTTCGACGACCTCTTCGACGACATCGCGCAGATTGAACGCGGCTTGCTCGAGCTCGATCTTGCCGGCTTCGAGCTTGGAGATATCGAGGATCTCGTTGATGATCCCGAGCAATATAGCGGCCGCGCGGCCCGCGGTGGCGATATAGCGGTGCTGTTTGGGGTCGAGCTTTGTTTGACGCACCAGCTCCAGCATGCCGAGGACGCCGTTCACCGGGGTGCGGATCTCGTGGCTCACGTTGGCCAGGAACTGCGACTTGGCCCGGTTGGCCTCCTCCAATTCGAGAGTGCGCCGCTCGATCCGCGATTCGAGCGTCGCATTCAAATGGCGTAGTTCCTCTTCGGCGCGCTGTTGTGCGGCATGACGGGCCGCGAGCGCATCGGCCATGTCGTTGAACGCCACCCCGAGACGCCCGATCTCCGAGGCCCTGTCCGTTACGTCGACCCGGGCATCATAATTGCCCTTGCCCCATTCGGCGGTGCCGTCCAAGAGCTCGGCAACCGGCTGCCTGATGAACTTGCGGCCGCCGATCCAAGCCAGGTACATCGCCGCGAACAGACCGACGAGGATCAGCACGACGCCGCGGTTCGTGGCGTCAGCGATCGGCTGGAATGCTTCCGCCTTCGCCTGGCCGGCGCTGAGGAAGAAATCCTTTGGCGAGAGTTGCGCCGGCACGTATCCAAAAATTCGCTCTACGCCGTCGACGCCCTTTGCCTCCTCCCAGCCCGCCCGGTCGCCGTCCATGATGCCTTCATGAGATTTCCGCATGTTCTTGCCGACGAGCTGCTCGGGATGCGGCAGGCGGGCGATGATGTTGCCCAGGCGGTCGGCAATCAGGATCGATTGCGATGCCGTCAATCCGCGTTCCTTCAGATGCTCGGACAGCCAGTTCAAATCGAGCCCGGCGAAGACCACCCCGGCAATCTTGCCTTGGTTGTCGCGGAATCGATGGGCGAAATGGATCATTTTCTCCTTGCTGGCCGGATCAATGAAGTAATTTCCGACGGCCAGTCCGTCTGCTGTCATCGCGCGCTTAAAAAATTCCATATCTGAGACGAATGCGGGACCGGACACACCACTCGAACAAAAAACCTTCCCACTCAAATCCGCCGCACCCAGCTGGCTATACGACTCAAACCTCGCTTTCAGCTTGGTCAATATCGGTTCGCATTCTTGAGCATTGTGATCCTGGATCTCGTCCATTTCACCAATCGCGACCAATAATTGTGAGGCCCCCTGCCGTACCTCCTTCATTTCCTCGCCGAACTGCTTGGTGATCTGGATGACGCGTTGCCGGATGTCATCCTCGCCGGCGCGGCGCAGGGTGTATTCGTTGATCGCCTGGATCGCGAGAGCCGGCAGCACGGCGATGAGCACGAGCAGGAACATCCGGCCGGTCAAGCCCGGCCGCATCCAATTGGCGATCGGAGACCACATCCTGCCTTCAGCCTTTGTTCCGTCAGAGCCGCGATTTGCCGATCGACCGATCATCGACTTCTCCCAAACTGCTCCACCCACCCGTCGTCAACCGGTGACGTCGCCGCACCTGCCGCCGGGTCAGCAGTCATCGCGCCAGGCAGATAGTTACATGAGTATGCCGGCAATCCTAAATTTGAGTTAAAATACCTTGAAGCGTCACACCACTGGAAACACTCTAATTCGGCCGTCCGCGGCAGAACACTGCGCTGGCGTGATTGCGGCGAACTTAGTTGATTGGTCGGCATCGGGCGGGTTCAGAGGCCCGGCCCGCGCCGGAGCCGGTTGCGGCGCCGCGACCGGCGCTCTACCGTGGCGCGGCATAACCCAACCACGGATGGCCGCCGTGCCTCTGCCCCCGCCCGTTCTCGATCATGTCGTCATCGACGTGCGCGACCGCATGGACGAGGCGGCGCGCGTCTTCGCCGCGCTCGGCTTCAAGCTGACGCCGCGCGGCCATCACACGCTCGGCTCGATGAACCACCTGGCGATGTTCGCGACCGATTACCTCGAATTGCTCGGCTTCGGCGAGGACGGCGCCAGCCGTCCGGAACTTGCGCCGTTCCCGATCGGACTCAACGGACTGGTGTTCAAGACCGACGACGCCGATGTGGTCCATGCCCATGCGCTGGCCGCCGGGCTGCCGATCTTGCCGGTCCAGTCGTTTTCGCGCCCGGTCGAACTCGACGGCGCGCGGCAGGATGCCCGGTTCCGCACGACCCGGCTCGACCCCAAGCGGGTCGCGATGGGCCGGGTATATTTCTGCGAGCACGGCACCCCAGAACTGGTCTGGCGGCCGGAATGGCAGTCGCATCCGAATGGCGCGCGTGCGATTTCCCGGGTGATCGTGGCGAGCGGCGATCCACGGCGTACCGCGTCGCTGTTCGGCGCTTTGTTCGGCCCCGAGGCCGTGGCACAACGTGAGGGGGCCTGCGTCATCTCGGCGGGAATGGCCGAGGTCGAGGTGATGACGCCTCGCGCCATCGCCGACGAGTTCGGCGACGGCGCAGCAGACCCGGAGGGACGCACCGAATATCTGGCGGCATTGGAGCTGAAGGTGCCCTCGCTTGTCGCTACCGCCGCGCGGCTGCGCCAGGTGCCGGGTGTGCGCTGCGAGCCGCACCGGGTCGTGGTGCCGGCGAGCGCCGCGTTCAATACGACGCTCGCGTTTTCGGCCTAGGCATGTCCGGCGATTTCACCCCAACCGGTTTCCGCAACCTCGGCGACGCAATCGACCGGACCGGCGATCCGGAGGCGACAGCAATCATCGATCTGGGCGGCGATGCGGCGCCGCGACACTACAGCTACCGCGAATTCGACGCGCTCGCGGACGCGGTGGCGCGCGGGCTTTTGGCGCGCGGGCTGCGGACCGGCGAGCGGATTGCGATCCTGTCGGCCAACCGCGCCGAGTTCCTCGCCGGCTTTCTCGGGACCATGCGGGCCGGGCTCGTCGCCGTGCCGGTCAACTGGAAGCAGCCGGCGGTCGCGGTCGACGCGATCCTGCGCGACAGCGACACGAAGCTCGTGCTGTGCGACGCACCACGCCGGGCGCTGTGCCCGGCGGATCTGCCCTGTTTCGTGTTCGGCGACGATTTCGCGGGCCTCATCGATCCCGGAGAGTTCCGCGCGATCGAGCCCGATCCGACCGAGCCGGCGATGTTCCTTTACACCTCGGGATCGAGCGGGCGGCCGAAAGGGGTCGTACTGTCGCACGAGAGCCATCTCTGGGTAATCGAGATGCGTCGCCGCGCCGTGGGAATGCCGCCCGAACGGCCGCTGGTTGCGGCGCCGCTCTACCACATGAACGCGCTAGCCGTGTCGCAGGCGGCACTCGCGCAGCATGACACGATCATCCTCCTACCCGGCTTCACCGCCGCTGATTACATCGCGGCGGCAAGCGCCTACCGCGCAAGTGTGCTGACCTCGGTACCGACGATGATCGCGATGGCGTTGCGCGAGCGCGACACGCTGGCGCGCAGTGACCTCTCGGCGGTCAACGCGGTGCGGATGGGCTCGGCGCCGGTGTCGTCCGGGCTGATGGCGGCGGTGCGCCGCGCCTTTCCGGGCGCCGCGGTCGGCAACGTCTATGGCACGACCGAGGCCGGGCCGATCGTCTTCGCGCGGCATGCCCAGGGTAGGCCTACCCCCGATCTATCGGTCGGAACCGCCCACAGCGAGGTACAGCTTCGGCTGGTCGCGGGCGATGATCGCAACGCCACCGAAGGCGTGTTGCAGATGCGCTGCCCGGCCTTAATGAATTGCTATCACAGCCTGCCGGAGGCGACCGCCCGGGCGATGACCGAAGACGGGTTCTACATCACGGGCGATGTGTTCCGCCGCGACAGGCATGGGTTTTATTACTTCGTCGGGCGTGCCGACGACATGTTCGTCAGCGGCGGCGAAAATGTCTATCCGGGCGAAGTCGAGAAATTGCTGGAGCGCCATCCCGACATTCACCAGGCCGTGGTGGTGCCGGTCGATGACGAATTGAAGTACCAAAAGCCGGTCGCCTTTGTCGTGCTGCGCCCGGGCGCGGCGCCGAGCGAGATGGCGGTGAAGGAGTTCGCGCTCGCGAATGCCGCCCCCTACCTGCATCCGCGCCGGGTGTGGTTTCTCGCCGAGATGCCGCTCGCCGGCACCAACAAGATCGACCGCCGCGCGCTGGCACAGCGCGCCGCCAAGTTGCTGTCCGATGAACAAGTTGCTGTCCGATGAAACGGCCGGAGTGACCGCATGAAGGCCCTGGTGTTGCGCGAGCACGGCGGCGGCGGATTGCAGCTTGAGACGGATTTCCCCGATCCGGTGCCGGGCGAGGGCGATGTCGTGCTGCGGGTGCGCGCCACTTCGCTCAACTATCACGATGTGTTCACCCGGCGGGGCATGCCGGGGATCAGGATCGCGATGCCGGCGATCATGGGGCTCGACGTCACCGGCGAGATCGCCGCCATCGGCCCCGGGGTCTCCGGCTGGAAGCTCGGCGAGCGGGTGCTCGGCGACCCGATCAACCGGGTCGAGGGCGGTCTCACCGGAGAAACCGTACATGGCGGATTGGCCGAGTATTGCCGGCTGCGCGCGCATCAGCTCGTGCGAATCCCGGAGGGCGTCAGCTTCGAAGCGGCCGCCACGCTACCCTGCGCTTACGGCACCGCGCGGCGCATGATGCACACCAACGGCCATGTCGTCGCGGGCGAGAAGGTGCTGATCCTCGGCGCCTCGGGCGGCGTTGGCGTGTGCTGCGTCCAGCTTGCCAAATCAGCCGGCGCCACCGTGATCGCCGCCACCGGGTCCGAGGAGAAGGCGGCGCGGCTGCGCGCGCTCGGCGCCGACCACACGATCAACTATGCCGAGCGGGATTTCGTTCAGGAGGTCTGGGCGCTCTGCGGCAAGCCGGCGCGCCGCGGCGCCGGCAGCGACAACGGCGTCGACGTTGTGGTCAATTACACCGGCGGCGACACCTGGACCAAGTGCCTGCGTGTGTTGCGGGTTGGCGGGCGCCTCTTAACCTGCGGCGCCACCGCCGGCTACGACCCGCCGGAGGACATCCGCTATATCTGGACGTTCGAATTGAAAATCCTCGGCTCAAACGGCTGGGCGCGCGAGGACATCGGGGCGCTCCTGGAGATGGTCCAGGCGGGCCGGCTGGAGGCCGTAATCGACGAAACCTTTCCGTTGGAACGTGCGCCGGAAGCCTTGGCCCGCCTCGAAGAGCGGCGTGTGTTCGGCAAGCTGGTGATCACGCCATGAACGCCCCGGGGAGCAACCCGCCGCTGAGCAAGGACGAGCTGCAGAAGCGGCTTGGCCATTCCGCCTTCATCGACTTTCTGAACTTGACCGTGCTAAGTGCCGATCCGGAAAAGCAGCAAGTGGTCATGCGCGCCGCGATGCGCCCCGAATTCGAGCGCGGCCGCGGCACCGGCCAGTGGCATGGCGGGCCGATCGCCGCGATCATCGACACGGTCGGCGATTTTGCGCTGGTGATGCTGCTCGGACGGCCGCTGCCGACGGTCAATTTCCGCGTCGATTACCTGCGCCCGGCGATCGATACCGCGCTCGTCGTCACCGCGACGGTGCGGCGCAGCGGCAGGCTCGTGGGGATTGTCGATATCGATGTGACGAACGACGCCGGAACCCTGCTGGCCGTCGGCCGCGCGACCTACGCCACCGCGAATTGAGGCATTTGCATAGACGCCGATGGCCCAGGCGCCTCGGGGCAATCGACGGGACAGCACAGACAAGGCTGCGGTAGGCGCGAATGCTGACAATCATGCACTTGATCACCGGGTTGGAGACGGGCGGCGCCGAGCGCATGCTGGCCCACCTCGCGATCCGGACCGATCGCGATCGCTTTCGCGCAGTGGTCGTCAGCATGACCGGGGTGGGCACGATAGGTCCCGCGATCGCCGCGGGCGGCGTCACCCTGCGCACGCTCGGCATGCGCCGCGGCCTGCCCGACGCGCGCGCCATCCCTCGGCTGGTTCGCATCCTGCGCGAGTTTCCCCCGGCCGTCTTGCAGACCTGGCTTTACCATGCCGATCTGCTCGGCCTCATTATGCGGCGGCTCGGGCAGGTGCCGCATCTGGTGTGGTGCCTGCAAGGCACCGAGACGATAGACACTGCGGTGGTGCGCCCAATTCTCGCCTGGCGCTCGCGCGACCCCGATGTCATCGTCACGGCGGCGCGCGTCGGACAGCGCTTTCACGAAAGCATCGGCTACCATCCGCGCCGCTGGGCATATATTCCCAACGCGGTTGATACCGCGGCGCTGCGCCCCGACCCCGAAGTGCGGCGGCGCGGCCGCGCCGAGCTCGGTTTCGCCGAGGACGATTTCGCGATCCTGTTGCCGGCGCGCTATCATCCGATGAAGGATCACGCGAATTTTCTCGCGGCCGCCGCGCTAACGGCGCCGGCTCATCCCGAGGCCCGGTTTGTTCTGGCCGGAGCCGGCGCGCATCCCGACAATCCGGCGCTCGCCGCCGCGATTGCGCAGCACGGCCTAGCCGGACGGGTGATCGCGCTCGGCGAGCGATCCGACCTGGAAACGCTATACCCCGCCTTCGACATCGTGACACTGGCCTCGGCCTTCGGCGAAGCCTTGCCGATGGTGCTCGGCGAAGCGATGGCGTGCGGCGCGCCGTGCGTTGCGACCGACACCGGGGATTGCGCGGCCGTCATCGGCGACGCCGGGATCATCGTGCCGCCGCGCGACCCGCAGGCGCTCGCAGCCGGGTGGCAGCGCATGATCGCCCTTGGCCGCGACGACCGCGTTGCGCTCGGGCTCAGGGCGCGCACGCAAATCGTCGAGAATTACAATCTCGAGCGGATCGTGCCGCGCTTCGAGGCGCTCTATTGCGAAATCACGGACGGCGACCCTAGCCCCCGCGCGCCAGCCGAATGATTGCGCCTGGTCCGGAAGGCCCCCGCCTTCACTCCGCCGCGTTCTTGCGCCCGTAGCGCCGGACGCGCAGGTCGGCCTGTTCCTTGTGGCCCCAGAAACGCTCGATCGCGCAGAGCCGGCTGCAATATTCGCCGACCATCGCGCTCGCCTCGGGGGTCTTCACTTCCTGGTAGGTACACGTCTTGAGGAACTTGCCGACCCATAGCCCGCCGGTGTAGCGCGCCGCGCCCTTGGTCGGGAGCGTGTGGTTGGTGCCGATCACCTTGTCGCCATAGGAAACATTGGTCTCGGGCCCGAGGAACAGGGCGCCGTAGTTCTTGAGGCGATCGAGATAGCGCCGGGGCTCACGGCATAAGACCTCAACATGCTCGGCGGCGATGCGGTCGGCCTCGGCGATCATTTCATCGTGGTTGGCGCAGAGGATCACCTCGCCATAGTCGCGCCACGCCACCCCGGCGACATCGGCGGTCGGCAGCACGGTCAGCTGGCGGGCGATTTCGGCGACCGTGTCATGCGCGAGCTTTTCCGATGTCGTCAGGAGGGTGGCCGGCGAGGTCGGCCCGTGCTCGGCCTGGCCCAAGAGGTCGGTCGCGCACATCTCGGCGTCGGCGGTGTCGTCGGCGATGATCAGCACTTCGGTGGGCCCGGCGAAGAGGTCGATGCCGACCCGGCCGTAAAGCTGGCGCTTGGCTTCGGCGACATAGGCGTTGCCCGGCCCGACCAGCATGTCGACCGGCGCAAAAATGTCGGTGCCGAGCGCCATCGCCGCCACCGCCTGGACCCCGCCCAGCACATAAATCTCGTCGGCGCCAGCGAGATGCATCGCCGCGATCGTCTCGGGGTGCGGGCCGCCCTGGTTGGGGGGAGTGCAGGCGGCGATATGCCCGACCCCGGCGACCTTGGCGGTGACGATCGACATATGCGCCGAGGCCACCATCGGGTAGCGCCCGCCCGGCACATAGCAGCCGACCGAGCCGACCGGGATGTGGCGGTGACCGAGGATCACCCCGGGCAGCGTCTCGACCTCGACATCCCGGAGCGCGGCGCGCTGGATCTGCGCAAAATTGCGGATCTGGGCTTGCGCGAATTTGATGTCGTCGATCGTCCGCGGCGAGACTTTCGCGACCAGCGCGCGGATCTCGTCATCGCTGAGGCGGAAGCTAGCCGGCGACCATTTGTCGAAGCGCTCCGAGAGATCGCGCACCGCCGCATCGCCGCGGGCCCGAACGTCGGCAATGATCGCCTCGACCGTGGCGCGCGTCTTGGCGTCGGCCTCATCCTGCTGACCGGCGAGCGCGGCATTCTTGACGTGGCGCGGCATGGATTCCTCCTGAAGACGTTCAGCACAGAGGCACAGAGGAGACCGGATACGGTCGCCCTACCGATCATCTGTATAGACACGAGATCGCGTGCAGGCAGGACACGGCAATGTTTTCTGCCAGCAGATCATACCTCGTCGCGTCCAACGATGTCGCCGTCCAGGCGAGGTTGTGCCCGAGGGTGTTTCGGGTCCTGACCGTTGATCGAATGGCGTCTTCAATTGGCTGTGTCGGCGCCAGGGATCGTACGATTGTTTCAAAGCTAGTGGCGGTTATATTGAACGGGACAGGAATTCCTAGATCTGCCGCCAACTCCTTTAAGATAGGCTGTAAGGTTTGCTTTGAGGGAGATTTCTTTTTGTTCTCTTTGAGCAGACTCTCGAAAAGCAGACAGCCTCGAAACAGATGCGTAAAGAACGGCTCACGGGACCCGCTTTCACTTAGCTGGATCAACTTTGTTCGATAATCCCATTCGAAAAAAAACGAAACAAATGTTGTTGTTAACGATCTGAGATGCGCCGGCTTGCTAGCGCTCAGAAGATAGGTCAAAAAATACTTACGTACTTCACCGGTTGTAAGGGAGCGGCTGCCGGTTCTTCCGTTGTATCTTGCGATTGTAGTTTCGATTTTCGAAACGACTGCTTGGACGATCGGCAATGCGCGCTGGTTAGGATTTTTCTCGTCGAGCTGCATAGTCAGCAAGGCTGGCGCATTGCCGGGGTCTGGGTGATGCTGCAAGTCCTCTGATACTGCCGCGTCGAATAAAAATGTTGCCGTTTGAAAATCGTGTGACTGGAAAGCAGCAATTCCGAGCAGGTAAAACGGTGTCCCCTTTGGGGTATTTTTATATGCATTCTCTGCGAATCGTTTCATATCAAGCAAAAATCTTAGACCGTCATCGACACATTGGGGATAGCGGCCAGATTCTAGCTGATGCAGGTATGGATGGTATGTGTCAAAGAACGTTGCCAAATGCTGGTTCCTCGGGCGATGCGCAGATCACAACGATCGGCTTGGGTGCCTCGGTGTCTCTGTGCCTCCGCTGAAAATCACCACGCGGTCCAGCCGCCGTCGACGAGGAGGGATGAGCCGGTGACGAGGCTGGCGGCGGGGGAAGCGAGGAAGAGGACGGCGTTGGCGACCTCTTCGACGGTGCCGACGCGGCCCAAGGGGATGCGGCCCTCGATCCATTTGCGGGTGTCGGGGTCGTCGAGAAAGGGTTTTGACAAGGGCGTCATGACGAAGGTCGGGGCGATCGAGACGACGCGCACGCCCTTGGGCGCCAGCTCGACCGCCATCGCCTTGGTCAAGCCTTCGAGCGCGTGCTTGGTCATCACATAGACGGTGCGATTCCGCTCGGAGCCGACATGGCCCATCTGCGACGACACGTTGATGATGACCCCGCTGCCGGCCTCGACCATCGGGCGCGCCGCCGCCTGCGCCACGATGAAGGCGGCCTTGATGTTGAGCGCGATCATCTCGTCGAGCCTCGCCTCGTCGACCGCGAGAAACGGCTGCGGCCGGTTGACCCCGGCGTTGTTGACGAGGATGTCGAGGTGCGGGAGACCGGCGATTGCCGCCTTCGCCGCCCGGCTGTCGGTCACATCGAACGGCAGGGCCCGCGCCCGCCCGCCGATTTCCGCCGCGAGCGGATCAAGCTCAGCGGGGGTGCGGCTGTTGAGCAGCACTTCAGCCCCCGCCCCGGCCAGCGCCAGGG
>JBARKH010000098.1:0-2896 GCA_049801295.1 Allostellaceae bacterium | reverse complement strand
GGCCAGATGTCCTTGAGATAGACCGGCTTGCCGGACTCGTCGTTGGCCAGCGGCTCGCGCGTCACGTCGACGGTCATCGAACCGGCGATGGCATAGGCCACCACCAGGGGCGGCGAGGCGAGATAATTGGCGCGCACCTGCGGCGAAATCCGGCCCTCGAAATTGCGGTTGCCCGACAGCACCGCCGCGACCATCAAATCGCCCTCGTCCACCGCCCGGGAGATGTTCTCCGGCAACGGCCCGGAATTGCCGATGCAGGTGGTGCAGCCATAGCCCACCAGGTTGAAGCCCAGCGCGTCGAGATCCTTCTGCAGGCCCGAGGCGGCGTAGTAATCCGTCACCACCTGGCTGCCCGGCGCGAGCGAGGTCTTGACCCAGGGCTTGACCTTCAGGCCGCGCTTCAGCGCGTTGCGCGCCAACAACCCGGCGCCGAGCATCACGCTCGGATTGGAGGTGTTGGTGCACGACGTGATGGCGGCGATCACCACGTCGCCGTCCTTCACCGAATAATTGGCGCCCGCGACCTTGACCGGACCGCCGGTCTTGGCCTTGTCGCGCGAGGATGCCAGCTTCGGCAGCTCGGCCTTGAAGGAGGACGCCACCCCCGACAACGCGACCCGGTCCTGCGGCCGGCGCGGGCCGGCGAGCGAGGGTTCGACGGTGCCGAGGTCGAGTTCGACCGTGTCGGTGAAAATGGGGTCTGGCGTGGTCGCGTCGCGCCACAGCCCTTGCGCCTTGGCGTAAGCCTCGACCAGCTTCACCCGCGAGGGGTCGCGCGCGGTCAAGGTCAGATAGCGGATCGTCTCGGCGTCGATCGGGAAGAAGCCGCAGGTCGCGCCGTATTCCGGCGACATGTTGCCGATCGTCGCGCGGTCGGCGAGCGCGAGTTCGGCGACGCCCGAGCCGAAATACTCGACAAACCGCCCGACGACGCCGCGCCGGCGCAGCATCTGGGTGATCGTGAGCACGAGATCGGTCGCGGTCGCGCCCTCGCGCAGATGGCCGGTGAGGCGGACGCCGATCACCTCGGGGATCAGCATCGAAATCGGCTGGCCAAGCATCGCCGCCTCGGCTTCGATGCCGCCGACGCCCCAGCCCAGGACCGACAATCCGTTGACCATCGTCGTGTGGCTGTCGGTGCCGACGAGGGTATCGGGATAGGCGATCGTCTTCCCGTCCTCGTCGGTCGTCCACACCACCTGCGACAGGTATTCGAGATTGACCTGGTGGCAGATGCCGGTGCCGGGCGGCACCAGCCGGAAATTCTCGAACGCCTCCTGTCCCCAGCGCAGAAAGCGGTAGCGCTCGCCATTGCGCTCGAACTCAACTTTCACGTTGGCGGCGAAGGATTGCGGGGTGCCGAAATTGTCGATCTGCACCGAATGATCGATTACCAGATCGACTGGAGAGAGCGGGTTGATTTTGTTGGGGTCGCCGCCGAGATCGAGCATCGCCTGGCGCATCGCCGCGAGATCGACGACGGCCGGGACCCCGGTCAAATCCTGCATGAGGACGCGCGCCGGGCGGAAGGCGATCTCGCGCTCGGACGCCTTGCCGGCCAGCCCCTGCCCGACCGCCTTGATGTCGTCGACCGTGACCGTGCGGCCGTTTTCCAGCCGCACCAGGTTTTCGAGGAGGACTTTCATCGATGATGGCAGCCGGGAGATGTCGCCAAGCCCGGCGGCCTTCGCGGCGGCGTCGAGGCTGAAATAATCGTAGCGCTTGCCGTCGACTTCGAGGCTGCGGCGGGCCTTCAGGCTGTCGTGACCGGTAACGCTCACGGGGGTTCTCCTCTCGAAAGGCGGGATGGGGGCCGGCGGGCGGCGGCGGAGCGGTACGATACTCCGCCGGCCCCATCGCGCAAGCCGGCAAGCAAGCCGGCGATCAGGGCACGGTTGCGTCGGCCTCGGCGAGCCGCGCCCGGCCGCGCGCGCTCAGCACGAGATCACCGTCCGGGCTGCGCTCTACTAGATCGTCGGAGATAGCGTCCTCCCACGCGCAGTTGAGCGGACAGGTGCTGCTCCACGCGTCGCGCACCTCGCCATAGCTGCGCGGCCGCGCGGCGAGCCATTGCAGGAATTGCACGGTCAGGAGTTTTGCTTCGCTCGCCATCGTGACAGCCTCCCTCGTCATCCCGATGACATGTTGATGATTGGTCTGGGGTATGTCCAATATATGTGAAGAGGATTACCCATATGAATGAGATATGGAACTGCGCCATCTTCGCTATTTCGTCGCGGTGGCCGAAGAGGGCCACATCACCCGCGCTGCGCAGCTCCTCGGCATCCAGCAGCCGCCGCTGAGCCAACAGATCCGGGCGCTCGAAGCCGAGCTCGGCGTCCCGCTGTTCCGCCGCAAGCCGCGCGGGGTCGAGCTGACGCAGGCGGGGGAGGCCCTCTTTGCCGAGGCGCAGGCGATCCTGCGCCAGGTCGCGCACGCGGTTACCGCGACCCGGCGCACCGCGCGCGGCGAATCCGGCCGAATTGGGCTCGGCTTCACCAGCTCGGCCTCGTTTCATCCCTTTGTGCCGCAGGCGATCCGGCAGTATCGCGAGAGCCATCCGCTGGTCGCCCTCAGCCTCGAAGAGAGCGGCACCGGCGAACTCGTCGAGGCGCTGCTCGCGGAGCGGATCGATGCCGCCTTCGTGCGCTCACCGATTGGCCGGGCAGAAGGGATCGTGGTCCATTCCGTGCTCGACGAGGCGATGGTGGCGGCGCTCCCCGCCGGGCATGCTCTCGCAGCGGGTGCGGCGGCGCGGAAGCTGGCCTTGCCGGCGCTGGCGGCGGAGACCTTCATCCTCTACCGGCGGCCGCTCGGGCCCGGCCTCTACGACGCCATCATCGCCGCTTGCCAGGGCGCCGGGTTCAGCCCGACGATCGGCCAGGAGGCGCCACGC
>JBARKH010000097.1:0-2789 GCA_049801295.1 Allostellaceae bacterium | reverse complement strand
TCGCGGCACCGCGCCGAGACAGGGGATCTCGGGGAGGTGGCGCGTCATCGCCGCCTCGAGGATTGCGCGGTGGTTCGGCCCGGCCACCCGGTTGAAGATGATCCCGACGAGCGGCACCTGGGGGTCGTGCCGGGCAAAGCCCTCGACCAGCGCCGCGGCGGAGGCGCCCTGATGGCGCGCGTCGACGACCAAGACGACCGGCCAACCCGTGACCCGCGCCAGCGCGGCGGTCGACCCGGTCTCGCCCTCGGGGCCGGTGCCGTCGAAGAGGCCAATCACCCCCTCACACAGCACGATGTCGGCGGTGGCCTCGAGCCCGCCGACCATCCCCACCAAGTTTTCCCGGCGCATCGCCCAAGGATCGAGATTGACGCTTATGCCGCCCGTTGCCGCGGCATGGAAGGTCGGGTCGATATAATCGGGCCCGGCCTTGGCCGCGGCGACGCGCATCCCGCGATCGCGCAGATGACGCAACAGCCCCGCTGTGACCAGGGTCTTGCCGCTGCCCGAGGCAGGCGCGGCGAGGATCAGGCCACGGCCACGCGCGGGGTTGTCAGAGGGCGCCCATCCGGTCATCCATTCAGCATAGCTTGATGCGCGGGCATTTGCGTGATCCCTGAGCCGGCCGATACGGTGATGCTCGCCGCGGGGCAGCGGGACGGCGCGGACCTGCCGTGGTGGGCGAAGATCATCCTCAAGATGATACTGACCCGGCTGCCGGTGCCGCGTGCCTGGTGGCGGCGCATCGGGGTCTTTCGCCATGGCTGCCTCGCCGACGACGTCGAACGCCGCGGCGCGGATTTTCTCGGGCATGTCGCGCGATACCGTGCGCTTGCCGCGGCGCCGCCGCGCCGGATCGTCGAGATCGGGCCGGGCGACAGCGTCGCCGGCGCGTTATGGGCCAAGGCGCACGGCGCCGACGAGACCTGGCTGATCGATGTCGGCCGGTTTGCGCTCGAAGACCCGGCGCATTATCGGGCCGTGATCGGGTGTATCGCCCGCCACGGGCTTGACCCGCCGGTGCTGGCGCCGCCGGGCGGCATCGCCTCGGTATTGACGGCATCGGGCGCGGTCTACCGCACCGATGGCCTCTCAGCGTTTGCCGCGCTTCCCGACGAGTCGATCGATTTCGTATTCTCGCAGGCCGTACTCGAGCACCTCCCGCTCGGCCAATTCGACCGCTTTCTCGGCGAAAGCTTTCGCGTACTGCGGCCGGGCGGCGTCTCCTCGCACATGATCGACTTGCGCGACCACCTCGGCGGCGCCCTCAACCATCTGCGGTTCTCCCGGCGCTTCTGGGAGTGGAGCGCGGTGTCGCGCAGCGGATTCTATACCAATCGCCTGTCCTATTCGCAGATTTGCCGCATCGCGGAAGAGGCCGGTTTTATCGTGTCGACCGCGCATCTCTTACGCTGGTCCGCATTGCCGACACCGCGTTCGGCGCTCGATCGCGAATTCCAGGCGCTCCCGGACGAGGAATTGGCGATCGCCGGCTTCACACTGGTGCTGCAAAAGCCGCAGCGAACCACGACCGCGGCCGGCGCGTCGTGACAATTGCCGCTGAAGAGGCGATCTTCTGAGGACACCCGCTCGTGGAGGCCGCCCCATTGTCCGCCCAAATCGATCCGGTCATCGTCTCGGTGGTCCAGCACCGTCTTCGCGCGATCGTCGAGGAGATGGGCGAAGCGATGCTGCGCACCTCGTATTCGCAGATCCTCAATTCGAGCCGCGATTTCTCGACCGCGATCTGCGACCTGGGTGGCCGGCTCATCGCCCAGGCCGAGCATGTGCCGATCCATGTCGGGGCGCTGCCCTTTGCAGCCCGCGCGATGACCGAGTTTTTCGCCGGCGACATCCACAAGGGCGACGTCTTTCTGCTCAACGACCCCTATCACGGTGGCAACCACCTACCGGATCTGACCGCGTTCGTGCCGATCTTCGAGGGCGAGGAGCCGCGCTTCTGGTCGATCAACCGCGCCCACCAGAGCGATATCGGCGGGGCGACGCATGGCGCCTACAACGCGGCGGCGACCGACATCTGGCAGGAGGGCATCCGGATCACGCCCTTGAAACTCTATGACCGGGGCGAGGTACGCCGCGACCTCCTCAAGATGATCGCGACCAATGTCCGCCATCCGCGCGATTTTCAGGGCGATCTGGCGGCGATGATCGGCTCGGCGCATGCCGGGGAGCGGCGGTTTCTGGCGCTCGCCGAGGAATTCGGCTGGGCGGTGACGCACCAGGCGATCGAAGCCGTGCTCGACGGCGCCGAGCGCCAGACGCGCGCGGTTATCGCCCAGTGGCCGGACGGGGTCTACCGGGGCGAGGCCCTCCTCGATGACGACGGGCGGGGCAACGAGGATATCCACATCCGCGCCACGGTCACCAAATCGGGCAGCGATCTCAAGATCGACCTCTCGGATTCGCACGACGAAGTGCAGAGCTTCATCAATTCGTCCTACCCAAACACCTATTCGGCCGTCGTCGTCGCGCTGTCGTTCCTCATCGACCCCGAGACGCCGAAGAATGACGGTACCTTCCGGCCGATCGAGCTGATCGCCCGGCCCGGCAGCATCGTGTGGGCGAGCGAGGGCCTGCCGCTTACCTTGTGCACCAGCCATTGCGGCCAGGAGATCATCGAGGCGATCGTCAAGGCATTGGCGCCGGCCTGCCCCGAGCGCGCGATGGCCGGGTGGGGGCGCCGCTTCCGCATCGCGATCCAGGGCCGAGACCCGCGCAACGACCGTGCGTTCCTCTGGCACTTCTTCCAAGGGCGGCCGGGCGGTGGC
>JBARKH010000096.1:0-2475 GCA_049801295.1 Allostellaceae bacterium | reverse complement strand
GTCCAGGAGATGGGCGTTGTTGGTGCCGATCGGATACCACGCATCGCCGAGGCGCGCGGCGCGGCGCAACGAGGGGCCGCTCTCGCCGCCGACCCAGATCGGCGGATGCGGTTTCTGCACCGGCTTGGGCTCGAGGAGGAGCCCGTCATAATGGACATAACGCCCGGCGATCCGCGGCTTCGTCTCGGTCCATAGCGTGCGGAAGGCGGCGACATATTCGTCGGTGACCGCACCGCGCTCGGCAAACGGGGTGGTGACGACCGCGTCAAACTCGGCCTTGAGCCATCCGGCGCCGATCCCCACGGTGAGGCGCCCCCCCGACAGGACGTCGATCGTCGCGAGCTGCTTCGCCGCGAGCACCGCCGGCCGGTGCGGCACCACCAGCACCGCCAGCACGAGGCGCACCCTCGCGGTGACGCAAGCGAGCCAGGCCGCCAGGGTCAGCATTTCATGGCGGTGCGCGCTATCGGTCGAATAGAAGGCGCCGCTCTCCGAATAAGGGTAGCCGGGCTCGGCCATGTCGGGCAGGACGACATGATCGGTCACGGTAAGATAGTCATAGCCCAAGGCTTCGCCTTCGCTCGCGATCCGCGCCATGATCTCCGGGGCCGCCAGGGCGCCGCTATTTGGCAGGTTGAAGCCGAATTGCATGTCCCCTCCTCGATTTGCCGGCGGCGCGCGGGCCGCGGCCAGTTTGCCCCCGCGACCCAGGACGGCGCGAGCGCAAACTGGCGCGCCCCAGCCTTGCATCGACGGCTGTTCCCGGCGACAGTCGCGAGGATGGGGAAATCGATGGCAAAACGACAAATTGTCGGAGTGGTGTCGCAAAAGGGTGGCGTGGGCAAGTCAACGCTCTGCCAACTAATCGCGCGCGAGGCCGCAGCCTCCGGCAAACAGGCAAAGATCCTCGATTTCGATATCAAGCAGATGAGCTCGACCGACTGGGTGCGCGCGCGCCTCGAACGCGACCTCGAACCGGCCATCGAGGCCGAGCCAGTCAAAAAGATCGCGAACGCGCTCAAACACAGTCGCGGCTACGACATCATCATCCTCGACGGCGCGGCCGGAACGCCAAAACGCACGGCCGAGCTGGCGAGAGAATGCGACTTGATCATCTTGCCGACCGGCGCCTCGCGCGCTGACCTCGTTCCCACGCTGGCGCTCGCCCGCCGCATCGCCGAGATGAAGCTCATCACGGGCGGTCCGGTTTTCGCGCTGTGTCGGGTGCTGACCGAGAGCGAGGCGGCGGAGGCGCGCGCGACGATCGGCGGGGCCGGTTTCGAAACGCTGGAGGGGGAGCTGGCCGAACGCCCGGGCTATCGCCAAGCGCAGAATTTCGGCCGCAGCGCAACCGAGACCGGGTTTCCCTCTCTCAACGACAAGGCGCGCCGGCTCGCGCGCGCCGTTCTTGACCGCCTCGCCTGGGACCGCATTCCGCTGAGCTAGCGCCACGCCTCTGAAATCGCGCCCATTGCCGGAAAAGCCGAAGCGGCGCATCCTGAAAGAAGCGGAGCCTTCCCTCCCCCGGAGGCCTCAATCCCGACCGAGATCGAATTGAAGCTGGCAACACGGGGCGCCGATCTGCCGGCCTTGCGGCGCGTGCTGCGGGATATGGCGGCAGGCCCGAGCGCCAAGCGCTCAAAGCTTGTCAGCACCTATTACGATACCGAGGACCGCGCGCTGGCGCGGCGGGGCTCGGTGTTGCGGGTACGCCACCATGACGGACATTACATTCAAACCGTGAAGTCAGCGGGCGCGTCGGGTGGCTCTGCGCTCGCTCGCGGCGAGTGGGAAGACACGATCGCCGGCGAGCGCCCCGACCCGCTTGCAGCGCAAAGCGGGCGTTTTCTGACCCCCGATATCGCCGCTCGGGCCGTCCCGGTGTTCCGTACCGAGGTCACCCGGTTCGTCATCGACCTCGCGCCCGCCCCCGGCACGCGCATCGAAGCCGCGATCGACCGCGGCATGATCCGCGCCCCCGGGAAAACACCCGGCGAACGGATCAGCGAGATCGAGCTCGAGCTGAAGAGCGGCCCGGTCACCGCACTTTACGATGTCGCGCTGAAGTTGCTTGCAGCGGCGCCGGTGCGCGTGGAATGGCGCAGCAAGGCCGAGCGCGGTCAACTTCTGGCCGCCGGAGGCCCGTTCGCGCAAGCGGTGCGCGCCGATCCGTTCGCGCTCGATCCGACGCTGAGCGCCGAGGCGGCGCTGCAGCGTATTGGCCGCGCCTCTCTCGACCAGATAGTGCGCAACGAGGCAGCAATCTTTGCCGGCCGAGCAGACGGGGTCCATCAAATGCGCGTTGCGGTTCGCCGCCTGCGCGCCATCCTCTCCGGGTTCCGCAAGATGCTGCCGCCCGAAGAGCGACGCTGGGCGAGCGATGAGTTGCGTTGGCTCGCCGGCGCGCTCGGCGAGGCGCGCAACATCGATGTCTTCGAGAGCGCGCTCATCCACCCGGCGCGCGAGGCCCTGCCC
>JBARKH010000095.1:0-1634 GCA_049801295.1 Allostellaceae bacterium | reverse complement strand
GAAATCGGCGTGCGCGGGCCGGGTTTGCGGTCCTGCCGGGCGTAACCGAAATAGGGCACCACCGCGGTGATGCGTTGCGCCGAGGCGCGGCGCAGTGCGTCAATGATGATGAGCAATTCCATCAGGTGGTCGTTGGCGGGATATGACGTCGACTGGATGGCGAAAACGTCGGCGCCGCGCACGTTCTCCTGGATTTCGACAAAAATCTCCATGTCGGCGAAACGGCGTACCACTGCCTTGGTCAACGGGAGGCCGATATAGGCGCCGATCCCCTCGGCCAGCACCGGATTCGAGTTGCCGGCGATGAGCTTGACGGCTCCGTTGTTGCTCGCCATGCCGTTCCCCTGCGCGCCCGCGCGGTCAGACCGTGATCCCGAAAAAGCCTGTCCTCGGACTTGATCCGAGGGTGGATACCGATCTTCGGACAAGATCAGGCGCAAACAAAAGCCAGGACCTGATACAAGCCGCTTCGGGGGCTGGCAACATGAATCACGGTCTTGTCCCCGCAGGATTTCGGCTGCAATCGCAATAGCTTTGCGGCTTGGTAAATGGCGGACAGCAAATGGCGAATGTGAGCAGCAGATAGGGCCGGGCCTACGTACCCGTTCGCCGCTCGCTACGCGCCATTCGCGTTGGTCAGGGCAATGGCGTTGACGTGACGTCCGTAATCCGCTTCGGCGCGATGGGTCGAGCGGCGGAAGCTGAAAAACCGCGCCGCATCGGCGTAGGTGCACAGGCCCACATCCTCGACCTCGCGAATACCCGCCCGATGCAGCTGCGCCGCGATATAGGCGGCCAGATCGAACAGCGCGTGGCCGCTGCGCGATGCCGGGACGAAGAAACGCTCGTTGGCCGAATCCTCAGCGGCAAAGCGCGCGATGAGATCGGCGCCGACCTCGTAATTATGTTGGCGGATCATCGGGCCGAGCGCGGCGCGGATGCGGCTGCGTTCGGCGCCGAGCCGCTCCATTGCCGCGACCGTTGCCTCCAGAATACCCGCGAGCGCACCGCGCCAGCCGGCATGCGCCGCGCCGATCACGCGGGCCCGGGGATCGGCGAGAAGGATCGGGCCGCAATCGGCCGTCGTCACCCCGATCGCAAGGCCGGGCGTCGAGGTGACGATAGCGTCGCCGCGCGGACGCGATTCCGGTGGCCAGGGCGCCGTGGCGACAACGACATGCGGCGAGTGGACCTGGTGGGCGGTAAGCAAACGGTGCGGCTCGACGTCAAGCGCCACCGCCATGCGCGCGCGATTTTCCGCGACATGGGCGGCGCTGTCGCGCGAACCGACACCGCCATTGAGACTGGCATAGAGGCCGCCGGAGACGCCGCCTTGCCGCGTGAAGAAGGCGTGGCGGACGCCGGGAAGCGCAAGGGTCTGGGCCTGGATCATCATCGTTAGAGCGCGTCCAGGAAAAGTGGGAACCGGTTTTCCGTCCGCACGCGCGACAAGACGAAAGCATAGAACGGGGTGGCGATTCGCAGATAAGTCATCTCGTTCTATGCCTCGAAGCCCGGCAGCTCTCCGAGCTTCGGGTCGGCGATGGCAAGCGCCTTGAACAACTCGCCCATGCCGCGGGGCCCGGTCGCGGTCAGCCGGGCGAGCGCCTGGTCGATCTCGGCTGCTCTCTCCG
>JBARKH010000094.1:0-15535 GCA_049801295.1 Allostellaceae bacterium | reverse complement strand
GCAGGAGCGGACCCGCGGCCAGGGCCGCATGGCGGCGCTGGCGCTGGGCGGCGCGGCTGCCCAGGAGCTCATCCGCGAACTCGGCAGCCCGCTCGAGATCGGCGCCATCAACGCCGAGCAATCCGTGACCCTCTCCGGTCCGGGCGACGCGATCGAACTTCTGGCCGCGGAAGCCCGGCGCCGCGGTGTTGCCTGTCGCGCCCTCGATCTCGATTTCGCCTTTCATTCGGCGGCAATGGACCCGATCCGCGATGATCTGCTCGCGGATCTTGCGGGCCTCTCGTCCGCCGTGCCGCAAGCTTTGCTCGTCTCGACGGTCACCGGGGATCCGGTCGACGCTTGCCTCCTCGACGCGGATTACTGGTGGTGCAACATCCGCAGCCCGGTCCGCTTCACCGGTGGGATGGCTGCCCTCATCGATTCCGGTTTCAGGTTATTTGTCGAGATCGGCCCGAACCCGGTGCTCCGCGCCTATCTGCACAGCGCGTTGCGCGCGGCGGAGGGTCAGGGCCGGGTCCTCGCGACATTGACCCGCAAGCACGGCAGCGAGGACCCGTTTCCGGAGATCGCGGCGTCATGCCATGTCGCGGGATCCGACATTACCGGGGCCGACCGGTTCGACGGGCCGGCCGATCTATCGGGGCTGCCGCTCTATCCGTGGCAGAAGGAGCGCTTCTGGTTCGAGCGGACGGTCGAGGTCACCAATCCGGTGGACCCGTCCTTCGACCATCCGCTGCTCGGTTTTCGCCAGCACGGGCCCATACCCTTCTGGCTCAACCATCTCGATCCCCAGGTGCTGCCGTGGCTGGCGGATCATGCGATCGAGGGCGCGCCGGTGCTTCCCGCCACCGCGGTCCTTGAGATGGCGCTGGCCGCGGCGCGGCTGCGGCGCCCGGATGCGCGCACCGTCGAGGTCGTCGATGTCGAGTTGCGCCGTCCCCTGCCCTTCGACAAGGGACGGACCCGGGAAATCCGCACTGTCTTGGTCGGAGAGGACGGCGATTGGGAATTGAGCAGCCGTCCGCGCCTCTCGGATGAGCCGCTGACCCTCCATGCCGTCGCGCGTCTTGCCACGGCCGGGGACCGTCAGAACGCGCCGCTGTTTACCGAGCGCAAACCCGCCCGAGGCGAAGTCGACGCCGAGACCCTCTACCGCCTCGCCACCCAGCTCGGGCTCGATTACGGGAGGCAGTTTCGCACCGTCACACGCATCGAGCTGTTGGGTAGCGACGAGGCGGTGGCGCACCTCGATTCGTCGGTCATCGACGAGAAGCTCGATCGCTATCTGATCCACCCCGCCTTGGTGGATGGCGCATTGCAGGCGCTGCTGGCGTTGATCACCGATCGACACGCCGACCTCGAAGGCGCCAGTTTTCTGCCCTGGCGCTTCGGGCGGGTGCGCATCGCCGCCAATTTTGGGCGACCGGCCTCGAGCGCCCGGCTTCGCGTGACCCGCCTTGGCACGCGATCGGCGTCGGCCGATATCGCCCTCTACGACGAAGCCGGGGAGATCATTGGCGAACTCTCCGATTGCTGGTTCCGGCGGGTCGAACTCGCCCGCCGGGTCGCCGCCGAGGATAGCGCGCTGCGCGTCGATCTGGTTCCGGCGCCGCTCGCGGAACTAGCAAGCCCGGCCGTCCTGGGTCGGATTGAGGAGATTGTCGCACCGCTCGTCAGCCTGCCCACAGCCCCGGCCGCCCGGCCCGACGAACACGCCTTGCTGCTCGATGCGTTGATTGCCTCGGTCGCGCTGCAATCGGTAGTGAGCATCGTCGATCCGGATGTGCCGTTCACGATCGAGGATGTAATCGAGGCCGGCGCGATCGCCCCCGATTCAGGCTTGCTGTTCGAATACTTGCTGCGCTTGTTGACCCGCTTCGGCGCCGCCTCCGAAGTCGGGCTGGTGTGGCGCCTTGCCGAGGCCAACGACCTCCCCGATATCGCCGAGGTTTGGCGCCTCTTACTTGCCGAGGCACCCAAGCTGGTCGCCGAACTGGCCCTCGTCGCGGCAATGGCCGAGGAGATGCCGCGCCTCCTCGCCGACGGTCCGCGGCACGCCGACGCATCGCCGGTGCCGATGGTCGAGCATTTGCTGCACGGTTCGCCTGTCAGCGCCGCCGGTATCGATCTGGTGTGCGCCGCGCTCGGCGAGATCGCTTCACGCTGGCCACGGAGCCGCCCGTTGCGGGTGCTCGAAGTCGGCGCCGATGGCGGCGCCACCAGGCGGCTTCTCGATCGTCTGGCGCAATCGGACGTGGCGCTCGCCTACCGGGCGACCAACCCCGACCAGGAGGCGGCGACCCGGCTCGGCTCTACCGTGTCCGCGGTCGCCGGCGCCAGCGCCGGCTGCTGGCCACCGCGCGAGGCGACGGACGAGCTCGGCGACGACCGCTTTGACGTGATCGTGTCGGTTCACGCCTGCGCCCGGCTGCAGCTCGACGCCGCTTCGCTGTCGCAGTTGCGAGATCTGCTCGCCCCCGGCGGCCTCTTCATCGCTGTCGAGCCGGAACCCAACCCGCTATGGGATCTGGTGTTTGGTCGCTACGCCGGATGGTGGCATAGCAGCAACGGCGGCGTCGAATGTTCGCCGCTGCGCTCGTGCGACGAGTGGCGCAGCGAGCTCGCGATCAATGGATTTTCCGGCTTGGGTACGGCCGCGCTCGTGACCGGACCATGGCCGAGCGCGGTTCTGTGGGGCCGGACGCAGCCGTCGATCAGCGCCGTGACCGACGCGCCGGCAGCAGAGCCCGCTTCACCCTACTCGATCAGCCTCGTTGCGTCCGGCGGCGGCAATGCAGCGTTGCGCGGGCAATTGGCGCGGGCCGGCCACCGGGTGAGCGTCATCGACGCCATCGGATTTGCCGCGACCGCCGATAGCGAGGCCGCCGAGGCCGAGAACGACAACGAAGTCGCCCTGTTCGTCATTGAGGCGAGCTCGGAGGCGGTTGAGAACGCGGCGCAGCTGATTAGTGACGTGGCGCGGGTCGCCGGCACCGCCGCGCAGCGGCACATCCCGCTTTGGCTGATTACCTGCGGCGCGCAGCAATCAGTGGATGGCGAGGAGAGCGGGCTCGTCGGCGCCGCGCTGTGGGGCTTCGGCCGGGTCCTCATGAACGAGATCCCCCGGCTCTCGTTGCGCCTCCTCGATCTCTCCCCGACGATGAGTTGGGCCGAGCGGGCCGAGCGGATTACGAGCGAGCTCCGGGCGGCGACGGCGGAAACCGAGATCGTCTGGACCGATGCGGGGCGCCACCTGTTGCGCGTGCGCCGCGGTCTGCCGCCGCGCTGGGCGAGCGCCGCGGATGTCGTCGCGTTGACGACCGGGCAGCAGAGCGGGCTCGACGCCCTGGGCTGGCAGCTGGCCGCGCCCCACGCCCCCGGACCGGGCGAGGTCACGATCGATGTTCATGCCGCCGGGCTCAATTTCCGCGACGTCATGTGGGCGATGGGCCTGTTGCCCGAAGAGGCGCTGACCGACGGTTTCGCCGGCCCGACATTCGGCCTGGAATGCGCCGGGATCGTCCGTGCTCTCGGCGCCGGCGTCGCCGAGCTCGCGGTCGGCGATCGGGTGGCCGGCTTCGCCCCGGCCGCGTTGAGCACGCAGGTTACCACCGCCGCCCACGCCGTCACCCGCATCCCGCACGACACCAGTTTCGCGGCGGCGGCGACGATTCCCGTGGTGTTTGTCACCGCGGTCTATGCGCTCGGCACATTGGCCAAGCTGATGCCGGGCGAACTCGTCCTCATCCATGCCGCGGCCGGGGGCGTCGGGCTCGCCGCGATCCAGTACGCCAAGCATCGCGGCGCGGTGGTGATCGCGACCGCAGGATCGGAGGTCAAGCGGGCGTTCCTGCGGCTGGCCGGCGCCGATCACGTGCTCGATTCGCGCGATCTGGGATTTGCCGATCAGGTGCGCGCGATCAGCGGCGGCGGGGTCGACATCGTCCTAAATTCTCTCAGCGGCGACGCGATGGAGCAGAGCCTCAGCGTCTTGAAGCCGTTCGGCCGCTTTCTCGAACTCGGCAAGCGCGATTTCTATCTCAACCGGCGCATTCACCTGCGCCCGCTGCGGCAAAACATTTCCTATTTCGCGATCGATGTCGACCAGTTGCCGGTCCAGCGGCCCGATCTCGCGCGAGCGCTGCTGAGCGAAGTTTCAACCGCCTTGAGCGAGGGCGCGATCCGACCGCTTGCGCATCGCACTTTCGGGTTCGCCGCGATCGGCGACGCGTTCCGCCTGATGCAGGCGTCGGGGCATATCGGCAAGCTGGTGCTGATGCCGCAGGGGAATGCCGGCGTGCGGCTGCGCCAGGCGCCGGAAATGATTTTGCGGCGCGACGGCACCTATCTGGTCACGGGCGGCATCTCCGGGTTCGGCTTTGCCGCAGCAAGCTGGCTCGCCCGGCACGGCGCGGGGTCGATCGCGCTGCTCGGCCGCAGGGGCGCCGCGACGCCGGGAGCGGCCGACCGAGCGGCCGAATTAAGCGCGCTTGGTGCCGAGGTTCGGCTATATGCAGGCGATGTCGCCGATCCGGCCTCGCTCGCCGCCGTTCTCGATGAAATTCGCCGCGTCCAGCCGCCGCTGCGCGGTGTCGTCCATGCAGCGTCCGCCTTTGGCGACGCGCTGGTATCCGAGCTCGACGGATCGGATATCGCCGGAATCCTCAAACCGAAGCTCGGCGGCGCGATCGCCCTCGATCGGCTGACAAGCGAGGATCCGATCGAACTGTTCCTGTTGTTTTCCTCGGCGACGACGCTGCTCGGCGCGCCCGGACAAGGGGTCTATGTCGCGGCCAATTTGGCGCTCGAGGCGATGGCGCGGCACCGCCGGGCCCGCGGCAAGCCGGCCCTCGCGATCGCCTGGGGACCGATCGAGGATACCGGTTACCTCGCCGAACGGCCGGAAACGCGTGACGCACTCGCCCGCCGGCTCGGCGCCAAGCCGATGGCGTCGGCCCAGGCTCTGGCCGGGCTCTCGGCGATCGCCGCCAGCGGCTTGCCGGCCGCAGCATTTGCCGAAACCAGCTGGAACGAGGCGCGCCGGTTCCTGCCGATCCTCGCCTCGCCGGTTTTCGCCGAAATCCGCGCCGACGGCGGCGCGTCACCGGGCGATGATTCGCTGATCGAGCGGCTCGCCGGGCTCGACCCCGAAGCGGCTCTCGCGCTCCTCAAGACCACGGTCGCCGAAGAGGCGGCAAATATTCTGCGGCTGCCGGCTTCCGGCATCGACCCGCTGCGGCCGCTCTCGGAGATGGGGATGGATTCGCTGATGGCGGTCGAGCTGCGCCTCGCGCTCGAAAGCCGGTTGCGCATCGATCTGCCGCTGATGTCGCTCGCCGAAGGGACGAGCGTCGCCTCGATTGCCGTGCGTCTGGCGAGCGCCGATGCCGCGCGCCCGCACGCGAGCGAAGTCTTGAGCCTAGCCGAGCGCTACGAGGGGAACGACGCCGAGCAGTTGACCGCCGTGGCGAACGCGGCGGAGAGATTTGAGCCGGCCGAGGTGAACTCGGCCGCAGCGGAGTGATCGGGTGGCGGCCGGTCGCAATCTCTTCGGATTGTCGGCGCAGGCCAAGGCCCGGCTGATCGAGAAACTGTCCTCGGCTGCGGCGATGCGGATGGCTGCCGCACCGGCGCGATCCGTGTCCTCTGGCGGTTCGGCGAGCGATGCCGCCAGGCTCGACGTCGCGGAACTGGAATCATACCGCGAAATCCGGATGATCGAGGAGGCGGCAGATTATCTGGGGATCGATGATCCGTTCTTCCGCGTCCATCAGGGGATCGCCGGCGCCGAGACCGTCATCGGCGAACGCACCTACATCAATTTCGCCTCGTACAACTATATCGGCATCAATGGCGACCCGCGCATCGCCGCCGCGGCGAAGGCGGCGATCGACCGCTATGGCACCTCGGTCTCGGCCAGCCGGCCGGTTTCCGGCGAGCGCCCGATCCATCGCGACCTCGAACAGGCCCTGGCGCGGATCCACGGCGCCGAGGACAGCATCGCCCTCGTCGGCGGTCATTCGACCAATGTCACGGTGATCGGCCATTTGTTGGGCCGCAACGATGTGATCGTGCACGATGCCCTGATCCACAACAGCATCGTGCAAGGGGGCATCCTGTCGGGGGCTCGGCGTGTGCCGTTTCGCCATCTCGATCCCGAGGCGGCCGACAAGGTCCTCGCCGAGGCGCGCCCGCGCCATGGCCATGCGCTCATCGTCATCGAGGGGCATTACAGCATGGATGGCGACGTGCCCGATCTGGCCGCCTTTGTCGCCGTTGCGCGGCGCCACCGCGCCTGGCTGATGGTCGACGAGGCGCATGCTTTGGGGGTGCTGGGGCCGCGCGGGTTCGGCTCGGCCGACCACGCCGGGATCGACCCCAGAGAGGTCGACATCTGGATGGGGACGCTCAGCAAGAGCCTCGTATCCTGCGGCGGGTATATCGCCGGTCGCCGGCCTTTGATCGACTATTTGAAGCGGATGGCGCCAGGCTTTGTCTTCTCGGTCGGTATGACGCCGCCGAACGCCGCGGCCGCGCTCGCCGCCATCGACATCTTGGAGCACGAGCCCGAACGCGCGCGCCGGCTCAACGATCGGGCCGCCCTCTTCCTGCGCCTTGCGCGCGAAGGCGGGCTCGATGTCGGAGGATCGGTCGGCGCCGCCATCGTGCCGATCATTACCGGGAGCTCGATCGGCGCGGCGCGGCTGTCGCAGGCACTATTCCGCCGCGGCATCAACGTCCAGCCGATCCTCTATCCGGCGGTACCCGAACGCGCGGCCCGGCTGCGCTTTTTTCTGACCGCGCAGCACACCGAAGAGCAGGTGCGCGACGCTGTCGGTATTCTCCTCGAAGAAGCCCGTGCGATCGCCGCCGAGCCGACCGACCTGGCGGCCGTGGCGCGGCACCTCGGCCGCGTGATGCCGGCGTCGCATTAGGGGTTGCTCACGCGCCGGCCGGAGCGGATGCCACTTGCGCGATCAAATGGTCAACGTTGGCGAAGTGCTGTTCCCAACGCGGCGGATCCCAGCCGCGAAGGCGCGCGAGCTGGGCGGCGCGCCGCGGAGATCCCGGCGCCGCGTAATCCAGGATCGCCGCGCGCCAGCTCGAGCCGTCGAGCGGATCGAAAAATTCCGGGACGGTTCCGCCGGTCTCCCGCAATGCCGCGATATCGCTGCCGAGGACCGGGACCCCAAGCGCGAGCGCCTCGACCAGCGGGAGGCCGAAACCCTCGGCAAAGGACGGGAGCAGCGCCGCGCAGGCGCCCTTCAGCAGGCGCACCATGGCCACATCGGGCATGGCATTGTGCTCGATCACCGCGCCGCGCAGCGCGGCAGAGCGATCGAGCATGTCGACGACGTTTTCCGTTTCCCAGCCGCGCTTCCCTACCAGCACGAGTAACGGCGCTCGCTCGCCCAGTTCGCTTGCCAGCCGGCGCCAGAGGTTGAGCAGCAACAGATGGTTCTTGCGTGCTTCTATCGTGCTGACATAGACGAAATAAGGCCGGTCGTATGGGGGACTGCGGTCATCGGGGGTCGGCGGAAGATCGACACCGAGCGGCGCGACGAGCACCGGCGGGGCACGCCCGGCCCGCTCGAGGTGGGGCTGCAAAGCGGCGCGCGTCACCGCCGAATTGACGATCAGCGCGTCGGCATGGCGCGCCGCGGTTTCGATCCGGCGCAGATGGGTTGCCGCCCGGCCGCGCCTCACGTATTCGGGAAACTCGATTGGAATGAGGTCGTGAATAAGACAGATGAAGCGCGCCCCGCTGCGCTGTTTCATCCGGGCAATAAGGCCGCGCTTTTCGAGGTGATGGTGCGAAACCAGCAGATAAATGGACGGCGCCCGGGCCGCCCGCAGCCGGTCCATCACCACGCGCTCGCGGTTGGCCAGGAGCGCGATCCGAGCCCGCCAGGCGATCTGGCGAACCTCCCGGTTTTGCTGCACCGGGTCGAGTTCACCGCGCCACGCGGCGCCGATCGCGGCAACAAATCGTTCGGCCGCTGGGCGTCGCAGCAATCCCAGCCCGCCGCTCGCGCTTAGCGCCGTGAAAGAGGCCGATGCCCGGTTCGCAACGAGGTGCTTGGCATAGGCCAATTCAACCCGATCGATCCCGGTCGGCGTTCCCCGCCCGGCGCGCGACAAGAGGCGTGACAGGTCGAGGGCGATCATGGCGAGGCCTGATCCAACCGGGGCAATTGCCGCGCGCTCCGCCCTGCGGCAGAATCCAGGGTTATGTTAATCCGCCGCGGCCCGACCGGGTCGTTCGCGGCTCGTCAAACCACCTGCAGGGCGGTCGCAATCATGCGGGTGGCATAAACACCCATCCAGCCGATCGGGTCGAGCCATCCCTTCTCGTTGCGCGGCGGGTGGATAGCGCGGATGTGGGCGTCGGTTATCTCGGAGAGGTCGTTGAGGAGCCGCGGCGGGTCGCCCTCGGTCGACCAGAAAAAACGGGTCATCCCGCCAGCCTCGTGCTTTGCGATGAGGCAGTTCGGTGCTCCGCCGGCGCAGTTGTAAAGGCCGACGGCCGAGTAGCTTTCTTGGTGGCTGACGATCATCACCCCTTCGGTTCCCGGAAATGCAAATTTCATCGCCGAGAACCAGCGGCAGAGAGCCGCCAGCTCTGTTTCGGTGAATTCGTAGTCGCCGGGGCCCGATCCGAAACCGCTATCCGCTGCCGCGTGTTGCGTTCGTACTGTCAGCGGAAAGGGTATGACGTTTGTCGTCTCAGACACTTCGCCCCCAATCGAACTCCGCGCGAACTTCGCGCATGCGCGCATCTCACTCACTCTCGGCAGACACCGGCCGAGCTTCCCCCACCCCACAACCGGAGCGCAAGCGAACCGAAAGATTGTGTAGTTGCCGACTACTTTGCGAATTCCGGATCGATACAGTCCGTGGCAGGGCACGCACCGAAGAATACAATCGAGCATCGATTCGGAGTCAATTGAGCCCGGGCTGGAAGCCGGCTTTTCGCCCCGGACGTGCCTTTTCTGCAACAGTTGCAAAAAGGCGACAAGCTGTGAAACCGTTGGTTTGGTCGGCTACCGGTCCCGTGCCAGGAGGGCGGCGTTAGCGGGCGGGCTGGGTGCTGGGGCTACCGGTTCAACCGCGACCGACACGATGCCGGCGCGCTTCATGTCGAGCTCGTCCGCAACCCCCGGAGAGACATCGATCAACAGGGAATGGCTGACCGGGCCGCGATCGTTGATCCGCACGACTGCCGAACGCCCATTGGTCAGATTTGTCACCCGCACCAGCGAATAAAGCGGCAAGGAGCGGTGCGCGGCGGTCAAGTGAACCGCGTCGAGCCGCTCGCCGCTCGCCGTCCGCCGTCCGATATGGCGGCCGCCGTACCAGGCGGCGGCCCCGACTTCGCGCTGGCCGATCACCCGCAGCGGACCGATGTACTCGTCGGGCGGCGGCAGCTGGGCGGCGTGCTGCGGCGGATGGCCGGCGTGCCGCGGGCGCGCGACGAGCTTCCCATGAACGTGGTGCCGTTTGCCGGATGTCTTGGCGGCCGTTGTTTCGGCCTTGGCGGTCTTGGATTTTGTGCTCGGCACCACATGGTCCCGATCCGACTGGACCTGTTTGGCCATGGCCGCCGTCGATGCAACCAAGAGGGCGAGAGACAGCCCGATCGTCCGTCGCATCCTCATCCGCATGCGTCTCCACGTGGTTGGCACAGTGGCGCCGGCGGGTCGGCCCGCTAGGCACGCGTCTCTGATTGACCGAAGGCAATGGCAACGTGCCGTCCCGGATCGTTGGCAGGGGGCGTCCGGGTGAGACAGGGGAAGTTCTATGCAACCCTAGGCAGCCACTCGGCAGCTTGTCAAGCCACACGCACATGAAATGCCACGATAGCCCCAAGTCAGCAAGCGACCCTTCGTTGTCATACCCTGTTCAATCTCACACCGATTGAGACAATAATCGGCCTGACTTATTCTTTATTCGGGAGTAGATCATCAAATTTCCTGCAGGTTCTCAAATTTGTACAACGAGGTATCGGAGAAGCTCGCGATCAATCCAACAACTAGTTGCGTGCCGGATCGGTTTGGGCGGCATATCTTGGGGTTCCGACCCGATTTCCCGAGCGGCGCTGCCGGCGCGGGCAACCTCGGCTTGGCCAGTGAAGACACCTTACCCCTGGTGCCGCGGGATGGTTTTGCGCGATAACGGGCCCGGTCGAGATCACGTGGCAACAACGCCGCGGCATCGGTTCAACGGAGACTGGCGATGGCAGCAGGCGAACGCGCATTGATCGTCGGGGCGGGAGCGGGATTGAGCGCGGCCATTGCCCGTCGCTGCGCCGGGGAAGGCATGGACGTGGTGCTGGCGGCGCGCGACACGCAAAAGCTTGGCGCCCTCGCCCGCGAAACCAAGGCTGCGGTGGTCGCCTGCGACGCCAGCCGCGCCGATGAGGTCGAGCGGCTTTTCGCCGCGGTCGACGCCGGCGGCGAGCGCCTCGACCTGGTTGTCTACAACGCGAGCGGCCGGGCCCGCGGACCGGTCCACGAACTCGATCCCGCGGCGGTCGAGAGCGCGATCCGGGTGACCGCGTTCGGCGGGTTTCTCGTCGCCCGTCAGGCGGTGACGCGGATGCTGCGCCAGGGCCACGGCACGATCCTCTTCACCGGCGCCAGCGCCAGCGTCAAGGGCTATCCCCGCTCCTCCTCTTTCGCGATGGGCAAGTTCGCGCTGCGCGGCCTCGCGCAATCGCTCGCGCGTGAACTGCAGCCGCACAACATCCATGTCGGGCACATCGTCATCGATGGCGGCATCGGAAAAGCGGGCGATCCGCGCGCCAACGAGCGCGGCCCCGACGGCCTCCTCGCCCCCGAGGCGATCGCCGAGAGCTACCTGCAACTGCACCGCCAGCACCGCAGCGCCTGGGCCTGGGAAATCGAGCTGCGGCCCTGGGTCGAGAATTTCTGACCGGGTGGGTTCGGCGGCAAAACCGGCCGCACGTTGACTTTGCGGGGTGCGCTTGCTATATGCGCCGCATGACCAAAGCGCGTGACGAGCTGCGACTTATGACCTCGGCGTCCTAGAAGGCGCCGGTTTTCGCTCGTTCGTTCCCTCAGGGGAACCTCTTTCGCGCTCGGTGATTTTCATGACTTCGATGGTTTCCGTTGACCGCTGGATTGCATTGCGCGCGCGGTGCCTCGGGCGACTTAGCGCCGGCCGGAGGGATTAAGCCCGCCGGCCCTCTCGCCTCGACCATCGCAGCAACCGCCGTGCTTACCATAGGCCGGCGGTCCGACCCCGGAGTTCCGCTATGACAATCATGCCGATCCAAAAATACCGGGCTTTTCCGCCGATCAACCTGCCCGATCGCCAATGGCCCTCGCGCGTCATCGACAAGGCGCCGACCTGGTGCTCGGTCGACCTGCGCGACGGCAATCAGGCGCTCGTCGAGCCGATGGGGCCCGAGCGCAAGCGCCGCATGTTCGACATGCTGGTGAAGCTCGGCTTCAAGGAGATCGAGGTCGGGTTTCCCGCCGCCTCGGACACCGATTTCGCGTTCTGCCGAGAGCTGGTCGAGGAAAACCTGGTCCCCGACGACGTGACGATCCAGGTGCTGACGCAGGCGCGCGCGGAGTTGATCGAGCGCAGCTTTGAATCGATCCGCGGCGCCAGGCGGGTCATCATGCACCTCTATAATTCAACCTCGACCCTGCAGCGCCGGGTCGTGTTCGGGCTCGACAAGCCCGGCATCGTCGACATCGCGGTCACCGCCGCCCGCCAGATCCGCGATCTCGCCGCGGCGATGCCCGAGACCGAATTCATCTATCAGTATTCGCCCGAGAGCTTTACCGGCACCGAACTCGATTTCGCGGTCGAGATCTGCGAGGCGGTGATGGATGTCTGGCAGCCGACCCCGCAAAAGAAGGTGATCCTCAACCTGCCGGCCACGGTCGAGATGTCGACCGCGAACACCTATGCCGACCAGATCGAATGGTTCAGCCGCCACATCCGCGACCGCGACTCGATCGTCTTGAGCCTCCATCCCCACAACGACCGCGGCACCGCGATCGCGGCCGCCGAGATGGGGGTGATGGCCGGCGCCGACCGGATCGAGGGCACGCTCTTCGGCAATGGCGAGCGCACCGGCAATGTCGACGTGATGACGCTGGCGCTCAACCTGTTCAGCCAGGGCGTCGATCCCGGCCTCGCGATCACCGATATCGACGATATCGTCCGCACCGTCGAGCACTGCAATCAATTGCCGGTGCACCCGCGCCACCCCTATGCCGGCGAACTCGTCTACACCGCATTTTCCGGCTCGCACCAGGACGCGATCAAGAAGGGGTTCGAGGCCTTGGAAAAGCGCAACGACGCGCTGTGGGAGGTGCCCTACCTGCCGATCGACCCCAAGGATCTCGGCCGCACCTATGAGGCCGTCATTCGGGTCAACAGCCAGTCCGGCAAGGGCGGGGTCGCCTATGTCATCAAGGCCGATCACGGTCTCGATCTGCCGCGCGCGCTGCAGGTCGAGTTCAGCCGGGTCGTCCAGGAGGTCGCCGACCGGACGGGCAAGGAGCTGACCAGCGCCGACATCTGGGCGCTTTTCGAGGAAACCTATCTCAGCCGCGGCGGCATTCGCCTCGTCGACTATAGCGTGCTGCCCGAGCCGCGCCCGGGCGAGCGCCGCATCGTCGCGACGATCGCCATTAACGGCGCCGAGCGGCGTATCGAGGGCGTCGGCAACGGACCGATCGCCGCCTTTGTCGATGCGCTGAAAGCGGGTTGCGGGATCGCACTCACTGTCCTCGATTACCACGAGAACGCAGTCGGCGCCGGCGCCGACGCCCAGGCCGCCGCCTATGTCCAGATCCGCAGCACCGGCGCCGATGGGGCTGACGCGACGCTCTACGGGGTGGGGATGGACAGCGACATCGTCACCGCCTCCCTGAAGGCGGTGGCAAGCGCCGCCAGCCGGACCACGCCACCCACCCGCGCCCACTGACCCATCGCACTCCCCTCCCCCGCAAGCGGGGGAGGGTTAGGGTTGGGGCGGGCGCCGTCGCCAGACCACCAGGGAGGAAAAGGATGATCACGATCCTCGATCTCAACAGCGAACTCGGCAAGCTCAAGACGCTGCGCGGGCGCACCCCGACGACGCCCGCCGCCGCGCGGCAGGGGGCGTTCGCCAAGCTCGCCGAATACCGCGACGGCGGCATCTTCACCGCCAAATTCGCCGGAAGAGGCCCGTGGGAGCGCCACCAGAAGGGCGACGAACTCGTGCAGATCGTCGAGGGCGCGACGACGATGCACCTGATGACCGAGGACGGGCCGCAATCCCTCCACTTGTCCGCCGGGATGGTCGTCATCGTCCCGCAAGGCGTGTGGCACCATTTCGACTCGCCCGACGGCGTCACGCTGCTGACCGCGACGCCGCAGCCGACCGAACACCTCGAAGTGGACGTCGCCGACCCGCGCACCCTCGGCTGAGCGCGGCCGGCTCTGCGCGATTAGAGCACCGTCGTCACACGTTGAACCGTCATTCCCGCGCAAGCGGGAATCCAGGGCGAGCGACGTACGGTTGCCCTGGGCCCCCGCTTTCGCGGGGGTGACGGATGGGTGGTACGACCTGAGGCGATCCTCCTCTAGGCTACGCGGTCGCCCTGTTTGATTTCGACCGTGCGGTTGTCGACGGCGGGCAGCATCTGGCCGGGGTCGCGGGTGACGACGACATCGACGACGGTCGGGCGGTCGGTTTCGGCAAGGCCCGTCGCAAGCGCGGCGCCGAGCGCCTCGGGGTCCTCGACCCGGATGCCGCCGACACCCATCGCGCGGGCGACCCCGGCGTAATCCATCTCCGACAAATCGGCGGACTGGTAGCGCCCGCCCATCATCGCGTGCTGGAGCGCCTTTACATAGCCCGAGGCGGCGTTGTTGACGACGACGATAGTGAGGCCAAGCTTGGCGCGGCGCGCGGTTTCCAGTTCGCCCAAGACCATGTTGAACCCGCCATCGCCGGTGATCGCGACGACCGAGCGGCCCGGCGCCGCCAACGCCGCGCCAATGCCGCCCGGGAGCCCGTAGCCGATCGAGGCGAGCCCGCGATCGGGGATGAAATGGCGCCCCGCCCGCTTGGTGTCGTAGAGGAGCCCGGTCCAATGCCCGGCAAACCCGCCATCGGCAACGAGGATCGAATCGGCCGGCAAGGCGCGGTTCAGCTCCTGGCAGAGCCGCGCCATATGGATCGGGCGGTCGGCTGAGTTGAGCCGCGGCGCGGCATCCGCCGCCCAGGCCTTCATCCGCACCGGGATCTCGCCGACGTAATCGGCGCGGGTGGCGCGCGCGGCCTTGGCGCTGTCCGCCAGCGCCTCGTTCAAGTCTTCGAGCCCGGCGCGCGCGTCGCCCCACAGCGCCACCGCCGCCGGGCGGCAACGCCCGATCTCCTCGGCCACGATTTCGAGATGGATGATCGGGATGTGCAAGGGCGGCAGCGCATAGCGCTTGGTGGCGATCTCGCCCAATTTGCACCCCACGACGAGGAGGCAGTCCGAGGCTTCAATGAGCTCGTTGGCAATCCGCGCATAGCGCCCGAAGAGGCCGACATTGAGCGCATGGGTGCAGGCGATGCCGCCCTTGCCGCTCATCGTATGCGCGACCGGGATCGACTGCGCCTCGGCAAAGGCCTGGAGCGCGGCATGGGCCTGCGAGATGTGGATCCCCCCGCCGACCAGGAGGAGCGGCCGCTTGGCGCCGGCGAGGAGCTTGGCGGCGCGCTCGATGTCGCTGCGGTCGGGTCGGATGCGCCGGGAGGGCGCCGCGAGCGTCGAGGGATCGATCGCGAAATCATCGGCGGTGAAATCGTAACTGCCGTGACAGACATCCTCGGGCACATCGAGCACCACCGGCCCGGGCCGGCCCGAGGTCGCAACCGCGAAGGCGCGCCGCGTCAATTCCGGGATGCGGCCGGTATCTTCGATCCGGATCAGCTCCTTGACTGCGGGGCGCAGGATTTCCGCCTGGCGGCATTCCTGCGTCATGTTCTTCCAGGAATGCGCCCGGTTGGTGTCGCCGGCGAGTGCGATGACCGGGATCCCGCCATTTGTCGATTCGATGAGGCCGGTGACGAGGTTGGTGGCGCCGGGGCCGAGCGTGCCGTCGCAGATCCCCGGGCGGTTGGTAACCCTTGCATAGGCATCGGCGGCGAAGGCGCCGCAGCGCTCGTCGTTGATGAGGAAATGTTGCATCCCGAGCTGCCCCAGCGCGTCGTAGAACGGGAGGAGCTGAAACCCGCCCATCCCGAACATCGGCCCGACGTCGGACAAGCGCAGCATCTCGGCGAGCGCGCGCCCGCCGGTCATCCTCCCATGCGGGCGATTGTGCCGGCTCGGGTCGGCTGATGCAGTCATGGCTTAGTCCTCCCTGACGAAAGCACGGCGCAGGATCGCGACGGCGTCGCAAGCGGTCATGCCGGGCTTGAGGCCGAGCGCGGCGGCGCTCGCGTTGACCCGGCTGAGGATGCCGTCCTCATAGGTCGAGCGCGCGTCGCCGATGCGGGCGCTCGCCGCCGACA
>JBARKH010000093.1:0-2529 GCA_049801295.1 Allostellaceae bacterium | reverse complement strand
GGGTAAGCCGCGCCGGGCGGCTTAGCGCCGGCGCGTGCCGCTCTCGGTGACAATCCAATCCATCGGCACGTCGAACGGCTGAGGGTGGATCGTCGCAAGTTCCTGGAAGGCAAAGCCGACCCCGATGGCCATCGGTTGCGGCATGAGCGCGGCGAGGGTGCGGTCGAAATAGCCGCCGCCATACCCCAGCCGATAAGAGGCGCGGTCGAACCCGACGAGCGGCGCCAGAACGATCGCCGGCGTGACGACCGCGCGCCGTTCCGGCACCGGGATGTTCCACACGCCGTCGACGAGCCGCTCGCCGGGCTTCCAGGCGCGGTATTCGAGCGGCCCCTTTTTGTCGATGACGACCGGCAGCGCGACGACACGCCCGGCAGCGACCGCCCAATCGATCAGCGGCCGCGGGTCAAACTCGGCGCGAAACGGCCAATAGACGCCAAGGATTCCCGGCCGCTCGGAGAGGAGCGTGCGCAGCCCCTCGGCGATGCGCTCACCCGATTGGCGTCGCTCGGAAGCGGGCAGCCCCTGGCGCAGCGCAATCAGCCGCTCGCGCTCGCCGCGCCGCCACAATTTGACCGCATCGGCGTCCATCGCGCTCAGAACAGCCCGGTGATGCGGCCGTCTTCGGTGAGATCGATGCTGTTAGCGGCGGGCACCCGGGGCAGGCCGGGCATCGTCATGATCTCGCCGCACACCGCGACGATGAACTCGGCGCCGGCCGAGAGGCGGATCTCGCGCACCGCCAGCACATGGTCATCGGGCGCGCCCTTGGCGTTGGGATCGGTGGTAAAGCTGTACTGGGTCTTGGCGATGCATACCGGGAAATGGCCGAACCCGCCCTTTTGCAATTCGGCGAGACGGCTCTCGATCGCCGCGTCGCACGCGATGTCCTTGGCCCGGTAGATCTTCTGGGCGATCGTCTTGATCTTGTCGCGCAGCGGCATCTCGTCGGGGTAGAGAAGGTGGAAGTCCGCCTTGCCGCTTTCGGCGAGCTTGACGACGGCGTGGGCGAGTTCCGCGGCGCCTTCGCTCCCCTGGGCCCAATGGTCGGCGATCACCGCTTCGACCCCCATGCCCGCGCACAGCTCCTTCAACCGTGTATGCTCGGCTTGGGTATCGGCGCTGAAGCGGTTGACCGAGACCACCACCGGCACCCCGAACCCGCGCAGATTTTCGAGATGCCGCTCGAGATTGGCGAAGCCCTTTTCAAGTGCCGCGACATTCTCTTCCTTGAGCCCATCGCGGGGCACTCCGCCATGCATCTTCAGTGCCCGGACGGTGGCGACGATGACGGCCGCATCGGGCTTCAGCCCGGCCTTCCTACACTTGATGTCGAAGAACTTCTCGGCCCCGAGATCGGCCCCGAACCCGGCTTCGGTGACCACAAAATCGGCGAGCTTCAACGCCGTCGTGGTGGCCATGACCGAATTGCAGCCATGCGCGATGTTGGCGAATGGGCCGCCATGGATGAAGGCCGGGTTGTTTTCCAGCGTCTGCACGAGGTTCGGTGCAAGCGCATCCTTCAACAGGACCGCCATCGACCCGGCCGCCTTCAGATCGGATGCCCGCACGGCTTGGCGCTCGCGGGTCTGCCCGACGACGATATTGGCAAGGCGCCGCCGCAGATCGGCCAGGTCGCTCGACAGGCAGAAGATCGCCATCACCTCCGAGGCGACCGTGATGTCGAACCCGTCCTCGCGCGGAAAGCCGTTGGCAACCCCGCCGAGCGAGGAGACGATCGAGCGCAATGCCCGGTCGTTCATGTCCAGCCCACGCCGCCAAGCGACCCGGCGCGGATCGATGCGCGGCTCGAGGCCGTAATAGATGTGGTTGTCAACGAGCGCGGCGAGCAGGTTGTTGGCGATGCCGATCGCATGCAGATCGCCAGTAAAATGGAGGTTGATGTCCTCCATCGGCACGACCTGCGCATAGCCGCCGCCAGCGGCGCCACCCTTCATGCCAAAGCACGGCCCGAGGGACGGCTCGCGCAGGCACAGGATCGCCTTCTTGCCGATGTGGTTGAGCGCGTCGCCGAGACCGACCGTCGTTGTGGTCTTGCCTTCGCCGGCCGGGGTCGGGGTGATCGCCGTCACGAGGATCAGCTTGCCGCGCGGCCGGTCGGCCAGCGTGCGGATGTAATCCATCGAGATCTTGGCCTTGTAGCGGCCGTAGGGGGACAACGCCTCGTCGGGGATCCCGAGCTTGTCGGCCGCGACCTGACCGATCGGCCGCATCGCTGCCGCCTGGGCGATATCGATATCGGATTTCGGGTTGCGATGCTGGTCGTCTCCGCGCGCCACGGCAAATCTCCTCGGCTGAAACCGTGCCAGGGTCTTATCCCGTCGGACGATGGGCTGCAACCGCCGTGGACTCAGCGCCGCAGCATCAAACGAGACCATCGAGGCGACCCGCGGCGATGCGCAACGGTGGCGTTTCGTTCCGCTAGTGCAGGCGGGGATGGCCCACTATACTCGTGCCCTATACTTCGGATGCGTTGGCCCTTCTTCGAGGTTGAACATGCATAGGCTG
>JBARKH010000092.1:0-6943 GCA_049801295.1 Allostellaceae bacterium | reverse complement strand
GGGCGGCAGCGCGGCCGAGCTGGTCGCCGGCGTTCTTGGCGCAACCGCAGCGTTCGCCGCCGGGGCCGACCAGTCCGACGACATCACCTGCCTGAGCCTGGTTTTTCACCCCTGAGCGGGGTCAGGGCCGGGCTTTCTCCAGCCGCAAGATATTGCTCCCGTCGCCGCGGTGATAGCGCAGGCGATCCATCATGCCACGCATCAAATGGATCCCCAGCCCGCCGGGACGGCGCGCTTCGAGCGGCAGCGAGAGATCGGGATCGGGCGCCGACGTCGGGTCGAATGGCCGGCCGTTGTCGATGATCTCAGCGGTGATCGATAGAGCCGCGATGTCAAGCCGAACCCTTATCGAATGCGGCGGCGGCAGGCCGGTAAAGGCGTGCGAGATGACGTTGACGACCGCCTCCTCGATGGCGAGCGTCATCTTGAACGCCACATCCTCGGCGACGCCGTCGGCGGTGCAGCGCACCCCCACCCACTCGTTCAGCCGGACGACCTCACCGACCTGCGGTTTGATGTCAAGCTGGTGCTCGGCCATTGCGCCTCTTACCGCGAGGATTGCGCGAGGCCAAGCCCGATCACGTGCTGTCCAAATTCGGACACTGGCATCTCCAACTTGGGACGGCGGCCATTTCCCAGGGGCTATCGACGGAACAGCCGCTTCGGCAGTCCGCTCTGCCGAATCATTGAGGCAAATGTTTTTGGGAGAATCTCATCGCCGATACGATGATAGGCGACCGTTACAAGGTGGATTTCTCCGCCAACCGTGCCTTCGTACCGCCGATGGCTATTTTCGGTTCGTTTTAGCTCGAAGCCTACCGCTTCGATTATTTGGATAAAGTCGCGGAAGTTCACGCAGCGCAGGGCAGCGTATATCCGTGTTTCTCATCATCATCGCCGCCGCGCGATCGAAGCGCGCTGTACAGCAATGCCGCTACGAAACAGAGGCGCGACCACAGTGGCGCTTTACGGCTCAAGAGCCGTCGCTGATCTTCTTCGGGGAGTTCATGAACACGCTCGACGTAACCGGCTACGGCTTCGCCTAGGGCGTGGTAAACCTCTTCGAATGACTCCCCTTGAACTGCAAGGTCGAAGTCGATGCAAAAAGCCTCCCACTTGCCTCCGTGCCTTTGAGCGTAGCAGCGAAGCAGTTTTCTCACCGAGACCAGCCCTCCTACCGCATGGGGAATGTGCGGCATCTCCCCTTAAGATGGGGTTTATGGTGCGCATCGAACGATGTTAGCCGATCAGAGTCAAGAACGGCAGCCATGCAATAGCAGTTCCCAGGAAACCAAAGCGTTCCCATATCGCCGCAGCTCAACACTGAACGTGCACGTGACATCAGAGAGCAATTTTCTAATTTGAAGGCGATCCCGGAAGAGCGCGTGATCACCTACCTCACCCGACAGGGCTTCAATCCCAATGCGGTTCGTAGTGCGGCGGTGGGTCGTGTCTCAGTTCGAATGTAACAGCGCCGCGGGGGCAGCGCGCGTAAGAGTGGCTCGATGGAAGAGGGGGCGCTGATCGATGCCCCCGTCGGCAAAGGACAGCGGTGAGCGAATGGTCGGTCAACGCGGGAGGATTAGTGTGCAGGCCCAATATCACATTAATCCGGATTTGTCAATTAAAAATTTGCATATTGAGCAACGGACCACTTGTTACATTCATACTGACCCGCTGCCCACAGCCCACATCTGTTGCTTCGGCAATCGGCGCCGTGCTACCCACCAAGAGGTGCGGCAGAGGCGGGTGCGAGGCTGGCGATGGAATTTGCCCAGGAGCAGGCGGGCGAGGTCGCGATCGTAAAACTTGCCGGCCGGCTCGACAGCAGCGCCGCGCAGCCCGCGGAGGAGAGGTTTGAAAAGATGCTGGGTAGCGCGACGCCGCACCTGGCGATCGATCTGTCGCGGCTCGACTACATCAGCAGCGCCGGGCTACGGGTTCTCTTGGTGGTCGCAAAAAAAGTCCAGCAAGCCAACGGCAAGATGGTGCTGTTCGGGCTCCTCCCCAATGTCCGCGAGGTCTTCGCGGTGAGCGGGTTCGACAAGATTTTCGCGATCCAATCCGATGCGGCCGCCGCCGTCGCCGCGCTGCGTTGAGGCGGTGGGCAATGCTGGGCTTTGTGGAAGAAATCGTCCTCCTGCAGCTCGACGACCGCCAGGGCAGGTTTGTCAATCTGCCGTTGTCGGCCGCCGACGTGGTCCTCGCCGGCGCGGCGCTGATGGAGCTGGCGCTCGCCAACCGCATCGATTCCGATCTCGACCGGTTGATTCTGGTCGACACGACGCCGACCGGCGACGACATCCTCGACGATGTATTAAGGCAGATTGGCGAGGACGGCGGGGAACTCAGCGCCGCCGCCGTGCTCGAGCGGATCAGCGGCAACGGCGAAAAATATCAGGATATCGCGCTCAAGCGTCTCATCGCCAAGGGCATCTTGCGCGAGGAGAATGGCCGATTCCTGTGGGTCTTCCACACCCGCCGCTACCCGGTCGTCGATGACCGCGAACAGCGCGAGGTCCGCGCGCGGCTGCGCCAGCTGGTGCTGAGCGACGACATCCCCGATCCGCGCGACATCGTCCTCATTTGCCTGATAGAGGCCTGCGGTCTGCTCGGCCTCGTCCTCAGCCCCGACGAAATCGCCGCGACGCAGACCCGCGTCGAAGAGCTCGGCCGGCTCGATTTGATCGGCCAGGCAGTGACCAAGGCGGTCGGTGAAATCCGCTTTATCGTCAAGCACGCCACCTCGGTGATCTAGTGGAGGCTTCGCGTTTCGCGGGTGGGGATGCGGCGGCTGCGCCTGAGAAATAATGGTCGGAGTGAGAGGATTTGGCCTCCTGCCCCTGCCTCCCGAAGGCAATCTCGCCCGGCTGACCCATCACTGCGACATTCTCGAAGCCGGCAACGAGAGTTGGTGCTTCAAGAGCCGCACCTATGGCCGGCAGCAGTTCGTCGGCTCGCCGATGCGTCTGACCGGATAGCGATCCGATCGCGGGGCCTGGGATCTGGGTAGTTTCCGAGGCTACCGGAGCGGCTGCCTGTCTTGCTACGGTCATCGTCAGATGGCGGGAGGCAGTGATGGACAAGGACCGGATCGCCGGCGCGGCGAAGGAGATCAAGGGTTCGATCAAGGAGACGATCGGCAAAGCGGTCGGCGACACCCAGCTGGAGTCTGACGGCAAGGCCGACAAGATCGCCGGCAAGGTGCAGAACGCCATCGGCGGTCTAAAGGACGCGCTGAAGGAGTAATAACGGCGTCGCTGTGTTTATCGATCGGGGATCGGCGGACCTGAACCGACCGTGTGGAAGGCACCGTCCACAACGCTGTCGGCGGTTTCAAAGATCCTGCCGGCGATATCGAGGCCGAAAAGTTCGATGAATGATGCAACAACCGAGAGCCGCCATGGCTGAAAAAGCGAATGCCGACATCGACGCGCTGCAGACCGAGATCAAACAGCTGCGGGCCGATTTCGCCAAGCTGACCGACACGATGCGCGACATTGAAAATAATGGTGTCGCCCAGACGGGACACGCGCAGGCCTCGGCCGAAAAGGTCTGGAGCGAAGTCCAGCGCCAGGCCGGGAGCTTGGGCCGGGAAATCGAGGAAAGACCCATCGCTGCGGCACTTACCGCCTTCGGCGCGGGCCTTTTCCTGGGTCGTCTCCTCACCGCGCGCCGCGGCTAGACCGCCATCGGCGGCACAGCGAAACCGAAAACGTGGAGCGCATCCTGTCGAGGGCGCTGATCGCGATGGCGGCAGCGGTGGCCGCCATCATCCTTGTGGCAACCTCGGCCATGTTCCTGGGCGCGGCGTTATATCTCTTCCTCGTATCGCTGGCGGCCACGCCACCGCTCGCCGCGCTTCTCGTTGGCCTGGCGGGCCTCGTTCTGGCCGGACTGATCCTCCTGGCAACCCGCATGGCCCCGCGATCCGGCCGAACCGCCCGAACGAGCGCCGATCCAGGTTCCGTGGATCCCGGCGTCGCCAGCGAACTCAACGATCTCGCGGCAAGACTTGGCAGCCTGGCCGCGCAGCAAGCGAGTGCGCAGGCGCACGCCCACCCCTATCGCAGTTTTGTCGGGGCGTTGCTCGCCGGGCTGGCAGTCGGCGGGAGTCCCGAATTGCGCAATATGCTCGAGAAGATCCTGAAGAATTAGGCGTGTCACGTCAGACTAGCCGCGAGATTGCCGCCATGCTCAATACCGACCCAACGGTCGCCGATTTTCATCGGGCAGAGACCCCTGGCGCTAGCGCCTCTTCTGCCAGTCTGGGGACCCTGGCCGTCGGCGTCATCACCGTTGCGGCACTCTACCTCGGGCGCGAAGTCACTGTCCCGATGGCCCTCGCCGTCCTCCTGAGCTTTGCACTTGGACCGCCGGTATCGCTGCTCCGCCGCTGGTACTTCAATCGCGTGGTTGCCGTTATCGCCGTGGTCGCGCTCGCCTTTACCGTAATCGTCGGCATCGGGGTGCTGATCGGCAGCCAACTCGAGCGCCTGGCCGAGAACCTGCCCGAATACCAAACCAACATCACCGAGAAGATCCGTTCGCTGCGGGACACGACGACCAAGAGCGGCGTTGTCAGTCGTGCCGCGACAATGCTGAACGACCTCGGCACGGAGATCACCAAGGAGCACGAGAAACCCGGCCCCGCCGCGGCGAACAAGCCCGGGATCCTCGCGCCAGGCGCCGCGCCGCAAAAGCCGTTGCTTGTCGAGGTCCGCCCGTCCGACGCGACCCCGATCCAGCTGATCCTGCAGGTCGCCGGGCCGCTGCTCCAGCCGCTGGCGACGGCCGGCATCGTCGTCGTCTTCGTGATCTTCTTTCTGCTGCAACGGCAGGACCTGCGCGACCGCTTCATTCGGCTCGCCGGTGCGCGCGATCTGCGGCGCACGACCCAGGCCCTGGATGACGCCGCCCATCGCCTCAGCCGCTATTTCCTGATGCAGACCGGGATCAACGCCAGCGTGGGCGTGTTGGTCGGCACCGGGCTGTGGATCATCGGGGTGCCAAATCCGGCACTCTGGGGCATCCTCACGATGCTCCTGCGCTTCGTCCCCTATATCGGCCCGGTGATCGCCGTGGCGTTTCCGGCGGCTCTCGCCATCGCGGTCGATCCGGGATGGTCGATGCTGCTGTGGGTCTGCGGTCTGTTCGCGGTTACCGAGTTGACTGCCGGCCAGGTGATCGAGCCCTGGCTCTACAGCCACAGCACCGGACTCTCCGGCGTCGCGGTGGTGGTCGCGGCGGCGTTCTGGACGATGCTGTGGGGGCCGGTCGGGCTCTTGCTGTCGACGCCGCTGACCATGTGCCTGGTGGTGCTCGGGCGCCATGTCGAGCATTTCCAGTTCCTCGAGGTGTTGCTCGGCGACCGCCCGGCGCTGGCGCCGGAGGAGCGCTTTTATCAGCGCCTGCTCGCGGACGACCCCGACGAGGCGGCGCATCAAGCCGAAGGGTTCCTCAAGCACAACCCCCTAGCGGTCTATTATGACGAGGTCGCGATCAAGGGGCTCGCGCTGGCTCAGCTCGACGTCAATCGGGGCATGCTCGATCACGCGCAGCGGGTAAGGGTCAAGGAAGCCGTTGAATGGGTCATCGACGACCTTTCCGATCATAGCGACGAATCCGCAACCGCCCCGGGTGCGCCCGAGGGGGAGGGGCCGCCGGCGGTTCTTACGCCCGAAGAGCTCGCCCCCAGCTGGCGCGAGACGCCGGTGTTATGCATCGCCGGTCGCGGATCGCTCGATGAGGCGGCGGCGGCAATGCTGGCGCAGCTTCTGGAAAATCGTGGGATCGGCACCCGTGTGGTGTCGTCGGACTCGGTGTCGGTCGCCAACCTGACGCGGCTCGATGTGGCCGGCGTGCAGATGGCGTTTCTGTCCTACCTGGAACCCGGCAGCTTTACCAATCCCCGCTACCTCGTGCGGCGATTGCGGCGCCGGCTGCCACGGGCGACGATCGTCGCCGGGTTGTGGACGTTGACGGCGCAGGAGGCGGTGGACCGGGATGCGCTCGCGGCGACGCGCGCCGATTGCGTCGTCACCTCGCTACGCCAGGCGGTGGACGAGGCCGTCAACGCCGCGCGGCAGGCTGCACGCACCGATCTCGTCGCGGGCGAAATTTACGCCACCGCCGTCGCGCCTTTCTGAAGGCCCGGGATCATTGTGGCTTTCTCTGCAGCCAATCCGCAACCGTAAGGCGCGGATCGATCCTGCCGCCGCTCCGGCGGCGGAGAGGCAGGGACACCCTTTCGGCCCTCGCCGGGTTGGAGCGCCGGCCGGTATGAGGAGGGAGGGACATGGCATCGCGATCGTCTCGACCGGGACATTAAAGCATCGCAGGTATTGACATTTCCAATGAAAATGTCTGAACTATACCGAGGTCTATGTTGCCTTTTCAAGGATACCTGCCAAGCTAAAACACACGTTGGTATGGACCCTGAGTGTTTTCCGAAGGATGACACCGATAATCGCCATCTAATACTCTTTGCCTTGGAAGCTCGCGGGAGAGATTTCTTCGCGACCTGCTAAATATGTGGCGGAGGGCCAAGGTGGACAACTTTTCGAAACTGCTCGAGGAGCAGATTCCCCGGCTTCGGCGATATGCGTTTGCGCTGCACCGGTCAAACAGATCCCGAGCGGACGATCTCGTTCAGGACACCCTCGTGCGTGCCATCGCCAAGCAGCACCTCTGGCAACCGGGCACCAACCTGCCGGGCTGGCTGCATACGCTGATGCACCACCAGCATGTCAACGATGTGCGCCGCTCAGTAGCACGCGAAGGTTTGAGCTATTCGGTCGAGGAATTTCACGACACCCTCGCTTCGCCGAGCGACACCTCAGCCTCCCTGCAGCTGCGCGACCTCGAACGCGCGATGGCTGGGCTACCCAGAGAGCGGCGGGAAATCATCCTTTTGGTCAGCCTCGAGGGCATGTCCTATGAG
>JBARKH010000091.1:0-3586 GCA_049801295.1 Allostellaceae bacterium | reverse complement strand
CACGAACTCGGCAGCCCGCTCGCGACGATCGCCGTCGTCGCCCGCGAACTGGTGCGCGACCTGCCCGCCGATTCGCCACATAGCGAAGATGCCGAATTATTGCTCAGCCAATCCGAGCGGTGCCGCGAGATCCTCGCGCAGCTCGCCCGTCACCCGGACGAAGAAGGTGCGTCACCCTACACAAGGTTGCCGATCTCGGCCTTGGTCGAGGCTGGCGGCGCGCTCTACCACGACCCGCGCATCCGCCTCATCTTCGCGACCACCGGCGAGCCGGCCGACGCCGAGCCGCTGGTCCGCCGCAGCCCGGAGATCATGCACGGGGTTAACAACCTCATTCAGAACGCCGTGCAGTTCGCCCGCAGCGAGGTCAGCGTCGCGATCCACTGGGACCCGATCAATGTCACGGTCGAAATCGCCGATGACGGGCCCGGTTTCCCGGCTCATCTCTTGAGCCGGCTCGGCGAACCGTATCTGTCGACCCGAGCCGGCGCCGAGAACCACATGGGGCTCGGCATCTTCATCGCGCAGAGCCTCCTCGAGCGCAGCGGCGCGGAACTGGCCTTCGATAACCTGGCCGAAGGCGGCGCCCATGTTGTCATTTCCTGGAAGCGTGCCAATTTGGAGACGCAGGCGCGACCCGATGCCGCGGTGGTAGAGGTCGGATCGGAAACGGCCCCGCGGGGGAATGAAAGGCTACCGGCATGAACGTGAGCGATCGATCCCAGAGGACCACAGGCCTTGAAGCCGAGGCCGCGACGTTGCAGGGTCTGCCTGAATCCGAGCGCTCGCTGCTGATCGTCGATGATGATGCGCCGTTATGCCAGCGCCTCGCGCGCGCGATGGAACGGCGCGGGTTCCTGGTCACCACCGCCGACGGGGTCGCCTCCGGAGTGGCCTCCGCGACCGCGCATCCGCCGGCTTTCGCGGTCGTCGATCTGCGCCTCGGCGACGGCAGTGGCCTCGAAATCGTCACCGCCCTGCGCGGGGCGCGGCCGGGCGCGCGGATCGTCGTCCTCACCGGCTATGGGAACATTGCAACCGCGGTCGCCGCGGTCAAAGCAGGCGCCCTCGATTACCTGCCCAAACCGGCCGATGCCGACGCGGTCGAGCGCGCGCTCCTGGCCCGCGAGGGCGCAACGCCGGAGCCGCCCGAGGACCCGATGTCGGCCGACCGGGTGCGCTGGGAGCATATCCAGCGCATTTTCGAACTGTGCGAGCGCAACGTCTCCGAAACCGCGCGGCGGCTCAAGATGCACCGCCGCACCTTGCAGCGCATCCTCTCGAAACACGCCCCGCGGAACTGAACGTCAGCGTGGCGCCGGCAGCAGCGGATGGTGATCGCCGCCGTCCGCTGCGCCGGGAGGGCCGGTCGCGAGCAGCGTCTGGCCGGCGTGGGCTTCTTCGTTGGCGGCGATAGCTCCCGGTATATAATTGGACGGGTTGCGCGGGGTTGCCGCGCCGACCCGCAGCCGGGCCGGGGTGATGTCGGTGAAGGTCAGCCGCGGCGCGGCGGCCACTAGCGGCGGGTCGGTGACCAGCGTTCCGCCGTGATTGTCGGTGGCCAGATTGAAGTTGCTCGTCGAGTAGACCCCGAGCAGCGTCAGGTGAACGGTATGCGTTCCACTGGTGACGGTGAGGGTGCCGCTGGTGTGGCTCGCCGCCTCGGTGAAGCTCTTCGTCGTCCCGGCCCCGAAAGCGACACTCCGCAGATCGATCCCATCGGGGATGGCAAACCCCTTGATGGCGCCGGTAAAGCTCGCCCCGGCATCGAGCTGCAGCGTGCCGCCGCTGACAAAGCTGACAAAGCCGCTGGCGGTGCCGCCGCTCGCCACCTCGAAGAGCCCGCCATGGATCGTGCCGCCGATCGCCTTGCCGTGGACGGTCTCAGTCCCGCCGCTCAGCACCGTCCTGCGCGCGGTGCCGCCCGCGAATATGGCCTGGATGCCGCCGGCCTTCACCGTGACGCCGCTCGCCACCCCGCCCGCCGAGACGATCTCGCTGCCGCCGCTGTTGATCGTGGTGAGATTAGCGACGCTTCCTGACGACACGGTTTCGGAGCCGCCTTTGCTGATAGTCGTGCGGCTCGTCGTACCGGCGGAGAAGACATCCAGCCAGCCACCGCTGCGCACAATCGTACCGATCGCCTTGCCGCCATAGGCGACAAACTGGCTGCCGCCGCTGACGATCGTGCCGGTCGCGGTGCCGCCGTAGACGGCCTGGAAGCCGCCGCCTCTGATGACCGCGCCGCTCGCCAGCCCACCGGAATTGGCGTATTGCCCGCCGCCGTTGCTGACCGTGCCGCCGCTCGCCACCCCGCCCGATGCGACGATCTGCGTACCTCCGTTGACGACGACCGACTTCGCCGAGCCAAAAACATCCTGCTCGGCGCCGCTGCCGAGCTGCGCGGAGCGGTCCGCGCCGCCCGCCGAGACGACTTCAAGCCCGCCGCTCAAGGCATAGGTGGCGACCGCCGTGCCGCCGGATTTCACAAACTCGTTGTCGCCGGAATAGATGATGACGCCGGTGCTGGTGTGACCGGTGCCGACCGTGTAGTTCGTCGCCGATGCCCGATCCCAACCGATCACATCCATCACGGTCGTGTCCCGGGAGGTAACCGGGTTGCTGACGGTGGTCTCGCTGTTGTCGTTATAGGCATCGGGCGTGTAGGTGCTGGTTGCGAGCCAGTCGCCGAGATCGCCGCCATCGCCGAGCGCGTTTGAGGGATTGTTCCAGTTGTAGAGGTTGGTTTTTCCGTTATCGAGCGAGAAATAGGACGGATTGCCGCTGGCCGATAACTGGCGGACACCCGACCCGGCATAGCGAAACAAATCCATTACCGAATAGTCGCCGGTAGGATTAATCCCCGAACCCAGCCACGAGCTGCGACCCATTACCTCCGAGATTTCGTGTTCGACGACGCCCAGGAAACCCGCATCCGGCGCGCCACCGGAGAACAACGACTTGCTGAACCCGATATCGCCGTCGGGATTGTTGAAAGACCCGGTGGATGCGGTGGCGAGCCCCAGCGCCTTCTCTTGCGCGCGAGCCATATCCAAGGTCATTCCGCCGGTCGGATCGGTTGCCGGCAGGTCGTTGGCGAAGGCGGCGTTGTCGGCGGCGGTGGTCGCATCGGCGCTGATCGCCGAGCGAAGCGTGGAATAGGAGTCGGTCGGCCCGAAAAACGTCTCGCTCTCGCCAAGACTGCTGACCGGTGTGCTGCCGCCGCCGCCGGTTTGCACTTCCCCGTAGCCGACATTGTAGTAGAGCACCACCCCCGGATTGTTGAAGGTATTGGCGTAAAACTGGAAAGCCGCGATCACCTCGGTGTCGAAGCTGGTCGGCGCGCTGCTCACCGACGAATCAAAGCTGATGTGGAAGGTCAAGCCCCCGGGCGTGCTGCCGCTCACCACCACCGGGGTGGTCGAGGCAAACCCGGCGTGCGGATCGTTCGGCCCGCCGCTCGCGCCGCCGGCTTCGGATAGCGCTTCAGATAGCGCTCCTGATGGCGCGGCGCTGGCGGCACCGCCAGCCGACACCATGCTCTCGACCGCGCCGCCTGCCATCCCGCCCGCGGTGACCGTATCGC
>JBARKH010000090.1:0-5735 GCA_049801295.1 Allostellaceae bacterium | reverse complement strand
GGTCGGCGGCGCGGCTCGCCACCCCGCGACGACGCGGGCGATCGCGGCATCATCGACCGCCTCGATGCGCCGCACCATGTCGGCGGGGTCGAACGGGGCGCCATGGATCAGCATGTGCTGCGCCATCTGCTCGCAGCGCGCCCCGGTGCTCTCCAGGGACATAAGGAGGCCCGCCTTCATCTGCGCCTTGGCGCGGGCCAGCTCGATCTCGGTCAACCCGTCGGCGAGCCGGATCGTTTCCTCGCACAGCACCGGCATCAGCTCGACCGCATCCCCTTCGCCGGTCCCGGCATAGACGCCGAACAGCCCGCCATCGTGGTAGCTATGGGCAAAGCTGTGGATCGTATAGACGAGACCACGTTTCTCGCGCACCTCCTGGAAGAGCCGGGACGACATCCCGCCGCCAAAGGCGGTCGACAGCACCGCGGCGGCGTAATAGTCCGGGTCGCGAAGCGCGAGACCCGGAAATCCAAGCACGAGATGCAGCTGTTCGAGATCGCGGCCCTCGCGGTGTTCGCCGCCAATATAGCGCGCTGGCTCGGTGGCGAGCGCCTTCCCGCCCGCGCCATTGGACGACATCGCCGAGAACAGCTTGTCGGCGAGCGCGACGATCCGCTCATGGTCGAAATTGCCGGAGGCGGCCAGCACCATGCGCGCCGCGCCGTAATGGTCGCGCAGATAGGTGATCACCGACTCGCGCGACAGCCCGCGGATGATCTCGGCGCTGCCCAGCGTCGGGCGGCCCATCGCCTGGTCGGGAAACGCGCGTTCCTGGAAATGATCGAAGATGATGTCGTCGGGGGTGTCGTTGGCCTGCCCGATCTCCTGCAGGATGACGGTGCGCTCGCGCTCGAACTCGGCTGGGTCGAAGCTCGAATTCATCAGGATGTCGGCGAGGATGTCGAGGGCGAGCGGGACGTCCTCCTTCAGGACTTTGGCGTAATAGGCGGTGCTCTCGCGCGAGGTATAGGCATTGAGGAGGCCACCGACCGCCTCGATCTCCTCCGCGATCGCGCGGGCACTGCGCCGCTCGGTGCCCTTAAACGCCATGTGCTCGAGGAAGTGCGCCGCGCCGTTGATCGCGGGCGGTTCGTGCCTGGTGCCGACATCGACCCAGAGACCGATCGAGGCGGTGTCCACCGTATCGATCCGGTCGGTAACGATCCTGAGGCCGTTCGCGAGTGTCGCAAGCTCTGTGGTCATGCTGCTCCCAGGTTTGGTCGGGTTCGCCGGGCATGGCCGCGCACGAAGCGCGCCACCGCGCCGACATCGTTGGGCAAAATGGTGATCCGCTCGCGCTTCTCCATGATCTCGGCGAGCGCCGGCGGGACGGCCGGGCGGATCCCGGTGGCGCGCTCGACCGCATCGGGAAACTTTGCCGGGTGCGCGGTGGCGAGCGCCACCATCGGGGTCCCGCCGCCCGCCGCTTGAAGTTCAGCCCGAGCGGCGGCGACCGCGACCGCGGTATGCGGGTCGATCAAGACGCCCGAGCGGCGATAGGTATCGGCCATCGTCTCGAGGGTCATCGCATCGTCGACCCGATGCCCGGCGAAGAGACCGCGCGCGCGCCGCCACGACTGTTCATCGGCCGGCAGCGCACCCGATTGCCGAAATTCGTGCAGCGCGGCCGTGACGGCGGCGCCGTTATGGTCCTTCAACTCGAACAGCAGGCGCTCGAAATTGCTCGCCACCTGGATGTCCATGCTCGGGCTGAGGCTCGGCGTGACCGGCGCGATTGTCATCTCGCCCGTCGTGAGATACCGCGCCAGGATGTCGTTGGCATTGGTGCCGACGACGAGACGCTCGATCGAGAGGCCGAGCGCGCGGGCGAGGTGCGCGGCATAGACATTTCCGAAATTGCCGGTCGGCACGCTGAACGACACCGGCCTCTCCGGCGCGCCGAGCGCGAGGCCGGCGGCGAGGTAATAGACGATCTGCGCCGCGACCCGGGCGAAATTGATCGAATTGACCGCCGAGAGATGGAGGTCCCGCCGCAAGGCGGAATCGGCGAACAGCGCTTTGACGATGTCCTGGCAATCGTCGAAATTGCCCTCGATCGCCAGCGCATAGGCGTTGGCCGCATCGATTGTCGTCATCTGCCGGCGCTGCACCTCGGAGATGCGGCCCTGCGGGTAGAGCATGAAGATATCGAGCGCTGCCTTGTCGCGGCAGGCGGCGAGCGCGGCCGAACCGGTATCGCCCGAGGTCGCGCCGACAATCGTCACATGCTCGCCGCCCCGCGCCAGCACCGCATCGAACATGAGCCCGACGAGCTGCAGCGCCAGGTCCTTGAAGGCGAGCGTCGGGCCGTGGAACAGCTCCAGAAGCCACAGACGCTCGTCGAGCTGGACCAGCGGCACCACGGCGGCATGGCCGAAATTGCGATAGGCATCGGCGCACAGATGGCGTAATTCCGCGGCGTCGAAGGATTCGCCGGCGAAGAGCGCGATGACCCGCGCCGCCAATTCGGGATAGGAGAGCCCGGCGAGGGTGCGCCACGCCCCCTGATCGAGCGCGGGCAACGCGGCGGGAACAAAAAGCCCGCCATCCTCGGCGAGACCGGCCAAGAGCACGTCCTCGAAGGAATAGGTGGCCGGGGTCGCTCGACCGTCGCGGGTACTCAGATAGCGCACGCCTTCAAACCTATAGTCCCGCCTCCCCCGCCGCAACCCGCTCGGGGCGCCGCGCGCCTACCGGTCCAGCCACACATCCTCGAAGCGCCAGCCGTTGTATATGCTGTTGACCATGATCGTCAGCCCCTTGACCTGCGGCTGCATGCAGGTTGCCGCGAGCTCGTGGAAGATGATCGGCCGGGCGGCATCCTCCTGCAGCTTTTTGTCGATCTCCCACACCAGCTTCTTGCGGGCGTCCTGGTCCGCCATCGCCGACTGCTCGTCAAACTTCTTGTCGAGCTCGTGATTGCAGTAGTCGCTATAGTTGCGGGCCGAGCCGCAGGCGTAGTTTTCGTAGAATTGCTGGTCCGGATCATCGACACCGCTGCCGGTGGCGTTGAGGGCGACTGTGTAGTCTTTGCGGGTCACCTTCGAATGCCAGTTGGCGGTCTCGATCGTTTCCAGCACCCCCTCGACGTAAATCTCCTTCAACTGGTCAATGAGGATGACGGCCGGGTCCCGGAAGGTCGCGACATTGCGCGTCGATACCTTGACTTCGAGCTTCTTGTCCGGTCCGTAGCCGAGCTTCTGCATGATGGCGCGAGCCTCGTCTTGGTTCTTCTTAACATCGGGGCCGTAGCCCGTGATCGTTGCGAGCATCTCCGGCGGCATGCCCCATAGCCCCGTCGGCGGCGGCAGCATCGCCCCGCCGATCTTGCCCTGTCCCTCGGTGAGGATGCCGATGAAGGACTTGCGGTCGAGCGACAGCGCGAACGCCTTCCGGAGATCGGCGTTGTCGAATGGCGGCTTGTCGCGGTTGACCAAGAGATTGACCGTGCCGTTATTGGTCGCCAGTTGGCAATTGGCCTGCGGCGCCTGGCTCTTGACGTCTTTCAACAGCGGCAGGGTGACGCTGAACGGCCAGGTCACATCGAATTGTCCGGCGGTGAAGCCGAGGATCGCGGTCGAGCGGTTCGGCACGATGATGTAGTCGATGCCGTCGAGATAGGGCCGCCCCGGCTTCCTGTAATCCGGGTTCTTTCTCACCTTGATGTATTCGTTCGGCTTGTATTCGACGAACTTGAAGGGGCCGGTTCCGACCGGATGCTGGCGCATCTGGGCCGGGGTCACATGGCAGGGATAGATCGGCGAATATCCCGACGCGAGCAGCGTCAGGAGCGCCGGCTGCGGGTGCTTCAGGTGAAAGGTGGCTTCGAGGTCACGCTCGGCGGTAACGCGATCAACATTTTGCCACCAGGCCTTGCGGGGGTTGAGCCGCAGCTTGTCGGCCGACTTGCCCTGCAGCAAATCCCAGGTGCATTGCACATCCTTGGCGGTGAAGGGCTTCCCGTCGTGCCATTTGACGCCGGGGTGCAGCTTGAAGGTGAGTTCCGTCCCGTCCTCGCTCCACGACCAGCTATCGGCTAGATCGGGAACGATCGTCTTCATGCTGTTCTGCGGCACGTCCTGCTTGTACATGACTAGATTGTTCATGACGCCCATGACCGGCACCACGGTCGAGTAGGTCGCCTCTTCGAGGATCGACATCGAGGCCGGGCTGTCCCAATGCTGGATCTTGAGGATGCCGCCTGATTTCTGGGCGAATGCCGGAGTGGCGCCCGCCAGCGCTATCGTCAAGGCGCCGACAACCGCTACGGCGACGATTGGTAATTTCATCGACATCTGCCCCTCCCCGCCAATTGCGGCAATCATGCCCCGATGAACCGGCAGACGCCATCAATTCCCGGTGGCGCGGCGGGCGAGCTGGGGTAACCTGCCTGCGCCAAAGGAGGAGGATGCCGACGATGTTCGAAGGCTTCACCACGACCGATATCGCGACCTCGGGCGCGCGCATTCACTTGCGCCACGGCGGCGACGGGCCGCCCCTCCTGCTCCTACACGGCAATCCGCTGACCCACGTCTCCTGGCACAAGATCGCCAATCGCCTCGCCGAACATTTCCACGTCGTCGCCGCCGATTTGCGCGGCTACGGCGACAGCGTCGGCCCCGAGGGGGGCGGCGAGAACAACCTCAACTATTCCTTCCGCGCGATGGCGCAGGACCAAATCGAGGTGATGGAACAGCTCGGATACCGCCAATTCTTCGTCGCCGGCCACGACCGCGGCGCCCGCACCACCGCGCGGATGTGCCTCGACCACCCCGACCGGGTGAAGAAGGCGGCGCTCGTCGACATCTTGCCGAACCACCACATCTGGACCCATACCTCAAAGGAATGGGCGCTGCGCTCCTGGCACTGGGCGATGATGGCCCAGCCTTACGACTTTCCCGAGCGCATGCTGGCCGGCATCCCGGCCCAGTATTTCATGGAGAAAAAGCTCTCGCGCCCCGGCATCGGCCTCGGCTTTTTCGATCCCGCCGCGTTTGCCGAATATGTCCGCTGCTTCACCTGGAAGACGATCGTCGGCTCATGCGCGGACTATCGCGCCTGCCCGACCTGCGACTTCGACATGGACAAGGCCGATTTCGATGCCGGCAACAAGATCACCCTGCCCCTCCTCGTCATCTGGGGCCAGCGCAGCCACACCGAAGGCGTCCACGGCGATGCGCTGGCGATCTGGCAGCGCAACTACGCCACCAACGCCACCGGCGGCGCATTGCCCTGCGGCCACTACGTGCCGGAGGAAGCGCCGAAGGAGACCTACCAGCATTTCATGCGGCATTTCACCGGTTAAGCCGCTGCCGGTAGTGGGGGGCGGCCGCGGATCAGGTCGGCGGCCCTTTCGGCGATCATGATGACGGGCGCGTTGATGTTGCCGCCGACCAGATCCGGCATCACGGAGGCGTCGACGACGCGCAATCCATCGACCCCGTTCACCCGCAACTCGGCATCGACCACCGCCATCCGGTCGCTTCGAGGACCCATCTTGCAGGTGCCGAGCGGGTGGTGCGCGGTCGCCGCGGTGGCGCGGATATAGGCGTCGAGGTCTGCATCACTCTGTTTGTCGGCGCCGGGCGCGAGCTCGCGAGCCACGAAGGTGCTGAGCGGCGCCGCCCCGACGATGCGGCGCACCAGCTTCAACCCGTCGCGGATCGTCCGCCGATCGCCTTCGGTCGCAAGAAAATTCTGGCGGATGCGCGGCGGCGTCTGCGGGTCCGCAGAGG
>JBARKH010000089.1:0-3416 GCA_049801295.1 Allostellaceae bacterium | reverse complement strand
GGGGCGGCAAAAAAGCGCGGGCCGTTTCGAGGCCCGCGCTTTGCGTTTGCGGCTCGCGAGGGGCGTCGCCTAAGCGGCGGCGGCCGGGGCGACCTCGCCGATGACGAGCCCGAGGGGACTGGCGGTGACGTGCACCGCCGCACCGTCGGGGATGCGGCCCTCGAGGATCTGCTGCGCCAGCGGGTTCTGCAACTCGCGCTGGATCACCCGCTTCAACGGCCGCGCGCCATAGACCGGGTCGTAGCCGGCGGTGGCGAGCCAGGCGGCGGCCGCGCCGTCGATCTCGAGCGTGATCTTGCGGTCGGCAAGAAGCGCTTTCAGCCGCTCCAGCTGGATCAGGACGATGCCCTTCATGTCGTCGCGCGAGAGGCGGCGGAACAACAGGATCTCGTCGAGCCGGTTCAAGAACTCCGGCCGGAACGCACCGCGCACCGCGTCCATCACCGCCGCCCGCGCCTCTTCGATATCGGCGCCGTCCGGCAGGTTCGCCAGCGCCTCGCTGCCGAGGTTCGAGGTCAAGACGATGAGGGTATTGCGAAAATCGACTGTGCGGCCCTGCCCGTCGGTCAGCCTGCCATCGTCGAGCACCTGGAGGAGCACGTTGAAGACATCGGGGTGCGCCTTTTCAACTTCGTCGAAGAGGATCACCTGGTAGGGCCGACGCCGCACCGCCTCGGTCAGCGCACCGCCCTCGTCATAGCCGACATAACCCGGCGGCGCCCCGATCAGCCGCGAGACCGAGTGCTTCTCCATGTATTCCGACATGTCGATGCGGATCATCGCCGCTTCCGAGTCGAAGAGGAACTCGGCCAAGGCCTTGGTGAGCTCGGTCTTGCCGACGCCGGTGGGCCCCAGGAACAGGAACGAGCCGATCGGCCGGTTGGGGTCCTGCAGTCCGGCGCGGGCGCGGCGGATCGCATTCGACACCGCGATCACCGCTTCGTCCTGGCCGATCACCCGGCGGCGCAGATTGTCCTCCATCTGCAACAGCTTCTCGCGCTCGCCCGAGAGCATCTTGTCGACCGGGATGCCGGTCCAGCGCGACACGATCCCGGCGATGTGCTCGGGCGTCACCGCCTCTTCGAGCATCCGCCCCTGTTCGGCGCCCTCGGCATCCTTGAGCTGGCGCTCGAGCCCGGGAATGACGCCGTAGGTCAATTCGCCGGCCCGCGCCCAGTCGCCGCGACGTTGCGCCTGGTCCAATTCAGCGCGGGCCTGGTCGAGCTGCTCCTTCAGCTTCTGCGCCCCGGCCAGCTTGCCCTTTTCGGCCTCCCATTGGGCGGTCAGCTCGGCCGATTCCTGCTCCAGCTCTTCGAGCTCCTTGACGAGCTTTTGCAGGCGGTCCTGCGAGGCCGGGTCGTGCTCCTTCTTCAGTGCCTCACGCTCGATCTTCAACTGGATGATGCGGTGGTCGAGCTCGTCGACCTCCTCGGGCTTGGAATCAACTTCCATGCGCAGCCGCGCCGCCGCCTCGTCGATCAAATCGATCGCCTTGTCGGGGAGGAAGCGGTCGGTGATGTAGCGGTGCGACAGGGTCGCCGCCGCGACGATCGCGCCGTCGGTGATGCGCACCCCGTGGTGCACCTCGTATTTTTCCTTGATGCCGCGCAGGATCGAGATCGTGTCCTCGACCGACGGTTCGGTGACGAAGACCGGCTGAAAGCGCCGCGCCAGCGCCGCGTCCTTCTCGATGTGCTTCCTGTATTCGTCGAGTGTCGTGGCGCCGACGCAATGGAGTTCACCGCGCGCCAGCGCGGGTTTGAGCATATTGGAGGCGTCCATCGCGCCTTCCGCCTTGCCGGCGCCGACAAGCGTGTGCAGTTCGTCGATGAAGACGATGATCTCGCCCGAAGCCGCGGTGATCTCGGCAAGCACCGCCTTCAGGCGCTCCTCGAACTCGCCGCGATATTTGGCGCCGGCGACCATGGACCCGAGGTCGAGCGCCATGAGGCGCTTGTTCTTGAGGCCCTCGGGCACGTCGCCATTGACGATGCGCAGGGCGAGGCCCTCGACGATCGCGGTCTTGCCGACCCCGGGCTCGCCGATCAAGACGGGGTTGTTCTTGGTGCGGCGCGACAGCACCTGGACGGTCCGGCGGATCTCCTCGTCGCGCCCGATGACGGGGTCAAGTTTTCCTTCCCGCGCCGCCTCGGTCAGGTCGCGCGCGTATTTCTTCAGGGCGTCATAGCCTTCCTCGGCCGAGGCGGATTCAGCCTTGCGCCCCTTGCGCACGGCCTCGATCGCGGTGTTGAGGGTCTGCGGCGTGGCATGGCCGGCGGCGAGCGCCTTACCCGACGGGGTGTCGTTCGCCAGCGCCAGGGCCAAGAGCAGCCGCTCGACGGTGACGTAGCTGTCCCCGGCCTTTTCGGCGATCTTTTCGGCCTGTTCGAAGATCCGCGCCAGCTCGGGGCCGAGATAGACCTGGCCGGCCCCCGCGCCCTCGACCTTGGGCTGCTTGTCCAGCTCGGCATCGACCGCGGCCAGCACGATCTGCGGGTCGCCGCCGGCGGCGCGGATGAGGTTGGCGCACAGCCCCTCCTTGTCCTCGAGCAGCACCTTCAAGAGGTGCTCGGGCACGAGGCGCTGATGGCCGCTGCGCAATGCGAGATTCTGCGCCGATTGGACAAAGCCTTTCGAGCGCTCGGTGTATTTTTCGAGATCCATGGTCGCCTCCGATGAACCGGCCGCAGTGCCCCCTGAGGCAGCCTCCGCGGCCCTTCACCGCCAAATATGGTGCGGCGGTTGCGCCGCACAACCCGGCTAGCAGGGCGCTGAAATCACCTCGCCGTCATTGCGCTAACTCAATGCCGGGCGAGAAATTCTTCCCGCGGCTCGCTGCATCGGCTGGACCGGGGGCCCCCGGCCCGCATGCAGCCGGGTCGGCCGCGGTCCACGGCTGCCGCTCAGGTCTCGCCGCGCTCGGGGAGCGGCACGAGCTCGATGCGGTTCTTGCCGGCGGTGAGCGCGAGCTCGCCATGCTTCAGCGCCACCGCATCCTTGCCGAAAACCTCGCGCCGCCAGCCCGACAAGGCCCGCACCGGCGCATCGTCGGCGGCGGCGATCGCTTCGAGATCGTCGGCCGAGGCGACCAGCTTCTGGGCGACCTGAAAATCCTCGCAACGCTGCTTCAGCAACACCCGCAGGAGCTCGATCAAGGGGCCGATGCCGGGCGGCGACTCGGCCTTCGCAGGGATCGCCGGCGGCGGGTCCGGATCGGCCAGTCCCTGCGCCACCGCAGCGAGGATCTCGTGGCCGAGCTTACCTTCGGCAACCCCCTTGCCGAGGCTGCGGGTACGGGCCAGACCCTCGATCGATTTGGGGGCGTGCGCGGCGATTTCGAGGATCGCCTCGTCGCGCAGGATCCGGCCGCGCGGCAGATCGCGCTGCTGCGCCGCCGCCTCGCGCCATGCCGCCAC
>JBARKH010000088.1:0-3937 GCA_049801295.1 Allostellaceae bacterium | reverse complement strand
CCCCACGGCACCTTGCGGCCGCCGATCCGCTCGACCGCGGCAATCACCTCGCGCACCGAATGGCCCTGTCCGGTCCCGAGGTTGAGCGCGGCGCTGTCGCCGCCGGCGGCGAGATGGCCGAGCGCGCGTACATGGGCCTCGGCCAGATCGCTGACATGGATGTAGTCGCGGATCGCGGTGCCGTCCGGCGTCGAATAATCGGTGCCATAGATCTCAACCGGATCGCCGCGGCCGAGCGCGGCGCGCAGGACGCGCGGGATCAAATGGGTTTCCGGCTCGTGATCCTCGCCGATCTCCCCGCCGGGATCGGCCCCGGCGGCATTGAAGTAGCGCAGCGCGGCAAATCGGATTCCATAGGCGCCGGCATACCAGTGGAGCGCCCGCTCGATCGCCAGCTTGGTGTCGCCATAGGGATTGAGCGGCGCTTTCGGCGTAGTCTCGCCGATCGGCACCTTTTCGGGGACGCCATACACTGCGCAGGTTGAGGAAAATACGATGTTCTCAACCTTTGCCGCGCGCATTGCACCAAGAAGGGCGAGACTGCCGCCAAGATTATTGGTATAATAAATTTGTGGGTCGGTCACCGACTCCCCGACATAGGCAAAGGCCGCGAAATGCATCACCGCGGCGACCTGGTGGGAGCGCAATGCCGCGGCGAGCCGGTCGCGGTCGTGGAGATCGCCCTCGACGAGCGGGCCCCACCGCACGGCCCCACGGTGGCCGCGTGAAAGGTTGTCATAGACCACCGGGCGATAGCCGGCGACGGCCAGGGCCTTGCAGGCATGGCTGCCGACATAGCCGGCGCCGCCGGTGACAAGGATCGATTGCGACATCAGGCCATTACCAGTTACCGTTGCCGAGGCGAGGAGATAACGAGGCACCCCTCCCCTCTCTTCCAATTCGGGCAGGGTGCGTCAGCTCGCCGCGCCGCAGGACAGGGGGAATAACGCCCGGGATGGCCCGTTCTGGGCTGGGTCTAGCGTCAGGATAGCAGGGAGAGTGCGCCGATGCGCATAGCGATGATCGGGACAGGGTATGTGGGCCTAGTCTCCGGCGCGTGCTTTTCCGAATTTGGCGTGTCGGTCACCTGCGTCGACAAGGATGCCGGCAAGATTGAGCGCCTCAAGCGCGGCGAGATCCCGATCTTCGAGCCTGGCCTCGACCAGCTGGTCGCCAGCAACGCCGCCGCGAGACGGCTCAGCTTCACAACCGACCTCAACGCCGCGGTCAACGAGGCCGACGCCGTGTTCATCGCGGTCGGGACGCCGTCGCGGCGCGGCGACGGCCATGCCGACCTCAGTTACGTCTTCGCCGCAGCCACCGAGATCGCTGCTGCGCTCGCGCAGGGAAAGGGTGAACGCACCGTCGTGGTGACAAAGTCGACGGTGCCGGTCGGCACCGGCCGGCGGGTTGAGCGCATTCTTAAGAACGCGCTGCCGCTCGGCCGCTTCGATGTCGCCTCCAACCCGGAATTCCTGCGCGAAGGCTCGGCGATCCAGGATTTCATGCGTCCCGACCGGGTGGTCATCGGAACCGAGAGCGACCACGCGCGCACCGTTCTGGGCGCGCTCTACCGGCCGCTCTATCTCCTGGAGACGCCGATGGTTTTCACCTCGCTGGAGACCGCCGAACTGATCAAATACGCGGCCAATGCGTTCCTCGCGACCAAGATCACCTTCATCAACGAGATGGCGGACCTCTGCGAGGCGGTCGGCGCCGATGTCCAGGATATCGCCCGCGGCATCGGCCTCGACGGGCGCATCGGCCGCAAATTCCTGCATGCCGGACCGGGTTTTGGCGGTTCGTGTTTCCCCAAGGACTGTCAAGCGCTGGTTCGTTCGGCCGAGCTTGCCGAAACGCCGCTGTCGATCGTCGAGACCGTGCTGCGCGTCAATGAAGCGCGCAAACGCCAGATGGCCGACCGGATCGTCAGGGCGTGCGGCGGCGCGGTCGCCGGCAAGGTCCTGGCGGTGCTCGGGCTCACCTTCAAGCCCAATACCGACGACATGCGCGACAGCCCGAGTCTGGCGATATTGCCCGCGCTGCACGCGGCCGGGGCAAGGGTCCGCGCCTTCGATCCGGAGGGCATGGAAGAGGCCAAAAAGCTGATGCCCGAGCTCGACTATTGCAGCGATGCCTATGAGGCGATGGACGGGGCCGACGCGCTCGTTCTGATCACCGAGTGGAATGAGTTTCGCGCGCTCGATCTTGGCCGGGTCAAGTCGCTGTTGCGCCAGCCTTTGGTGATCGATTTGCGCAACATCTACCAGCCGGACGAGATGATCGCCGCCGGGTTCAGCTATCACAGCATCGGCCGGCCCGGCAGCGAGCCGACGGCCGAGCTTCCCGCCGGTCTGCGGGTGATCGCCTGAACCCGGTCCTGCCGGGCGAACCTCCGAGGAAATTCTGATGAGCACCGTTTCAAAGCGAATCCTGGTCACCGGCGGCGCCGGATTTCTCGGCTCGCATCTCTGCGAGCGCTTGCACGCCCAGGGCCACGACGTGCTCTGCGTCGACAATTACTTTACCGGGCGCAAGGACAACATCGCCGGGCTCCTGCGTGAGCCAAATTTCGAGGCAATGCGGCACGACGTCACCCATCCGCTGTTCGTCGAGGTCGACGAGATCTACAACCTCGCCTGCCCCGCCTCGCCGATCCATTACCAATTCGATCCGGTGCAGACGACCAAGACCAGCGTCATCGGCGCCATCAACATGCTCGGCCTCGCCAAGCGCGTGAAGGCGAAGATCCTGCAAACCTCAACTTCCGAGGTTTATGGCGACCCAACGGTGCACCCGCAGCCCGAAAGCTACCGCGGCAGCGTCAACCCGATCGGCCCCCGGGCCTGCTATGACGAGGGCAAGCGCTGCGCCGAGACGCTGTTTTTCGATTATCATCGCCAGCACAAGGTGCGCATCAAGGTCGTGCGCATCTTCAATACCTATGGTCCGCGCATGCACCCCAATGACGGCCGAGTGGTCTCCAACTTCGTCGTGCAGGCGCTCAGAAACGAGCCGATCACGCTCTACGGCGACGGGAGCCAAACCCGCGCGTTCTGCTATGTCGACGATATGATCGAGGGCTTCCTGCGGATGATGGATGCGCCCGACGAGCTGATCGGGCCGGTCAACCTTGGCAATCCGGTGGAAACCACGGTCGCCGAACTCGCCCGGTTGATCATCGAATTGACCGGCGCGCGCTCCAAGATCGTGCACCAAAAGCTGCCGGTCGACGACCCGATTCAGCGCTGCCCGAACATCTCCCTGGCGAAGAAGCGGCTCAAATGGCAGCCGCAGACCGCGCTGCGCCCTGGCCTCGAGCGCACGATCGCGTATTTCGAGAAGCTCTTGGCCGAGCGCGGCGAGACGCCCACGCGAAAGGCGGCGGCGGCGTGAACCGCCGCCGCGCTCACGGCCCAATCAGCGGGATGTGTGTCCGACAGCGGCCGCGGGCCTGTATGAGGCGGCCGGTCGAGGCGCCGAGGCTCTTCTCCTCGAGTGGCTGATAGGATGTCGCGCACAGCTGATCGGCGAGGAGCCCGTTGACCGCCGGATCATTGGCGTTGAACTCGGCGAATTCGGGCGGCACGTCGCCAGAGGGCGCGAGCGCACTGATCCCGAAATCATCCTTGACCGGGATATAGGGCGTACAACCCGTCATCAGCGGCGACAGAATCACCAGAGCTAACACGATCCGCATGGCACCATCCGAGGCTCGCCGGAGCCACCGCAGTGTGGCGCCGGCGCGAGGATGACGCAACTTCGGCGTTGAGGCCGGCGCCTAATCGCCGAACAGTCGGCGCGCCGCCATGTAGCGGCACGCGGCGCACGCGGGCACCTGCGTCAGTGATGCTTTCCTTGTCCGCCGCCGCCGGCATGGACCGCCGCGTGGGCAAAACCGAACCCGCCACCGCCGCCGGCACGGCCGAACCCGCCC
>JBARKH010000087.1:0-5267 GCA_049801295.1 Allostellaceae bacterium | reverse complement strand
GGCAACAGCATTGGCCAGCTGCACCTGATCGCGACGGCGGGGGCCAGCGCAGCCGTCGCTGCCGGTTTCGCGATCGTGGTGATGAGATTCGCGCCCCCCCTGGCGATCGGGTTCGCCGCCACGATCGGGGTGATAGCGCCGATTTTGCTGGTGCGGCACGCGCAACATCGCTTTCGGCAGCGGTTCCTCGACGCCTTTCCGGAAGCGCTCGATCTGATGATGCGCGCCGTCAGGGCGGGGCAGTCGGTGCTCGACGCGATGGCTCTCGCGGCAACTGAGATCCCGGCGCCGGTCGGCACCGAGCTGCGGCAGGTCCTTGATCAGCTGCGCATCGGCGTCGATATGGACGAGGCGCTACGGAGGTCCGCCGAGCGCATTCGAGTCCCAGATTTCTGGTTCTTTGTCGTCAGCCTGACCTTGCAGCGGCGGACCGGCAGTGGGCTCGCCGGGACATTGGCAAACCTCAGCACCCTGATTCGTCGGCGCAAGGAGGTGCGCGTGAAGACGCGCGCCCTGACCTCCGAGTCGAAGGCCTCCACGATGATCCTGGGGGCGCTTCCGTTCTTCGTCATCTTGGCACTCTATCTGACCAACCGCGACTCGATGACGCGCCTTTTCGCCGACCCTCGCGGCCGCTTTCTGCTGGGCTTCGCAGCGCTGTTGCTGATTTCGGGCATCCTCACGATGGTCGAGATGGTCAGAAGGACCATGCGGTAGCAATGTTCCCGACGAGTAATGCCGTGACGTTGTACAACCTTGCCGTGCGGGACCTCGGATGGCAGTTCGGCCCGCTGCGCTTTTCTGCGATCGAGACCGTGGTGTTGGTCGTGGCGCTAGCCTCGGCGCTGGCGTCGGCGGTCAGTCTGTGGCGCATCGGGGCGCACGAAGATCGCCGGGCCCGCCTCGAAATCGTGCGCCGCGCCCTGAGCGAGAGCGAGGAGGCAGCAGGATCGGGAGCCTCGAGTTGGCGCTCGTGGCTGTCCACTTTGTTGAGGGCGAGCCCGATCATCAGGCTCGTCGGCAGCGAGCGCTCGCGCGCCGCACTGACCGCGGCGGGGTTCCGGGGCGAGGAGCAGCACGCCATCTTCGTCGCTGGCAAGATATACGGCGCCCTGGCGCTTGCCGGGATTTGTATGTGGGCGGTAGCGTCCGCGGCGAGCCCGATCACCCCGATCGAGCGATGGATGGCGATGGCGTCCGCCGCGGCGCTCGGCTGGATCGTACCGGACTTGATCCTTGGGCGTTTGGCGGCTCGTCGCAGGCTGCGCCTCGAGCGCGGCATGCCCGACGCGATCGACCTGCTCGTCACCTGCACCGAAGCGGGGCTCAGCCTGCCGCAGGCGGTCGAGGAGATCGCCGAAGTGCTGCAGCACTCGGAGCCCGAAATCAGCGCCGAATTCGATATTACCGCTGCGGAATTCAAGGTGTTGTCGGACCGCACCGCGGCACTCGACAATCTGGTCAAGCGGACCGGGATCGAGAGCCTGCGCAGCATGACCTCGACGCTCAACCAGTCGCTGCGGTTCGGCACCTCGCTCGCCGAATCGCTTAACGTCCTCAGCGGCGAGATGCGCGCCGCGCGGATGGCGCGCCTGGAGGAGAGTTCGGCGCGCCTGCCCGTGCTGCTCTCGATCCCGCTGATGCTGTTCCTGATGCCGGCTCTTCTCCTTGTGGTCCTGAGCCCGGTCGCGCTGCAGGTTTTCGACATGGTGGCGCAATCCGGCTCGGGGCACTGAGTGCGCGGTGGAGAAGGCTGGCGGTGCGGCGGTGGGTTCGTCGAGACGCCCTCGGGATGAGGGAGGGGCATTAATGCCCCACCCAAATCTGCCTGATCCCGGGGAGCCTCCCACCCTTCGGGACGCCCGCTTGCGGCGGCTCCTCGGGATAAGGGGGGCGCGTCTCGAGAGATGCACAGCGACGGTGCGGGCCTGTGGAGACGGTGCCAATCCCAGAGGTGCGGCGTGGCAGGGGCTGTGGCGCGACCGACGCGGCGTCGTGGCGATCCTCCTCGCCCTCGCCTTGCCGATGATGATCGGGTTGGCCGGCCTCGGCGTCGAGACCGGCCTGTGGTATGCGATGAAATGGCAGAACCAGTCGGCAGCCGACGCGGCCGCGATGTCGGCCGCGCTGGAGCTTGGCAACGGCAAGGGTTGCTTGGATTACAGCCAAATGGCGGTCTACGCTGCCAAATACAGCGGGTTCACCCCGACTTCGTCGAGTTTTCCGTGCCCGGTGAGCGGCTCCAACTGCACGACCGGCGTGTCCTCTATCTGCGTCAACACCCCGCCGCAGAGCGGCTCGCAGACCTGCGCCGATGCCCCGACCACCTGCAACAATGCGGTTGAGGTCATCCTGTCGCAGCAGCAGAACACGTTTCTCGCGGCCTTCTATCTGTCAGCGGTGACGATTCAGAGCCGCTCGGTTGCCCTGTGGGGCTCGGGCGGCACGGTCTGCGTCCTGGCGCTCGATCCGAGCGCCGCCGGCGCGGTTGATATCTTGAGTGGCGCCTCCGTCAACCTCACGAATTGCTGGGTCGCGGCCAATTCGACGTCCGCGACTTCGATCATCACCGCGGGCACCGGCACGCCAGCCTGCCCGCCCGGCACAACCGGGCTGTGCGCCTACGATTTATGGACGGCGGGAAATTATGGTTCGGCGGGGATTACTCTAAGCAGACCGCCCGCGGTCACCTACAATTACCCGGTGGTCGACACTTATAACCCGTGGCAGGCCAAAATCAGGGCCACACAGCCATCCGGCGCTTCTTGTAAGCGGTTTGGGCCGGTAGCGACCTCCACACCTACCCTGCCGGGCCATCTTCGGCTCCATTTTGCCAACACCGCCGGGATCGCTGCCGGGATGCCGGTATTCGACGCGACCAGCCCGGCGGTCATTCCCGCCGGAACAACGGTCGCCGCCGGAGGCGTCAATCCGCCCGATGTCACCATGACCAACGCCGCGACAGGCGCCGGAGTAGCGAGTGGCGACGAGATTTACTTCGGGAGCTCTCTCTCGCCCGGCGTCGCGTATTGCGCCCCTGTCGGGCTCACGAGCGGGACCTACAGCCTCGCTGCGGGTGTCTACTACATTTATGGCGAGTCGCCCGCATCAACGTACTTTCATCACGGTACCGACCTCCAAGGCATCGCGTTCTTTGTCGCGGATACTGCGGCGGTGAGCGGGAGCGGGGCGACGATCGTCGTGTACGGGGATTCTTCGACCCACCAGGCAGGGTCATTCGACATCAATTGCTCATTCCCGTTCACCACCGGGAACTTGATGCTCTCCCCGCCGGCAGCCTCGACTGCCAGCATCCCCGCGGGGCTGCTGTTCTACCAGGACCCCCTCTTTGCCGACACCGGCGGGGGCGCCGGGCATGGCAGTGCGCCCTGCCAGAACCACGGCAGTCGCGGTCCGCCCAACACCGCGAGCGTCGGTTCGGGTGTCACCCTGTCGAGTGCGAGCGTCATCTATACGCCGGCGAGTGAGCTCGATTTTTCGGGGAGCTCCAGCGGCGTCTGTACTATTCTCGACGCTGACCTGGTGGTACTCGGTCTCTTCGGCGCGACCGCGTTGAGCTATCCGGCGTCATCGTGCTCAACGCTCTCCCCATCGACAACTGTCGCAGCAAGCCTGGCGGAATGAAATTGATCGGCAATCGAGCGCGCGGATCGCAGCCGCGGGGCGCCCGGGAGGCTGGCGGCGCCCTGGTCGAGTTCGCGCTCGCGGCGCCAATCCTGGCGATCCTCGTGGCCGTCACCGCCGATTACGCAGCGCTGATGAACGGTACCGTGAACCTGCGGGCCGCGACGCGGGGCGCCGCCGAATACGCCAAGGCGAACCCGACGGCTAGCGGCTCGACCGTGGCTCTTTACGGGAACTTTCCGGCGGGCGTCACGCCCACAGTCTCGGCCTTCTGCACCTGCACGGATGACACTTCAGTGACTTGCCCAGCCGCGGGCGACGCGGACCCGTGCGGCGGGCGCATCATCAAATACGTGGAGGTCAGCGCGACGCAGACTTTCACGCCGTGGTTACCGTATGCGGATTTCGCTTTTCCCTCGTCGCTGAGCGCTTCCACATCGCTCCGCTTCCAATAGAGGCGGCCGGGATGCGTTCATGGTTGCAACTATGGCGTCGGCAGGATGGGGCGGCAGCGGTAGAGACGGCGCTCGTTCTCATCGTGGCGTTCCCCTTCATCATCGGGATGGTGGAGTTCGCGAACGCCTATTGGAACTGGAACAGCCTTCTCCTCGCGGTCGCGGAGGGCGGCCGCTACGCGATGGCTCACGCCAACAGTTCAACTCTCGCCGCGTGTACCGCTCCGACCCCGGCGCCAACGATAACCGGCTGTACGAGCGGGGGCGGCAACTATGCTTCACCCAATCTCCCGAATTGCGCCGCCTATGAGACCAGCCAGAGCCTGATCGGCTTGCAGGCGTCGAGCATCACGATCACCTGCTCGGGCAGTTCGCCGACGACGATGACGCTGGTCGCGACATACGAATTCGATTTTGTCGCGTCGGCCCTGCTGCCGTACGGGCCGCTCACTTTGACGGGCCGGGCGACGGTCCCGTTGATGTAAACCGTACCGACCCGAGAGCGAGCCCCCCGCGGTCGACCTCCACAGTGGTCTAGGGCACGCTAGCGAAGCGTTCGGAGTCGTGGGCGGGTGTGTCGTCTGCCCGCCGCGCTGATTGATTTTTTGCGCAGCCATGCGCCGGGCTTCATCTTCACATCCTCCTTGCCGCCGGCGCTGGCGGCCGGGCAGAGGCTTTGCGCGTCGGTGAGCTGAAGGACCGGCCCATCCGACACCGATGCCTGATCGAGATAGGCGTCGCGGCTGGCCGTTTCCACGCCCGAAAACCCGTTCTTTGTCAAACGGCACGCAATCTTATTCCACGCCTATTCACAGCAGGGCCCGATGCGTCGGCCCGTCCGACCGCCGGATTGCGTTCAACCAGCAGGGGATTTTCCAGCACTACCCCAATCTCGACGGCTGAGCGGCCGGGAGTGATGGCGCGCTGCGCCGCAAGAGAGCGACGAGGAAGCCGCTGCCGCTACTGCGGCAGCGCCTGCGCCAGCTTCGCGTACGCCTCGTCATCAGTGCGATCGTAGCGCAGCGGCGTCACGACGATCCGGTGCGGCGCGGCAAACAGGGTGAGAGGCGCGCGTCAATCTGGATGAGAAACTGTCGCCGGATGCGTGACGGCAGGAGGGCGTAGCCCGACTGACGTTGCGAATCCGGCGAACGGCGTGGTCCTGAA
>JBARKH010000086.1:0-2439 GCA_049801295.1 Allostellaceae bacterium | reverse complement strand
GCGCAGCATCGCGGCGAGCTGGGTGTCGAGGAGGCGGCGCTCCTTCAGCGACATGCGGATCGCGCGCAGCCCGAGCGCCGGGTTCGCCGAATCGGCCGCGGCGTAGTGGGCGAGCGCCTCGGGCAGCTTGTCGCCGCCAACGTCGAGCGTCCGCAACGTCACCGGGCGCCCCTCCATCCCGCCGACGAGCGCGGCGAAAAACTCGTACTGCTCGTCCTCGCCAGGCAGATCCTCGCGGTTCATGTAGAGGAATTCGGTGCGCACGAGACCGAGGCCCATCGCGCCTCCGGCCAGCGCCTGTTCGAGCTCGACCGGCAGTTCGAGATTGGCTTCGAGGCGAACTTCGACGCCGTCGCGGGTGACCGCGGGCAGCCGCCGCATCCGGCCGAACTGGCGGCGCTCGCGGACAAACTCTTCGTGGCGTCCCTGATAATCCTCGATCGTCTGCGGCGTGGGATCGACAATGACGGTTCCCGCCGAACCGTCGATCACCAGCCTCGCGTCGGCCCGCGCCCATTCGAGGAGCCCGGGGACGCCGAGCACCGCGGGCAGCCCGAGCGCCCGCGCCATGATCGCGGTGTGGCCTTCCGGCCCGCCATATTCGGTGGCGAAGCCGCCGATGCGGCGCGGATCCATCAGCGCCGTGTCGGCCGGCGTCACTTCTTCGGCGAGGATGATCGCGCCGCCCTTCAGCCCCGAATAGGCGATATAGGGCTTTTTCAAGAGGTTGCGGATGAGCCGTGCGCCAACCACCCTGATGTCGTCGATGCGCGCCGCCAGATAGGGATCGGGCATCGCCGCGAAGGTCTTGCCGATCTCTTCGATCTCGAGCTGGATCGCGCGCTCGGCGTTGATCCGCTGGCGGGCGATGCACTGGTGGACGCCGCGCACCAGGCGCGAGTTCGCCAGCATCGCCAGGTGGGCGTCGAGCACATAGCCGATCTCGTCGGCGGCCGAGCCGGGGAGCGCCGTGGCGCGCGATTTGAGCTTGCGCAACTGCTTGGCCGAGGCCGCGACCGCCTCGGCAAAGCGCGCCCGCTCGGCTTCGATGTCGGACTGGGCGATGCGGCTCTCGCTGACCGGCAATTCGCCGCGGTCGCCGATATAGGCGGGGCCGATCGCGATCCCCGGCGATACGCCGATCCCCGAAAGCCTGTGTTCGTTTCCTGCTGCGCTTCCGGGGGTCTCGTCAATCCTCATCGAACTTGCATTCGATCAGGCGGGCGAGCGTCTCGACGGCGCTCGCGGCGTCGCGCCCGGCCGCGCTGATTTCGATGACGGCGCCCGAGGCGGCGGCGAGCATCATCAGCCCCATGATCGAGCGGCCAGAGACCGCGGTGCCGTTCTTGCGCACCCAGACATCCGCGTCGAACTGCGCGGCGGTCTTGACAAAGCGGGCGGCGGCGCGCGCGTGCAGCCCCTTCTGATTGCAGATCGTGCAGCTGAGCCGCACCGTCGCCGTGCTGCTAAGCGGTTCGGGGGCGCCATCGGGGCTCATCGGCGCGCGTCCGCGAGGAGCTGGGAGGCGACGTTGATGTATTTGCGCCCGGCCTCCTGCGCCCCGAGCGCGGCGCGGTCGAGCGCTTCGCTCTGGCGCAGGCTCGCCAGCTTGATCAGCATCGGCAGGTTGACGCCGGCGATGACCTCGATCTTGCCGCGGTCCATCACCGAAATCGCCAGGTTGGAGGGGGTGCCGCCGAACATGTCGGTCAGGAGGACCGCGCCATCCCCGGTATCGACATCGGCGATCGAGCCGAGGATGTCGTGGCGGCGCTGTTCCATGTCGTCGTCGGGCCCGATGCAGATCGCGGCAATCTGGGTCTGCGGGCCGACGACGTGCTCGAGCGCGGCGACGAATTCGATCGCGAGACGCCCATGCGTCACCAAGACCATGCCGATCATCGCATTCGCCTCGGCCCACGGCAGGGCAGCACGCGGGTCCGCATCTCGGCCGAGGCCGGGCCGGCGGCGCCGCGGATCAAACTCGCAATCGTGAAGTCGCTTCTGTTGCGCAGGGCTGATGCCACTTGCCGCTCGCACCGGAGGCTACTGGGGGCCGCCCCGGCGGGAGTATGGGGGTATGCCGGCTCGATATAGCGCGCTGCGAGGCGTTCGTCATCACGCTTGATCAATAGCGGCCGCGGCGCGCGATCCAGTGGCGCCGCCCGCGGTTGCCAATCGGCTGCGGTGCCGTCGACACCGTCGCTCGTCATTTGCCGACCATAGCCGGAAGTCCAGGAGCGGTAAACGCACGCAACGCAAGGCGCAGTTTCGCCGCCGCCGACGCCTCGAACGGCGCCACCCGGATGAGCGGCACGGCGACCCCGAGGATCTGCTCCGTTTGCCGCTCCGGCAGCCGTTCCAGGGCTTCCGGCCCGACCAGATCGGCGATCAGCGCGAGCGGCGCTTCGGGCAGCGCGTCGAGCCGCACGATGCCGA
>JBARKH010000085.1:0-1515 GCA_049801295.1 Allostellaceae bacterium | reverse complement strand
GTCGAACGCCTGGGCGGAGTTCGCCGCAGTGTTTGCGCGGACCCGATCGGCCAATATCGAACACGAACAGGCCAAGGCCGAACTCAAGGGCCTGATGCCCGAGGATGCCAAGGAGGCGATTGGCCATGGCGTTCGCGCCAAGCGGTCAAAGTCCGGCGCCATCAGCTTCGATCTGCTCGAAGGGGAGCGGGCCCATGCAGCGCTCCAGTGAATCGATCGGGGCCATTGCGGCGGCGCTCGCCAAGGCACAGGCCGAACTCATCAATCCGGAGAAATCGCTGGTCGCGACGATCCCGCGGGATGGCTCGGGTCAGGCCGAACGGTCATTTCGCTATGCGCCACTGTCGAGCGGTCTCGACATCGTGCGCAAGACCTTGGGCGAGCATGAGATCGCTACCGTGCAGACAACGGCGATCGACAACGAGGCCGGGCTGATCCGGCTGACGACCATTCTCGCTCATTCATCCGGAGAATGGATGTCGTCGGATTGGCCGGTCTGCGCGGTCAGTGAAACCGCGGCGCCGCATCGGATGGGGGCGGCGCTCACCTATGCCCGTCGCTATGCGCTATTCACGCTGGTCGGGATCGCCGGGGAAGACGACATCGACGCCCCTGATCTCAACGCGCCTGCCGCCCAGAACGCGGGACCGGAGCAGGCGAGGGTCCAGCGCAATAATCGGCTGAACGGCGGTCGCCGATATTCCACTGCGTAATCCGACGCAAAGCGGCCACTGATTCCGACGCAATCCGGCCACCCATTCCGATCGAAGTCGGCCACCCATTCCGATCGAAGCCGGCCACCCTGGTGAGCCCGGCCTGAAGCTCTCGATGTCGGCGATCGAATCGCGGACGACACCTCCTTTGCGGCCATGCCAGGGGAGGTCCGATGCCCGCCGAGAGAGCGCCGATGCGGAAGGTTCGAGAAGTTCTGAGATTGAGGCACGCCCATGGCGTGAGCGAGCGGCAGATCGCCATGACGACCGGGCTGAGCCGGTCGACGGTCGGCGAGTATCTGCGGCGCGCCGCCGTCATCGGCATCACCTGGCCGGTGTCCGAGGGAGTGGACGATGCCGAGCTGGAACGGCGGCTGTTCACGCCGCCGACGTTTGACGAGAAGCCGGCGCGGCCGCTGCCCGATTGGTCCCACGTCCACCGGGAACTGAAGCGGCCCGCCGTTACGCTGCTGTTGCTATGGGAGGAGTACCGGGCCGAGCACACTGACGGCTACGGCTACAGCCGGTTCTGCGACCTCTACCGTGGTTGGGGCAAAACCATTTCGCCGACCATGCGTCAGACGCACGGGGCCGCCGAGAAGCTGTTCGTCGACTTTGCGGGCGACACGGTGCCGATATTCGACGCCGCGACAGGGGCGGAGCGGCGCGCCCATATCTTCGTCGCGGTGCTGGGAGCATCCAATTACACCTATGCCGAGGCGCGCTGGTCGGAAGGGCTCGCCGACTGGATCGGGGCGCACGTCAACGCCTTCAGCGCGATCGGCGGCGTGACGAAGGCGGT
>JBARKH010000084.1:0-2111 GCA_049801295.1 Allostellaceae bacterium | reverse complement strand
GCGCACCGACTCGACGGTCTTGAGCAGTTGCGACAGACCTTCGAGTGCGAAGAACTCGCACTGCAACGGCACCAAGATGGCATGCGCTGCCGCCATCGCGTTGACAGTCAAGAGATTGAGCGATGGCGGGCAATCGACCAGCACGTAGGTGAAATTCGTCTGGCCGGGCGTTGGGGTTTTGAGCGCCGCGAGCGCGTTGCGCAGGCGGAACGCGCGGTCGCGCGCCTGACCAACTTCAAGCTCCAATCCGGCGAGGTCGATGGTCGAAGGCGCAAGATGCAGCCGCGGCACGGCGGTCTCGACGATCGCATCGCGCAACGCGGTCTCGCCGCACAGCACGTCGTAAGTGGAGTGAACCCGGTTGCGCCGATCGATGCCGAGACCGGTCGAGGCATTGCCTTGCGGGTCGAGATCGATGACCAGAACGTCCTCGCCGATGGCCGCGAGCGCCGTGCCGAGGTTGATCGCCGTCGTGGTCTTGCCGACGCCGCCCTTCTGGTTGGCGACCGCGAGCACCCGAGGGGGTCTCCCGGCTCCTGCCGGCATTTCGCGGCGGACTGCCGCAAGGGCATCCACCTCGGCGGAGGACTCCAAAGCTGACGCGTCACTCATCGTGCCCTCATCGACTCTTTTACGGTTCATTTACCATGATCGGAATCGGTCTCTGTCGCGCATCGAAGCTTTGGTTCGAGGCCACGCACGATGACAATTTGAGCCTTCGGATCAGTCCGACTCGGCGACAGACTGGCCTGAATCTTCCAACATTTAGCGGCTTCGGTCAATTCGCGTGCCACATCTCGTCCCTTGGGAAAGAGACCCAGCGTGCCCGTTTTCAACAACGGATAGGCCAAAGCCAGGAGCTTTGGCATCGGGGCCACCGCCCTCGCCGTGATCACATCGATCGAATCCGGGGCCTTTTTGACGAAATCCTCAATGCGCGTCGCGTGCACCGTGGCCGGGACGCCGGCGGCCCGCACCGCTTCGTGCAGGAAGGCGGCTTTCTTGCCGCTGCTTTCGATCAAGTGGACGTGCGCGCCGGGGATACTGGCCAGCGCGCAGGCAATCACAACGCCCGGAAACCCGCCGCCGGAGCCGAGATCGACCCAAATCCGAGCGTCCGACGCCAGCGCGAGTAGCTGGAGTGAATCAGCCACATGGCGCGTCCATAGCGTCGCTTCGGTCGAGGACGCGACAAGGTTCATTCGCCGCTGCCAGGCCAGGAGCATGGCCACGAAGCGGTCCAGCCGGTGGAGTGTTTCACGTGAAACAGGGATCAGCGCCAGGGCATGGGCGCGGTCAGCCGATAGATCTGGGGATTCAGGGGATCCAGAGCGCGAGCGCGGTGGCGCGCGACCCGGGTTACCAAGCGGTTTGCGGCGCCCGCCCCCGCTCATGCCGCGCCGCGGCTCGCCTTACGGTCCTGCCGGCGCATATGCGCGACCAGCAAGGTCAGGGCCGCGGGCGTAATGCCGTCGATCCGGCTGGCGTGGCCGATGGTGCGCGGCCGATGCGCTTGCAGCTTGTGGCGGACCTCGTTGGACAGCCCGGGCAGCGCGGAATAGTCGATATCATCAGATAAAACGAGGCTCTCGTCGCGGCGATAAGACTCCACGTCGGCCGCCTGCCGGCTGAGATAAACCTCATATTTGGCGTCGATCTCGACTTGCTCGGCGATTTTCGGGTCTAGTTCGGCAAAGCTCGGCCAGATCCGTGCAAGGTCGCCGATGCCGATACCCGGATAGGACAAAAGCTCGAAGGCCGAGCGGCGATGGCCGTCCTTACGCAAGGCAAGGCCATATCGTGCGGCCCCGTTCGGCGTCACGGTCAGGGTCTGGGCCATCGATCGGGCGGCGTTGATTGCCGCCATTTTGGCCTGATGGGCCCGGGAACGCTCCGCTCCGACGCAGCCAAGCGCAATCCCCCGATCGGTCAGCCGCTGATCGGCATTATCCGCCCGCAGCGTCAGCCGGTACTCCGCCCGCGAGGTGAACATGCGGTAGGGCTCGGTGACGCCGCGCGTCACCAGATCGTCGACCATGACGCCGAGATAGCCTTCGGCGCGGTCGAGCACCATCGGCGCCCCGCCCCCTGCCCGCGCGGCCGCATTCAGC
>JBARKH010000083.1:0-3239 GCA_049801295.1 Allostellaceae bacterium | reverse complement strand
GTTCAACGCGGCCTCGCGCCAGAACGGCTGGTTCCGCATGCAGGCCAACGAATCGCGCGTGTATTTCGAGACGCGGACGCCGACCGTCTATGGCGAGGCATTGACCCATGTCGAACTCGACTTCGGCGGCTGCGCCGGCGCCGGCAGCGCGACTGACTGCTCGGACGAGAACCGCTCTACCAACTCCTGGCTCCCGCGCCTGCGCCTCGCCTACGGCACATTGGGCGGGTTCATGGCCGGGCAGAACTGGGTCCCGGGCAACGACCTCGCGGCAAGTCCCGAGATCTTCGACTTTTTCGGCGATGTCGGGCAGTGGGGTTATGCCCGCGTGCCGCAGATCGGCTACAAGACGGCGCTTCCCTGGGTGCCGAACGGCGCCACGATCGGGGCCTACCTGGTGCAGCCGAACGGCGCACTGGCCACCCCGCTCGGCGGGATCGAGAGCGATACCGCGCTGACCAACAACCCGCCGGGGGTCGGCGGTTTGGTAAACGGCGACATCGCCAACCTCGCCTTCAATCCCCTCAAGGATCCCCTTCCGGACGGCGCGTTGGTGCTGAACTGGGAACAGCGCTGGGGGCATTTCCAATTGCACAGCGTGGTGCGTGATATGGAGATGCAGGACGGCCACTTCCTTAGCCAGGAGTATATCGGCTACGGCGGCGGCTTCAGCGCCGCCGTGCATCCAGCCTGGTTCGGCTGGACCAAGGACAATCTCGGCTTCCAGGCCTTCGCCGGCGAGGGGCTCAGCCACTGGGGGAGCAATTGGACCGGTGCCGACACCAACACGACGCAGGCGTTGGCCTCCAATTACGGCGGGCCGGGTCTCTATGGTAACGCAACAGCTGCCGGTTGTACCCCCGGCACCACGCTCGTGACTTTCGCCGCTGCTAAGTGCACCACTGCCGCCCCGACGACCGCCGCCGCTGCGGCGGCGATCAGAACGACCACGGTCCCCTCTTGGGGCGGCGAGGTCAACTACCAACACTGGTGGACGCCGACCCTGCGCTCGACCGCGACGTTCGGCATCGGCCATCAGGATATCCCGACTAACCTGATCGCGCCGACCGGTATTACCGCTGCCAACTTCAACTACAACAAGGAATTGATCACGGCCCACCTCAACCTGATCTGGAGCCCGGTGCCGTTCATCAATACTGGCTTCGAATACACCTACGACCGTCGCCAGACGGTGTGGAACCAGCACGGCCAGGGACAGGTCCTCGACTTCGACTTCCTGGTGAAGTTCTAGCGCCAACGATACCAGAACATCGCGGGCGCCAAGCACGGTTGGCCGTGCCGGGCGCCGGCGCGCCCCGCCGGTGAATTTAAGGAGTAGCCGATGATCGAGATCATCGAAGGGCTTCCCGAGAATGTCGTGGGTCTCGTCGTCAAGGGGCGCATGACGAAGGCAGATTGCTCCGAGGTGTTGGTCCCGGCGATCGAGAACGCGCTCGAATGGCATCACAGGCTGCGCCTCTATTACGAAATCCGTTCGCGCTATCCCGGCGCCGCCTGGGAGGACATCACGCTCGCCAGCGAGCATGGCCCGATTTGGGAGCGGGTTGCGGTCGTCACCGACGTCGCCCTCGTCCGCCATGCGCTGCAAGCCGTTCGTTTAATGATCCCGAGTGAGATGCGCGTCTTCACGACCACCCAGATCCCCGAAGGCCTCGCCTGGATCACCGATAGGCCGGCGAAGAGGCAGTGGGCCGCGCCGGCGCCGCGCCTGCGTAGCGGCGGCGCCCGGGTGGTCCAACCGCCGGTGCAATATCTTCACCAAGGGCCCTGATCGATCAGAGATGCTCCGCTGTCGAGCGCCCCGCGGCCGCAGCGGCTACTGCGCCGACACGAGCGCTGCGGCGGTTTCCTCGCGTTTCGCCGCCTCGAGCGCGGCGGCCTTCTTCTCGACCAGCTCTACCAAGTGATCGACGATATCGGCGTCCTTCAGCCGGTGGTCGGTAATCCCGCTGATATAGACTTGGTGCGTGTTGTTGCCGCCGCCAGTGAAGCCGATATCGGTTTCGCGCGCCTCGCCCGGACCGTTGACGACGCAGCCGATCACCGAGAGGGTCAAGGGCGTCGTGATGTGCGCGAGGCGTTCCTCGAGCAATTCGACGGTCTTGATCACCTGAAATTGCTGGCGTGCGCAGCTGGGGCACGAGATCACCGTGACCCCGCGCCGGCGCAGCCCCAGTGATTTCAGCATGTCGAAGCCGACCTTGACCTCCTCGACCGGGTCGGCCGAGAGCGATACGCGGATCGTGTCGCCGATCCCGGCCCACAAGAGCATGCCGAGCCCGATCGAGGATTTGACCGTGCCGCTGCGCAACCCGCCCGCTTCGGTGATGCCGAGATGCAGCGGGTAGTCGCAGGCGTCGGCCAGCTGCTGATAGGCGGCCACCGCGAGGAACACGTCGGACGCCTTGCACGAGATCTTGAACTCGAAGAAATCATTGTCCTCGAGGATCTTGGCGTGTGATAGCGCGCTTTCGACCATCGCCTCCGGGCAGGGTTCGCCATATTTCTCCAAGAGGTCGCGTTCGAGCGAGCCCGCATTGACGCCGATGCGCATCGAGCAGCCGTGGTCCTTGGCCGCCTTGATCACCTCGCGGACCCGCTCGGCGGAGCCGATATTGCCCGGGTTGATGCGCAGGCAGGCGGCGCCGCTCTCGGCCGCCTCGATCGCGCGTTTGTAGTGAAAATGGATGTCGGCGACGATCGGCACCTCGACCTGGCGCACGATCTCTTTTAGCGCCAGTGCCGATTCCTGGTCGGGGCAGGACACTCGGACGATGTCGGCGCCGGCCCGCTCCAAGGCCTGCACCTGCTCGACGGTGGCCTTGACGTCACTGGTCACGGTGTTGGTCATCGACTGCACCGTGATCGGCGAATCGCCGCCGACCGGCACCTTGCCGACATGGATCGTGCGGCAGGTGCGCCGGTGGATGTCGCGGTACGGCCGAACGCTCATCGTCTTGCCTCGCGGAATTGGCTCTACGGCTTATAGAACGCTTCGATGACGGAAAAAAGACCGCTACTCGCGAGCCGCGGTTCCGGCGAGCAGCGCCTTTGGGTCGAGCGCGACGTTGCGGCGCTGTGCGCCGATGCCGCCGATCGCCGGCGCCGGCTTACCGTCGACGAGCAGCGCCAGGGCGCCGGCGTTGCCGGTGCGCAGGATCAACCCGGCGCGCGGCACGTGGAAGCTCTCCCCCGCCTTGAGCACCCGCGAGAAGACG
>JBARKH010000082.1:0-19249 GCA_049801295.1 Allostellaceae bacterium | reverse complement strand
GTCCAGCTGCAGCCATAGCCCAGGGCCACCGACACATTCGCGGCATTCGCCGCAGCCGCGCCGTGACCGGTCGAAGTCAGCATGTCGGCAACGGTGTTGGCGAGCGCCTGGCCGGCGCAGGCGGCCGCTTGGGCCTTGGTCAATCTGGACGCATCGGAGGAGCCGATGGTCGTCACCGCCGTCGCGGTCTTGCCGACGGCGTTCTGCGCGTCGCTGACGGTTTGTGCGTTCTGCAGGGCCTGGCATCCGGCGAGCACGGCGGCCAGCGCGAGGGCAATGGCGGAAGTTCTGATCATGGTCTTTCTCCTTCGGAAATGCCGCGGGCGACCCGCGGCGGGAAACGCCCGACGCGGGGCGGCTAGTTGCCTTCCGGCACGAGGACGGCGATGAGGCCGCCCACCGCCGCGATCAGCCCAAGTGCGGCGTTGACGAGATCCGGGCTGGCGCTGGCATGGAGGGCGCCGAGGACGAAGGCGGCGGCGCCGCCCCAGCTCGAGGCCTCCTTCATGCGCGCCCCGAGGTAAGCGAGGGTGTTCATCGCGATTTTCCTTTCGGGCAGCAAAAAAGCCGCCCACGGGCGGCTTGAACGGGACGGGAGACGAGGCGGGTCAGCCGGGCGGCAGCGCGCCCGTGGCGTACCACGCCTTCAAATCGACGAGGGTCCCGACCCAGACCGAGCGGTCGACCGGCGTCGCGATGCCGGCGACCCGGCCGGCGGGCGTGTACTGGTGGAAATCATAGGGCCGCGCCGTTGGCGTGAAAGAGGTGGGCCGGCCGGGCGGCAGGCGCGGCGGGTGCTGGACGAGGCCGAGATAGCGCCCGGGCGCGGCGCCCCTCGGATATTCCGGCAGCATCAGCGGCCAGCGCGACAGATCCGGATCCGATTGCGCCAGCTGCGCGAACCCGTAATAGCCGACCGGATCGCGCCCGGCGCGGGTCGCGACCGCGCGGCCAATCGCGACCACCGCCGAAGCCGTTGCGTCGGTTTCCCAATCGAGCATCGCCGGCTGTCCGGCTCCGAGGTTTGTGACGCTAAGGAAATGCTCGGCCTGCCTGCCGGGGTCGGAATCATCGAGAAAGTGGTAAGGCACGGCCAAGATGCCGGCGTTGACGGCGCCGTTGCGGTTCCGCTCGAAGACCGGGTCGACGAAACCCCCACCCTGCGTCGCCTTGATAAAGGCAAGCGCGATCCCGGCTCCGGCGACCGCCGGCCAATCGATCGCGCCGTTGTGATGCGACACGTCGATAACGCCGTCAAAAACGACGGCGGGAAGCTCATCGGCAGTCATGGCGATTTCCGGTCTTGTTTGGGCACGAGTTCGGTTCGCGGCGCGGCGATCGCCGAGATGGCGGGGGCGAGCGCTTCCCGGCGCAGCGTTCAGGGGGCTTTCCAGCCGAAGAAGTGGGTGACCACGGCGCCGATGATCCCGCCGGCGGTGGGGCCGACCATGCCGTGGCCGAGGCGACGCCACTTGGTGGCGAGCCGCTCCCCGCTTTCGCGCGCGCCGTCGTGACGGGCGAGCGCGACCTCGATGGCGCCGAGGCGGCGCTCATCGCTGGCGACATGGTTAGCGAAGTTGTCGAGGAGCCGCTCGATGCTGCGCGTCTGGCTTTCGACGGCCTCGCACAACTTGCCGAGCGCGCGCTGCACGCTAGCGTTTTCTTCTGGCATGGAGGCTACCCCGATGTTCCGACGAGCAGGCCCGAGAGATCGGCGAGCGTCGCGTCGGTCCGTGTCGGGGTGATCGTCAATACGTCGCCGGCGATGAAGCTGTGCGAGGACGCCATCGCGAACGTGGCGCTCGTCGCCGTCGCGGCGAAATTCATCGTGCCGATATTGGTGCCGTTCTTGGCGATGTTGAAGGTGGTGCTGGCGGTCGCCGCGGTACCGGCGGTGCATACGCTTGCCGTGAGGCCGGACGGCAGATTGACCGACTCGCCAAAGGTGTAGCGGCTGACGGGCGCGCCGTTCTGCGGGATGCCGAGAAACTGGATCGGCACGTTGCTCGGCGTCACCGCGCCGGCACCGGTCAGGGTATAAGTGTTGGCGGTCACCCCGGCGAGGCTTTGCAGCATCTGCCCGAAGGTGTTGAAGGCCGGCAGCTTCACATAGATCGTCTGGCCGATGAAGCTGGAGGGATAGCTGTAGCGGAAGAGCGAGGGGTCGTTCGGACCGAAGCGGGCGAAGTTCGATCCCGAGGAATGACTGCTTATCGGCGTGCCGTAGGCCCCGCGCCGCAGATAGGTGAGATCGTATTTATACGCGGCGGTGAGAGTTGCGGTCTCATAGCTGACGAGCTCGCCGTCGCAATAGCACAGGGTCACCAGGTTGTCGGCGTCGGCCAGCGTGCCCGAGAGCAATCGCCCCTGGCTTTCGTGCAGGTCTACCGAGAGGGTGTCGACGGTGTCGGGATCGGCGTGGCTCGGCAGGCTTGCGCTCAGAACCCCCTGGCGGGCGCCGCGGTAGATCGTCCCGAACAGCGAATAGCTGCTGCCGTCGCTCGATACCCAAACCTGGCAGCCGCCCCAGTTGGCGTTAAAGAAACCGATCGTGTCGCCGCTGCTGACGCCGGCGCCGGTGACATTGGCGCTCAGCGTCACCGAGGTCGGGGTCACGCCTACGACCGTGGTCGCGGCCGGGATCACCGCCGTGTGCGTCAGATCCTCGACCGTGACGCCGGGCACGATCGCGGCGGGCAGCGGGCCGGCGAAGTGGAGAATGTCGCCCGAGGGGGTCGCGGCGTTGGTCGCCGCTGTTTCGGCCCCTCCGCTCGCGATCATCCAGACTTCGAGGCCGCCCGACAGCGCCGCCGGCGGCTCGAACAGGATCGGCGAATTGGTGTTGCCGGGATCGACGAGGAAATCCAAGGGCGTGCCGGCACTGGTCTGGCGCAGATGGACCGCAGCCGTAAGCCCGATCAGCTCTTCCGCCGTCACGGTCAATTCGCCGTTATCGTCCTCGTCGATCTGGATGATCCGCAACGGCGTGCCGACAAGGCCCAGCGTCGCCTCGGTCAACTCGACGATGTCCATCGGCTCGAGGAGCGAATAGCGCCAGCCGAGCTTCCATTTGTAGGTGTTGCGGTTGTAGGCCTTCCGGGCGAGCTGCAAGCCCGCCGACACGATCGCCGGCGTCGGATTGGTGAAGCCGTGCGCCTGGACCGCCGGCTCGCTGCGCAGCCCATACTGGTCGATGAGGCCTTGATCCCAAACGGGCAGGATCTGCGGGTTGTAGCTGTTGACCGCATCCATGTATTCGATGCTGAGCCAGTTGGTCGCCGCGGCCGGGTCGCTGCGGGTCACCATGACGGGATCGCTGCCGCCGCCGAAATCGAGAAAATCCGAGTCGGTGAGGCTGTATTGCGCGGTCAGATCGGGTGTCCAGGTCGCGCCGTTGAAGGTGAGCGCGGTCTCGCTGTAGGGGATGATCTTGAGGAGGCTCCCCGACCACACGACGGCCGCGACGGTCAGCTGCGCGATCTCCTCGACCCAGCGCGCGCAAGGCTGCTGGCGGTCGAGGACGAGCGACATCGCGAGCTGGTTGGCCTGGCAGTAAAGCCCAAAATCGGCGATCGATCCGGCGCTGTCCAAATTGGCGGCGGGGAAGCCGGCGCCGTAGCGCGAATTGGTCAGGATGTCGGTGACGATCGATGCCGGATTGGCATCGCCCGGGTAGATCGACCCGACCGTGCCGGCCTCGAACCCGGTGATCTCGAACGAGATATTCGGTAAGGCCGGGCTCGACCCCAGCTGGATCGGGGTGCCGGTGACATAAGAGGTGCCGGAATACCCGAGCACCGGCACATTGGTGTCGCTGCTGGCGAACACCGGGTCGGGCGACTGGCCATCGTTCCCGGCGTAGCCGTTGAGGGCGACATCGTTGAAAAACGAAACCGCGCCATTCGACCACACCCGGTTGTAGCCATCAAACCCAAGCGCCGAGCCGGTGAAGTTACTCGGCCCCTGGCACAGCCCGAAGGCGACGTTGACCGAAAAATTGGCGCCCGACCCCTTCTTGCCGCCCGACTGGCCGAGCCCCTTGCCGCCCTTGCTGGAAGAGGTGCTGAAGCCCTGCTGACCCCAGAATTCCGCGAGGTTGACCGAGAGGCGGTGGGTGCCGTAGCAGATCGGCACCGGGCTGCCGGCCTGGCTCGTATTGTAACGCAGCGAGCTGATCGTCGGCGGGTGGAACGCATTGGAAAAGGGCTGAGGCCCGCCGCCCTTGCCGCCGGGAAAGTCGCCGCCGTCAGGCATTTGGCTCATCCTCTGGGAACGGCGTGAAGAACCGCACCTCGCGGCCCTTCAGCGGGTGGAGCGTCGCGTCCCCCCAGACGACGCCGATCGCCCAATAGGCGTGGATCACGCGCGGCCACTCGGCGACGATCGCGCCGTGCGAGAAGACCCGGCCGAACCTGAAGAGGGCGATGTCGCCCGGCGCGGGCGGGGTCTCGATCTCTCGCGCGTAGTCGAGGAGGCCCTCCCTATAGCGTTCGGCGTCGCGGTGCATGTGCCAATCGGCCGGGTAATGCGGCACCGCGACCCGCCCAACCACACCAGCGCTTGCATAGACCTCAGCGAGCAGCATCAGGCAATCGACCCCGGCGCCCTTGACCCGCGCCTCGTGATGAAACGGCGTCCCGATCCAGCTCTCGGCTTCGGCGACAACCGCGGCGCGGCGCGTATCGCTCATCGCCGGCGCCCACGCTGGTCCGGCAACCCGAGGAGGTAGGCAAAGAGCGCCGCGACCAGCGCCAGCAGCAGGGCGACACAGGCGTTGGCGACATGCGGGTCGAACACGAGGTCGACCGGAGCACCCGCTTCGGGCATCGGCTCAAACCGCCTGTTCCGGTGGCGGGATATAGGGGAAGCCGCCGAACCGCAGGAGGTTGTTGAAGTCGTTATTGCATCGCGTCGTGGTGTGGTCGCAGCCCACGAGGATGGTGAAGCCGTCGCCGGTCGCCACGGGAAACAGAAACGGCCGCACAACGCCGATCTGCGAGCCGCTGCCATTGGTGGAAATCGTGCGGGTAAAGCCGGCGTTCGCCCCGGTCGAGCACGTGATCGTCCCCTCGACGTAGTCGGGATGGACGGCGATCCCGGTATTGATGAGGCTCTGCGTCGACCCGGCCTGCGCGGTGAACGATCCCTGCCCGAACCCGGTTGGCGCGCCGAGCGCGTTGGTGCCCGTGACCCGGTTGAAGCCGCACATCGCGTCGCCGAAGATGTGCGTGCAGCCCGCGCAGTAAAGCCGCCGCGGCATCTGCTGGACGGCCAGGAGGTTCATCAGCGACTTCACCTTCATCGTGATCTTCGAGCGCCCGATATCGCAATCGGCGACCCGGCCGTAGAACCACAACAGGCACCCGAGGCTCGTGTCGAGGGCGCCCGAGCCCGTGACTTGCGGCGGCGCGAAGAAGCGGTCGAGCTCGACCGTCGCGCCATCGAAGATCCCGAACCGCACCGCCTCGGCGAGCGTGAAGGTGCCAACGAGATCCGAGGCGCCGGCGATGATCTCGATATCGAGCTCGGCCGCCTGGACGCCGATCTTGGTAGTGACTTTCGAGCGGCCGAAACGGGGCCCGAGCGCGAAAGTCTGCGGCGCGCCGTGGTTGAAGCTGCCGACCGGGAACCCGGCCGCCGGGATGGTCAGCGCCGTGTCGCCGCCCGACCAGCGCAACACCTCGCCGCTGACAAGCGCGAAGGTGTAAAGGTCGACCTGGACGACTTCGAGGTTCGCCGCGCCGTCTAGATAGCTGGTCAGGGCCGCCGAACACGGTCTCACATCAGCACCGATTGCAGTTTCAATTGCTTCAGCGACCAGAGCTGGTACATGAAGTTCTCGAATTCGGCGGTGTCGTCGGCGAACCTCACCCGGAAATAATAGGTGAAGTCCGCGGTGATCGCCTGGCCGGCCGGGGGCGCCGTCGTAAAGGTGACGAGCCCGGTCGCCGGATCGACGCTATAACCCGAAGAGGATTGCCGCACCCCGTTGAAATAGATCGCGGTGACCGTGTTGGGCGCGACGATCGGCTCGGTGAAGCCGTCGAAACTGCGCACCAGCTGGAACACCGTCACGCTCGAATTGCCGGTGCCGATCGGCTGCCCGGCGGTGGTGTCGTCGGTCGGATCGTCGAAAAGAAACGGTTGGAAGCTGCCCTGCTGCTCCAGGAAAAACCCGGCGAAGGTGCGCAATTCGTCATAGCCGACGCCGAGGCCGCCCTGCCCCCGCGTGTCGTGAGGGTCGCGCAAGAACGGATAGGTCAGCGTCCAGATCCAGACGGGCAAGATCTGGTCGACGACCCGCAGCTCGCGCCCCGATATCGCCTTCTGAATGCGCGTGGCAAAGCGCGGCGCCTTCGATACCGACCAGCCAAGGCCGGGAAGCGCCGGAAGGATCGCAGTCATGGGGCCTCGTCAGATCGTGCGTGGAGTGAGGGCGTTCGAGCGCAGCATGTTGCGGACGACCCCGGGATTGCGTGCCATGAGGCCGGTGAACCAGCGCTCGACCGCCGGGCCGTCGGAGGGGCCGTGGAAATGCAGGTGCATGTCGCCGCCGCCGGCTCCAGTTGGGCCGCCCTGCGCGATCATGCTCTGGAGTCCTTCGCTGATCGGCGCCGGCAGCACCATCTCACGCGAGTGCAACAAGGCCGGGGTGGCGCCGGCAAAATGGGGCAAGGCCCAGCCGCGCGCGGCCGAAGGCACGATGCCGCCCCCGGCGAAGCCGAGAAAAGCGCCGATCCCACCGAAAAAGCTGCCGATCCCGCTGAAGAAGCCGCCGGCGTTGGCGCCGGCGCTGACGATGCCGCCGGCGGCACTTGCCCCCGAGAATGCGGAGCTGACCGCGCTGGTCCCGCTGGCGACCGCCGTCTCGGCGGTGTTGCCGAAGATCCCCGAAAGGAGCGCGGTGTGCGTGACCAGTTCGCCCAGCTGCAGGAGCTGGTGGGAGATGAAGGTCGAGAGCGCGGTGCCGAGGCTGTCGCCCGGATTGCTGCCCGGCACGAACCCGGCGGCGGTTTTCCCGAGCGTCGATCCCGCGAGGCTGACACCCTCGCCGACCAGTGACTGGTAGAGCTGCCTGCCGATGTCTTGCCGCGTCCCCTTGTGCAGCAGGAGGTCGGTGACCGCCCTCTCAAGGCTGCGGCCGATCGCGTCAAATGCGCCCTTGAAGGACTGGGCGATCCTCCCGGCGACTTTCTCCGCGGCCTCGGCGACGCGCATCTGGTCTTGCGCGAGCTGAGCCGAATAACGCGCACTCAATTCGACCAGCTCGCCGTAGCTCGCCGATTTCTGGGCAAGGGTGGCGGCGTCGCCGGCTAGGACAGCTTCGAGCCGGGCGCGTTCCTCGGCAGTGCGCTGGGCGGTGTATTCGATGTCGAAGCCGAGCGCCTGCCGCAGTGAGATCGCGTGTTCGGCGACCATTTCCCGCAGGTTCGCCCTGAACGCGGCGAGGGTTGCGGCGCCGCTCCTTTGAATCGCCGCGTCAGCGTCGGCGAAGGCGGTCTTGAGTTGCGACACCGGCGCGGTCGCGCCTGTGACCGCCTGCTTCAGCGCGTTGAGCGCCGAGAGCGCGCCGCCCAAATCGGCGCCGACCCTCATCTGCACCTCGTCGGCCAAGTGTCACCTCAAATGAAAAAGGGCGCGAGACGCGCCCTGAAGAGGCCCCCGCCGCGGTGGGGGCTGGCAAATGCGCGGTGCGGCTATTGCAGCTCGATCGAGGAAAACTGCGTCCGCTTTGCCGCCGCTGCCGGGTTCGCAGCCCCGCGCCACTGGAGGAGGTTGGTGTAGGCGAGGGTGACGCCACCGCAAAACGGCACGCCGCCGGCATGCGACACCATCCGGTGCAGCCCATGGAGGCCGCTCGAAAGATCCTCTTGTTGATGGGTGATCCGGGGTTTCACCGAATTTTCGAAGAACCGGTAAAGTTCGAGCTTAGCGATCCCCGGGCAGCGCCGGCCGACCAGGCGCCAGACGATGTCATAGAGGGCGCTCTGGTCGTAGACCTCTTCGGTATGCACTTCGATCAGGTTGAGCAGCAGGTTCGATTCGACGCTATGCACCCTGTCGTCGGGCCCGAGGTGGAGCAGGATGACGAACTGCTCGAGCCGACCCGGCAGCTTGCCGTCGATCGTGACCAGCCCGGGCCCGAGCGGCCTGCCGTTGACGTCGACCTGATGGCGGCGCGCCAGCGAGGCGGCAAGAAAGCTCTCGTCGAGCGTCATCGTCGCGCGCAGCCAGCGGACGCATTCCTCGGCGGTGACGCCGAGACACCCCGGCCCGTCAGCCGGCGGAGCAGCGATCGCCGACGTTGCATAGGCGCCGGCAGTGATCCCGAGGGCCAACCCGCAGAGAAGCAGCCACCGCATTGCCGTCCCTCCGCGCCGATTAGACGCCCGGAGGTTATCCGGCACGGACACGGCTCGACAACGACGTTAGCCGACTCTGGCGCTTTGGTTGCGGCGTGCGATGGCGAAGGCCTGCGCCCGGTTCTTGGCGCGCAGCGCGTCGAGGTCCACGGGCGCCGGCATGCCGAGATCCCCGCCTCGCGTCACCGTGAGCCCGGGCGGCGCTGCGGCGGCGATGTCCTCTACTGGCGGCGCGGGTGCGGGGCGGGGCGCCCAGCCGAGCATCTGCGCGATCGTTTGCAGCATCAGATGCGCCGGCGGATTTTCTTCCCAATAGCCGAAAATTTCCCCGGCCTCGGCCAGCGTCATGCCGTCGATGACGCGGTAGGGATAAGAACAGCCGGTGGCGAGAGCGCCGTAGACGGCGCCGAGCTGGTCCCGGGGACTTCGTCCGGGCTCGCCACCGGCCGGGCTTCCCCCGTGGCGTTCTCCATCGGGGTCAGCCCGGCGATGCGCAGGACCGCCGCCACCGCCGCGTTCAGTTCCTCGAGGCTGGCTTCGAGATCGAGAACAGCATCGGGGGTGAGGTCGGGCTGGGCCGGCGCGAGCCCGGCGGTCACCACCTTGGCGGCAGCCTCGATCAAGGCGCCCCCCGATTTGCCGGTCATCTCGTCGAGCGCATCGAGGAGACCGCGCAACTGGCCGAGCTTTAACGGGCGAACTTCGAAGCGCCGGCCGCCCAGGCTGACGGTTTCGCTCATCGCGGCTACTCGTTGACGCTCAGCGTGCCGATATTGCCGGCGGCATCGGCGAAGGCGCTGAAGTCGAATTCCTGGATCTCGTAATCGTCGATCTTGGTCGGCAGCGCCAGTTTCGTCGCGGTGCAGGCGTTGAGAACCATCGCCAGGCCGGCCGGGACGCTTTGCGTCGTCTTCGTTGTGTAGAAGGTCGCCTTGAAGGTCGGCGTCACACCCATGAACTGGTTGGTCAGCACCAGCTTCTTCCCCGAGCTGGCGACGTTGTAGAGGTAGCTGATCAAGAGCGACGCACTCGCATCGGCCGCGGCGAAGGTGTAGATGCCGGTCGAGAGGTTGACCGAATACTGCCCGGCCGCGCTCGGCGTTGTGACGCGGGTAAAGCGGTTCCCGGCACTGGCGCCGGTGGCGTAGAACACGCCGAGATCGTCGACGTAGCTGGCGGCGTTGGCGACGGTCACCGTGTAGGGAGTGGTCGCCGGTACGGTCGCCGCCTCGTTTTCGGAAACGGTCAGCTGGCCTGTCGCCGGCGTCTGCCCGAAGAACAGATCGCCGTAGATCGCGCCGAAGATGCGGGCGAATTTGGCCTTGCCGGTGATCCTGCCCTGGCCGCGGGCGATATCGACCGGGAACTGGAACTGGCCCCATAATTCCTTGGTCTGCCAGTCCCAATCGATCTGCACGTCTTGGAGGATGCCGAACTGGTCGGGGCCGATGCCCGAGCCGGTCACATCCGTGCGGTTGCCCCACAGCGCTCCGGCGCCGAATGCGAGCTGCATGTCAGAGAACTCCCCGAGAGAGATTTAAAAGGCGCCGCTTCAGCTCTTCCTTGGCGGCAAAAGCGTGGTTCCAGGCCGAGGTCACCTGGGCCACGGGCGAGCCCGGAAAATGATCGGCCCACCAGAGCTCCACAATGTCCTCGAGCGATGCCTTGGCGGCCGGGACGCCCGGCGGCGCCCCCGCGATGTCGGGAGCGGCGGTCTCTTCCATCGATCAACTCCTGCTAGAGGGAGAGGATTTCAACGGGGATGATCGCGACCGCCTGGTCGCGCAGCACCCCTTCGGCGGTTTCGATTTTGCCGGCGATATAGGCGTGCTGGACCATCGAGGGCAGGCCGAGATCCTGCACCCCGGTGGCCGGCACCGGCGCGAGCGCCGCCTCGACGCTATCGATCAGCGGATTGAGCACCGTCGCCGGCGCGACATAGGGGTCGCTCGCATGCGCGTAGACATGGAGCTCGACCGAGAGCGTCCACACCGTCGGCGCGCCGAGCGTCGGCACCGTCGCAACCTCCTCCTTCTGAAGCATGAAGAGCGCCGGCTGCTCGGCCGGGGTCAATTCGCTCCAGTGGCGCAATCGCCGCGCCGTCGTCACGAAATCGGCGGCGCCGGCGACCCGCGCGAACAGCGCGGCATAGATCGGCTCGCGCGCGATCATAGGGCCGCCACCATCAGCGCGGGATCGGTCGCGGTGGCCGCCAGGCGGCGGGCAAAGCCCGAGACCGGCGCCGGCGCACGGTATTGCGAGAGGAGCAGCCTCACATCTTCGCTCATGTCCTGCGGGGAGAAGCTGACGGCCTCGCGTCCGACCAGGGCCCGCGACACTTCGCCGACGCGGGTGCGATCGCGATAACGGCGGCCCACCAGCTCGATGCAGGCCTGCGCGATCTCGGGCGGCGTGGCGGCATACCCCGCAGTGTAGCTGACGATCACGTTCTGCGCCCGCCGAGTGAAGACATAGCCGCGCAACGCCAGTTCGGTCGGGCTGAACACGTACCCCGCGTCATAGCCGCCATCGCTCGGCGCCGGCGTTATCTCCACGCCGTCGATCGACAATGACAGCACCGCGGTGACGGGAAAGTTGGCAAAGGCGAGCCGGTGTCCGCCGGTGCCGTCGCGAACTTCCTGCCAATCAGCCGACGCAATCTGGCGATTGAGCCAGCTCTGGATGAACTGGCTCGCCGCAGTGATCAGCCGCGTCAAGAGCGCGTCGTCGGTATCCGGAAACGCGCTCTGACCGGTCTGCAGCCAGGCTTTGACATCGGCAAGAGCGCAGAGGTCGCCGAACGCCATTGCTGCTACCCATTCCCGATGTTGGAGATGACGCCGATCGCGAACGGGGCATAGATCGCGAGAACCTCCTCGGCGTAGACGCCGGCCTGTCGCTGGCGGGTCACCACCGGCCAGTCGATCTGGTAGTAATCCTGCCGGGTCTTTATCTCGGCGACGTTCGGCACCTCGTTCGACTGGTACTGGACGGGCAAGTGGTCTGCAAAGCCAATGATGGTGCCGGGCGAAACCCGCGGATGAATGCGGATCGGGATGCGCAACCCGCCATTCAACGCGTACGGGTTGAAGTAGAACGACACCGCGCCGGCTGCGGCCAGATTGTACGGGTTTCCATCGGTGCCGACCTCGTATCGCAAAAGCGGCCCGGAAGCATTCGACAGCACCTTACTGGTGATGTTCTTAAGCTCCTGGGCATGGACATAGAGCACGGTCGGCGACACCTGGTAGAGGTTCCACATCTGCTGGAACATCGTGTCGATCTCGACGACCGAGCCGCGGCCCGATGCGGTCAGCGGCGTGCCGGTCCCGGCGGTGCCGGTCGGCAGAACGCTGACATAAGCGTTCGAGCCGGATTTCAATGCAGCGGTGAGGAGGCCATCATAGGCGTAGCTCGGATTGGCCGAATTGTCGGCGGTGATCGCCGACACCGCCTGCTGACCGCCGGTCAAGGGCGCCACGAAACTGGCGCTGTTGATCGTGGTGATCGCCTGCAGCGTCTCCGAGCCGGCGGTGCCGACAAACCAGGCATAGGCGCTCGCACCCTGGTTCGCGGTGACGCTGGCGAAGAGGGTCTGGCCCAAGGTTACCGCCTGGGTCGAGTTGGCGCTCTTGTTGGACGAGCCGCCAGCCAAGACGAAGGTTTTGCCGTCGGCGCCGTTGATCGTCTTGGTGGTGGCGATCCCGGCGGCCAGGCTCGAGTTCTGGTAGCCTTCGAGCGTGAGTGCGACGACGATGACCGAATAGGTCGCGGCCGGCAGCGTCGCTCCGGAACCGGAGGCCGACAGCACCGGCGTCGTCGGGGTGCCGAGCTGCAGGGAGGCGTTGCCGGCAAGGATCGCCATCTCCTCCTTCAGCATCAGCTTCTGCAGTAGGCGGAACGTCATCCGCGCCTGGATGTCCTCGAAATGGCGGCCGGCGCTGATCGCCTCGTAGGTCGCGGCGTCTTCCTCGCCGATCGTGACGAAGGCCGCCGATTTGGAGGCGGTCGTATACGACATCTGGCCGGAGCGCTGACCTTCCGGGACCCAGCCCATCGAGTCGAAGCCGGAGCCGGTGAGCGCCGTCACGTGGCGCCAATTGGTCGCGGTGCCGGTGCCGCCGCCGACCCGCGCTATCGAATTGCGGATAGGCGTCACGACCGGGTAGAGGTTTTTGGCCGGCGCCTGCAGATCGAATGCAACGAGGCCGGTGCCGGTGGAGATCGATTTGGTGATCCGGTCGTCGGGCGTACGCAGCGCGCCTTTCACCAGATCGAGCGTGTCTTGGGTTGGGTTCATCGGTGTATCCTTCCGCTCGGGCAATAAAAAAACCCGGCACCCCCTCCCTTCCCTCCCCCGCACGCGGGGGAGGGTTAGGGTGAGGGCCGGGTCCGGGTTAGGGGTTGAGGCGGCGGGCGCTATCGCGCCGCAAATCCAGCGGGGCGGCCGATAGGCGTTATCGGATTGGCATGCGCGGCCTTGATCAAGGTGAGCGTGCGCTCCTCATCGCTCATTCGCGCGAGCGCGGCGACGATGTCCTCGGCGAATGGGAACGTGCCGCCGCCATCTTCCCGCTTCGTGATTCCGGCAAATCCGCGCGCGATCGTTTGCGGCGGCAGCGGCGTGCGGGCAATTTCCTCGACGCGTTTTTGCAGGGCATCGAGGCGCGGCATGACCTCGCCGGCGAGCTTGGCAAGGCCGCTGGCAAGGGGCGCGAGATCGGGCCGCGGGTCAAGCCCGTGGGCTGAAGGCCCACGGCGCGCCTTGCGCAGACTGTCGGAGTTAGCCATCGCGGCGAGGTCGGCACCGTCCTCGGCGTCCAGCGATCGGATGCAATCGCACAATTCGGCAATGATCCCTTGCAGCCGTTGCGCCAGAGGCGAGTCGTTCGCTTTGATCGTCGGCTCAGCCCCCGGGACCTCTTCGGATGCGGCCGCTGGCGGGCCGTCGCGATCGATCGTCTCTCGCCAGGCGGCGACGATCCGCGCCTTGATGCGCTCGAGCTCGCTCGCCGTGTAGTGGCGCGCGTTGCCGGGCAAATGAATAAAGGCCCAGGCGGCGCGGATATGGCGCTCGGTGTCGATCGGATAGCGCATCTTGGCGTCAGGACGGTAGCCCGGATCGGCATAATCGGCGTTGCCATGGGGGTCGTCACCGGCGCTCTCGACCACGTTCTCGTTGTCGTCGCCCGCCGCTGTGGCGACCGCTTGGTCATGCCCTGCGAGGCAGCCCACCGCCTCCGCCTTGGCGAGGTGGCGGTGACCGGCGATCCCGCAATCCCAGATCTGCACCGGTGCGCCGGTTGTTGCCGCGATAGGGGTCATGCCGCCTCCTGTTGCCGGGCCGGTGGAAAGTTTCCAGCAGTCGAATACCGCTTCCGGGTTGGCCGGGCGGTCGACCACCGAGATTTCGGTCAGGTGAAGCGCGGTGATCAGCCGCCGGTCAGCGGGATCGCGGGCGGTCACCCGGCCGCCGATCGAGAAACCCTTGTAGACGCCCTCTATGACCTTCTCCCAGGCATCGCCATCGACGATCTTGGCGCCGAGATAGAGGCCCTTGTCGTCGACCGCTGCTTCCTTGGCGACGCCGACCGCCGAGGGCTGGTGCATCTCGCGGATATTGGCGAAGCGCATGTAGTCGTCGAGCGCCGCCGCCAAAGCTTCGCGCGTGACGGTCTCGCCCTGGTCGTCTTCGGCCTCGGTCGAGGCATAGCCCCACACCATGCGTTGCTCGGCATCGACCTTGGCGATCGGCCAGTAAAAGCGCATCAATCGTCTCCCGATTCGTGCAGGTCAGGTCGTCGCTTCAGCAGCCCACGCCGGCCTTTGCTGTCGGCGCTCCGAGAGCAGCGCTGCAGAGCCATAGCTTCTCCCAAACGCGGTGATCGTTGCTGCTTGGTTGGGCCGGGTGTTGACAATACCCGGCGTCGATGCGCATTAGGCTCACAGTCTGGTCACCTCAGTCCCGTTCAGGCATCATCCATGCAGTCGCGGAAACCAAGCGCGATCTGTTTCGCGATATACCTCGCGCTTCTCAGTATCGGAGTAGGAGCCGTTTTTGCGGCTACTACGAGCACTGAGTTCTGGATCGCTCGAATTTGCTTTGTTTTTTCAGCCATACTGTTAGCGATAGCCTTTTTCTTATGGCTATTGCAAGATTTACGAGCGTCGGCTGCCGGCTCGGGCCTGCGTGTACTGGCCGGCGCGTTTGCATCTCTGGCTATTTTCGGAGTAACCCCTGCCGCTCTATACTGGATTGAAGCCAAAGAAAATAGCATAGTTTCCGGTAATTTCTTCCAAACTCCAATGCCGGGCTTTTCCCTCGGCGCCGTAATTAGGTTGTTGGATACCCCGGCGCTCAGGCGAAAGTTCTTATTTGAGGCATTAGATCCGGAAGGGGCGGCCGTTTCCGTGTATCTTACCGCCGAGGATAAATTTTTGCTATCCCTCAAGGATATTTACGGGGAATCGTATTCCGTACCTGTATCATTGGGTTCTCGGGGTGTCCCATTCGGACAATTCATATTTATTATGTGTGAAGTTGGCCTCGCCGATAATAAGACGGGGGTAGGGATTTTTGTTAACGGCAAGCTTGTAGCCAGTCAGCTTTTCCCTGTATCCCTCAATATAGGCAGCAGAAACTGGAAATTAACGAGCTTCGGCGCTGATAGTCACGGCAATGATCCAGGTGCTTTTCAAACCACGGAGTTCTTCGTTATGACGACATCTCCAGGCCGAAACACCAGAAAAAAACTATGGGAGAACATTAACGGCTATTATAATATTTATACTAAGACGAATAGAAAATAAATGACCTAATTGCGGGCAGACTTGCGCAGCTTCCCTCTTGGAGCACCGGCCGTGCAGAACCGTGCTCACGGCGTGCCCCAGAACGATTTCTGGTTGCCGTAGACGCTGGCGATCGTCGATCCCGACCACGCCACATTGTCGATAAAGCCGGCTTCGCCGATCAGTATAGTGTTGACGCCGTTATTCTGTGGGATGATCGGCCGGCCGGCGGTCGTGTTTCCGGTCACTGTTCCCGTAGTCGTGCTGCCGTCGATCGTAATGGACGAATTGCCCGTGCCGCTGCCGACGACGCCAATTACCGAATGACAGGTCGTGTCGTTGCTGTTTTCGGTGACGGAGCCGCTTGTTCCGCCAAACGTACCGAAAACTATTGGCGAGGCATTGCTTAGCTCTTTGATCCGGTTCTGCGCCCCGTTGGTCTGAACGATCAGGAATTCCTGCGTTCCCGAGGTCCGGCAGGTCACGCCGGTCATCGAAACAACTGCTGCCGACGGGGTGAAATTGTGGCCCGAAGCTGTCTGCATAAAACCCGGATTGGCACTGGTTTGCAGACCGGGCAGCCCGTTGACGCCAGTAAGGGTGAGTTGGAATTGGGTTCCCGACCAGCCAGCCGTCAGATCGCAACTGCCGGTGCAGGCGCCATTTTTGGTCTGGTCATACCAGCCGGTGCCAATGGTAGGAATGCAGGTCGTGGCAGCACAAAACGATGCCGCCGATTGTCCGTTGTCGCCACTGGGTGAACAGTTGACCGTGTTGCCGAGCCCCGTTGTCGTGCTCGTTAAGAGGTCGCAGGTATGGCTATCCGAAGTGCGGGTGATGTTGACCCCCGGATGCGACGACGAGCCGGCAAACGACGCCTTGTAGGGTCTGAGCCCATACCACGCCGTCCATGAAGTGGTGTCGCCGGGGCCGACGTAGCTGGCACCGGACGCGGTTCCCTGCACGAACGATGCCCCCGGCATGATCTGCGCGAGCGCAACCGCGCCCCACAAAACGAGGCCGATCAGCACTGCAACGAAGGTACGCATCAGTGGGCCGGTGCTTTGAGCAGCGTTCCCAGCACGATGCCGGTCGCTGCGTTGTTGACGTAGTAGGGCAGGTAATCAATGGCACTCGCCGTCGTTGACAGCGTGATCGTGCTGGTGCCGCCCGCATACTGATAGTCGGTGCCCCAGGTGCCGATCGTCCGCGAGCCGGTGCCGTCCTGGTGGATTTCGATCATGCCGGACTGCCCGGCGACGAGCGACGTACTCGGGTTCGCGAGCGTGCAAGGGCAGGCGCTCGTCAGATCAATCTCGAAGTTCTGCGAGTTGTCGAAATTGGGCGTGAAGGTCGCGGTCGAGATCGCGGTATTGACCGGCATGCCGCGCTGCGATTTGGTAAAGCTATGCGCGACATCCAGAAAGGCCACATTGGCATCGCCGTTGATCTTCGTGCAGGTGATCGCGCCGGTGTTCGCCATCGTGCAATCGCCCGACAGCGCGACCGCGGTCGCCACATTCGAGCTGTTGCCGACATAGATGTCGGTGTTTGGCAGCGTCGTCATGCCGCCGGCGCCGCAGGCCGCCGTGACGAGATTGTTGCTCGCGTCAAGCCCGAGACACGACAACTGCGTGCCGGCCGAGAGACCGGAGAGCGCGACTGGACCCGCCGAGGTAATGCCGGTGGGGAAGGAAATCTTTCCCGAACAGGTGTTGATCTCCCCACTTTCAGGCTTCCCCCAAGATAGGTGGGCGGCCGTTCCGCAGGTCGGCTCGGATGGGCCGCCGTTGTTGGTGGCGTAGGCAGCGATAAAGTTGTTGAGCGATGCCGGCGTCCCGGTCTCGGTGCCGCGCGCGTAAACCGTACCATTTGCCCCAGGCTCGACGGAGACGAAATAATTTGAGAAGCATCCCGGCGCTGCGCCGCCGGCATCGAGAGTGACTGTACCGCCCCAGACATGCCCGAACCAGTTGGAGTCGGCATCCTTGCAGTCGAGCAACTGGCCCACGATACCGGAGCCGCGCAGATTATCAAAAATGTTGCCGCTCGTGTTGCCCCGGCCCGAACCGCCGTTCATCATCACGCCGACCGCCGATTGCGTCAGCGGCGTTTTGCTGGCGATCGTGATCTCGCCAAAGTGATTTTGCTGCGTGCCAGTGTCGATGGCCGTGGGGGGATTGGCGCTGTCCTCCAGGTCGAGCGTGTTGCCGATACAGTTCTCTAACCGCAGGTGGGGATATTCGCCCTTGTTGGCGCTGGCGATCTTGATCGCGGTCGCGGCAAGGCTCTCGCAGGCGAAGCCAATGCCTTCGATCCCGCCGCTTTGCAGGGGCGGGCTGGCGGCGGCCGGTTCGCGGCTGAGCATGACGCCGCTCGACGCGCCGGCCCAAACGAGCGTCGTGCCGGGGCTGGGTTCGGTCATGCTGGAGAGGTAGTTGTAGTGCGGGAAATTTCCGTTCTGGGCGATCCCATTGCCGGCCAGCGACACACCATTGCCGGTGATCGACAGGGTTGAGGATATGAGGCAGTTCTGCCCCGCGCCCTGGAAACTGACGACCGAGTTGGCGGGCGGCGCGGAGACCACTTCGGCGGCATTGATCGTCGCTTGGATCGCCGCGGTGTCGTCGGTGCCGACGAGCCAATAGCTGTTCGTGCCCGAGGCCGCGGCGAGCGTCGCGGTTGCGGTCGTTGCCAGCGTCGCCGTCGTCCCCGATACGCTGGTAATTGTCGTAACCAGCGGCGCACCGAACCAGCCGATGTTGACGGTAAAGCCGGTGCCGCTGCCCGAGGTCGAGGCCTGCGCCACCGGGTTCGCGGGGGCGACGGTATAAGCTCCAAAGCCCTGCACGCTGTAGCCGGTGACGGTGCCGCCGCCGCCGGTGGTGGTGACTTTCAGGACCGCCGCCGTGCCGGTGCCGCCGGCCAGCGTGATCGTGTCGTTGACGTTGTAGCCGGTGCCGGCTGCGGCGATGGCATTCTTCGTGTTGAAATTATTGATCGACAGCGTGCCGCCGGCGTTGGCGACGAGGATGGTCTTTCCGGCGTCGGCGGCCACGATGTTCGCCGAGGTGAATTGATTTGAGCCGGCCGCTATCGCCCCGTCATCCGTGTACGAGGCGCCGTCGCACTTCGCGCCATAGGAGTTTACCGTGACCGGAAGCCCGAGATTATTCTGAGCAGCGGGCAGCACCGCATTCGCGGCGTTCGTCAGCATCCCAGTAGGCCCGTCGATGCGGGCATCGGAAGCTGACACCGACAGCGCGAGCACCGCCGTCGCCGCCGCCAGTGCCGCGAGCCAGGGGTGCGTCTTCCGGCGGATTGTCTTCATCACCATGCCCTTGCCGCCATTTGGCAGCTCGATGAGCTCGAGTAGATCCGGATGCGCCCGGTGTGCGGCATCCCCGCCAGGTCAAGCGAGCCGCCTTGGCCGCCTGCCGCGGATGGTCCAGCGAGCACGATCAGCGTCGGCGTGAGACTGCCCGCCTGATCGTCGAGCGCGACCACAAGGCCCGCGGTGCATTGCGCCTCGATGACGCCACCGAGCCGCGCTACCGATGGCGCCGGGATCGTCGCGAGCAAGGTTAGACCGGCGAGCGGGGGGGCGTTGGCGCTGTAATCAGCACCGCTCTGGCCAGGCAAAGCCATTCGCTCGGTGGCGCCGAGTTGGCGGTATGTCGGCACTTCGACGGCGTTGCTCTGCGCCGACGCGCGGCCGATCAAGCCCATCGGGGGGCTCACGGTGACGGCGATCGCGGTTAGAAAGAAGGCGGCCCGGAGGCGGCGTGGGGAGATGGTCATGGCGGGATTACCGTCAGTTACCGGGATATTTAGGGTGCTGAGAAGGGCGCGCAGCCGAAACTCGGCCGCACTTGGACGTTTGCGTGTTTTCAGGCTTTCTCAACCGCGCGCAGCGGCGGCGCAGCTAGCGAGACCGCTCTGCCGGGGCCATAGACCCTCGGCGAGCGAGGATTCCTGCGCCGTCTCGGCGGTGGCGCGGTTGATCTGGCGGGTAAAGGCGGTCGGCGGCAATGAGAAGGCGTAGCAGACGATGCGCGCCAGCCACTCGTCGAACTCGTCCTTGTAGGGCGCCTCCT
>JBARKH010000081.1:0-27755 GCA_049801295.1 Allostellaceae bacterium | reverse complement strand
ACCCTCGCCCGGCTCGACCCGGCGCTGCGTGTCGGCCCAATCGCGGTCGTCGAGGGTGGGCGTGTCGCGATCAGCGACGAGATCGGCGGCCTCTTGGGCGCCGACATCGCGGCGGTGCTGATCGGCGAGCGGCCGGGGCTCGGCGCCGCGGATTCGCTTGGGGTCTATGTCACCTGGCAACCCGCGCCGGGAACCCTCGACGCGGCGCGCAACTGCCTCTCCAGCATCCGCCCGCTGGGCTTGCCGATCGATAAGGCGGCCGAGCGGCTGGTCGCGCTCCTGACACAAGCGCGACGCCATCGCATGACCGGCGTCACGCTCAGCAAGCTTCTCGCGACGCAACCCTCGCGCCTTCTCCCAAAACGGGGCTAGGATTGCCGCCGTGCTTAAACGCGGCAGCAGTTACGATGAGGTCTACGGCGGCTTCCGCTGGGAGGTGCCGGAGCGCTTCAACATCGGCGTCGCGGCGTGCGACCGGCACGCCACCGGCGCGGGCCGCACCGCCCTCATCTACGAGGCGCCCGACGGCACGGTCGAACGCTTCAGCTTCGACGATCTGAAGCTTCTCTCCAACCGCTGCGCCAACGCGCTCAGCGGGCTTGGCATTCGGCGGGGCGACCGGATCGGGGTGTTACTGCCGCAGCGGCCGGAGACCGCGATCGCGCATTTGGCGATCTACAAGCTCGGTGCCGTGGCGGTGCCGCTTTTTGTCCAGTTCGGCCCCGACGCGCTCCTGCATCGCCTCGCCGACAGCGGCGCTCGGGCGCTCATCACCGATGGCGACAATCTGCCGAAAGTCCCGAGCGGCCTCTCTGAGCCGGCGACGATCCTGGTCGTCGATGGCGATAGCGGGGGGAACCGCTTGTTCTGGCCAACGCTGGAGCGCGCACGCGATGCGTTCACCCCGGCCGACACGGCAAAGGATGACCCGGCGCTGATCATCTACACCTCGGGCACCACCGGCCGGCCCAAGGGCGCGCTCCATGCCCACCGGGTGCTGCTTGGGCATCTGCCCGGGGTGCAATTGCCGCACGATTTTTTCCCGCAGCCGGGCGATCTCTACTGGACCCCGGCCGATTGGGCGTGGATCGGCGGGCTCCTCGACGTCTTGCTGCCGAGCCTTTATTTCGGCGTGCCGGTGCTGGCGCACCGCGCCGCCAAGTTCGACCCTGAGGACGCGTTTGCGCTGATGGGCCGGCACGGCGTGCGCAACGCCTTCCTGCCGCCGACTGCGCTGAAGATGATGCGGCCGGTGTCCTCGCCGCGCCAGCGCTTCGGCCTCGATCTGCGCTCGGTGGCGAGCGGTGGCGAGGCGCTTGGGCAGGACATCCTCTCCTGGTCGCGCGAGGCGTTGGGGGTAGCGGTCAACGAGTTCTACGGCCAGACCGAGGCCAACCTCCTCGCCGGCAATTGCGCCTCGCTGTTTCCGGTGCGCCCGGGCTCGATGGGACGGGCGATCCCCGGGCACCGGGTCACGGTCGTCTCGGCCGAAGGCGAGCCGGTTTCAGCGGGCGAGACCGGCATCATAGCGGTCAGCCGGCCCGACCCCGTCATGTTCCTCGGCTATTGGAACAACCCACAAGCGACCGCGGCGAAATTTGCCGGCGACTGGTGCCTGACCGGCGATGTCGCGATCCAGGATCCCGAGGGCTACATCTGGTACAAGGGCCGCAAGGACGATCTGATATCGAGCGGCGGCTATCGCATCGGCCCGACCGACATCGAGGATTGCCTGATGAAGCACCCCGCGGTGCTGATGGCCGCAGCGGTCGGATGCCCCGACCCGGTGCGCGGCGAGATTGTCCGCGCGTTCATCGTGCTGCGGCCCGAAGCCACGTCGGACCCGGCGCTGGCGGACGAGATCCGCGCCTTTGTCGGCAAGCGGCTCGCCTGGTACCAGGCGCCGCGCGAAGTCGTGTTTGTCGACGAATTGCCGCTGACCGCGACCGGCAAGATCATCCGCGGCGAACTGCGCGGACGGCGGTAGATTAACCACGGAGGCACTTCGTGGTGAAAATAGGAGCGATGAATTGGCCGAACACGACATCCGGCAGAAGGCCGAGGGCGTTGCGCGGCTGTTCCGCGAGCGGCGGCAGATCGACATCCTGCCGGCCGAACTGATGCCCGCGGACCTCGACGAGGCCTATAGGATCCGCCAGGTCTTCGAGGATATCGAGAGTGAGAGCGGGCGCGGCCCCGTCGCCGGCTACAAGATCGGGCTGACGACGCCGATCATGCAAAAGCTGTGCGGTGTTGGCGAACCGGTCTACGGCGCGATTTTCGCCGGCGAGGTGCATCACGGCCGCGCCGAGCTTGCTGTGGGGAATTATTGCCGGCTCGGGATCGAAACCGAGATCGCGGTGCGGCTCGGCGAGGATCTACCGCAAGGCGGTGATCCAGATCGCGTCTCTCGCGCGGTCGAAAGCTGCATGGCGGCGATCGAGCTGCTCGAGGATCTGCGCCACGACTATAAGCGCCTCGGCGCGGCGGCGATGGTCGCCGGCAATGTGTGGAATGCCGGCGTGGTGCTGGCGCCGCCGGTTACCGATTGGCGCCGGTTCGACCTCGCGCAACTGAGCGCGCGCCTGACGATCGACGGAAAAGAGATCGGGCGAGGCCACGGCGGCGATGTGATGGGCAATCCCTTGAACGCGCTCGCCTGGCTCGCCGACAAGCGGGCCGCCGAAGGAACACCGCTCAAACGTGGCACGGTCATCATGACCGGCAGCATGGTGCCGATCCAGTTCCCCTTGCGCGGCGACCGGGCGGTGGTCGAGGTCGAGGGTCTGGGCACCGCCGAACTGGTGCTGACCTGAGCCTGTGCCCGTTTTCTACGCCCTCGTTCGCCCGATATTGCGGGCATTGCCGCCCGAGAGCGCGCACCGTCTGACTTTGATGGCGCTGGCCACCGGGCTCGGCGGCCTGGCCCGCACCCCCGACCCGCCGATCCTCGCGCAGCGCCTCTGGGGGCGCGATTTTCCCAACCCGATCGGGATCGCCGCCGGGTTCGACAAGGACGCACGTGTGCCCGATGCGCTGCTCGGTCTCGGTTTCGGCTTTGTCGAGACCGGCACGGTAACTCCGCGGCCGCAGCCGGGCAACCCGAAGCCGCGGGTATTCCGCCTCGACGAGGACGGGGCGATGATCAACCGCCTGGGGTTCAACAGCGGCGGCCTCCATCGTTTCGTCGCCCGGCTCCAGGCGCGCCGCCGCCGCGGGATTGTCGGGGTCAATATCGGCCGCAACCGTGACAGCGCTGACGCGGTGGCCGATTACACCGCGGGGGTGCGGCGCACCGCGGCGCTCGCCGATTACCTCGTCGTCAATGTGTCATCGCCGAACACGCCGGGGCTGCGCGATTTGCAGGCCCGCGCGGTACTCGAAAACCTGCTGCGCCAGCTTGTCGCCGCACGGGTCGAGGCCGGGGCGTCCGTACCGTTGCTCGTCAAGGTCGCCCCCGACCTCTCGACCGAGGAGCGCGTCGACATCGCGGCGGTCGCGCTCGCCACCGGGATAGACGGGATCGTCGTCGCCAATACTACGGTGGCGCGCCCACCGGGGCTGCTCAGTCCGCACGCGAGGGAATCGGGCGGCCTCAGCGGGCGCCCGCTGTTCGAACCATCGACGGCGCTCCTCGGCGAAATCTACCGATTGACGCAAGGCCGATTACCGCTGGTCGGGGTCGGCGGGGTGGCGAGCGCCGCCGATGCCTATGCCAAGATCCGCGCCGGCGCCGCGCTGGTGCAGCTTTATACCGCGCTCGTCTTCGCCGGCCCGGCGCTGCTCGGCCAGATCAAGACCGAGCTGGCCGACCTCTTGCGCCGGGACGGCTTTGCTTCGGTTGCCGACGCGGTCGGCGCTGACCATGCTAAGCTTGCCGCGGTTGCGGACGAATCCGACAGGGCAATATGACACTCCGCCTGATCGACGGCATGCGTGAGCTGGCGCCGGGGTACGACGGCTTCATCCTCGATCTGTGGGGCGTGGTGCATGATGGGACTGCGCCCTTTCCCGGCGTTCTCGACTGCATGGGCCGCCTGATCGCGGCGAAGAAGCGGGTCGTGCTGTTGTCGAATGCGCCGCGCCGCACCGACGATGTCGTGCGCCGCATCGCCGCAATCGGCGTGCCGAGTGGGCTCTATCATGGGGTCATGTCGTCCGGCGAAGAAGCCTGGCAGCACCTCGCGCGGCGCGATGATCCGTTCTACGCGGCGCTCGGGCGGCGCTGTTTGCATATCTGCTCCGAGCGCGACCTGGAAATCCGCGAGGATCTCGACCTCGATTTCGTCGATACCCCGGACGAGGCCGATTTCATCCTCAACACCGGCCCGGCCGAGTGGGAGGACACGCACGAGGATTACCGGCCGCTCTTGGAGGCGGCGCGCAAGCGCGACTTGCCGATGGTGTGTGCCAACCCCGACCTCGTTGTGAACCACGCCGGCCGGATGGCGCTGTGCGCGGGCGCGATTGCCGAAGAGTACGAGGCGCTCGGCGGCCGGGTGCGCTGGCACGGCAAGCCCTATCCTTCGGTCTATGACAGCTGCCTCGCGCTTTTGGGCATCGCCGAGCGCCACCGCATCCTCGCGATCGGCGACAGCCTGCGCACCGACATCGCCGGCGCCGCCCGGGCCGGTATCGACAGCCTGCTGATCGCCGGCGGCATCCACGCCGCCGAATTCACCACCGCTGAGGGGACGCCCGACCGCAACAAGATCGCCGCCGTGATCCGCGAAAGCGGGGCGAACCCGATCGCGGTCGCCGCCGGTTTTGTCTGGTAGAGGGTCGCCCGGTAGGCCGCGACCCCTCAGTGGCCGGCGGTATGGAGTATCTGGTCGCGCAGCCCGGTATCGTATTCCTGGCCGAGCGCGGTCAGGATCACCGCCTCGGGCAGCTTTGGGCGAATGAGGCCCTTGCGCTCGAGCGCGGCCCACACCGACGCATTGCGCAGCCCGGTCGCGTCACGCGCGGCGACGACCGCCTCGCCGAGGTGGAAATGGTCGCCATGCGGATCCGGCAATTGGGTGATCGCTAGGCCGCCCGCCTCGTCCTCCGTGGCGGGTTTCCCGGCGATGCGCGCCAGCTCCTGCAGCAAGGTGAGGGTCTTCAGCTGCAGCGGGTTGAGATTGAGCGGGTTGCGTTTGGGCGGCATCGGGCTTGATTAGCCCCTAGCGGCAGAGGATGCAAATGCCGAGCTGTGCGGCGTTCCGCCACCCGCGTGACCGACAGGGCAGGTTCCGGCATCATCGGGCGTCATGTTGCAGCCGCACTCCCGCTCGCTCGTCATCCTGCTCGGCGCCCTGACCGGCATGACCGCGCTGTCGATCGATATGAGCCTGCCGGCCCTGCCGACCCTGGCGGCGGTGTTTGCGGTCAATGCCGATCAGGCGGCGCTGACCTTGAGCATGTTCCTCGCCGGCTATTCGGTGAGCCAATTGTTCTATGGTCCGATCGCCGACCGTTTCGGCCGCCGGCCGCCGCTCCTCTTCGGCCTGGCGCTGTTCGCCGCCGGCGGGGTCGGCTGCGCGTTGAGCGGCAGCATCAGGGAGCTCGTGCTGTGGCGGCTGGTGCAAGGGGTCGGCGCCTGCGCCGGGCCGATCCTCGCCCGCACCGTGGTCCGCGATCTCTACGAGCGCCGCCGCGGCGTCCAGATCCTCTCCTATATGACGCTCGTCATGGCGGTGGCGCCGCTCCTGGCACCGCTGATCGGCGGCTATCTGTTGCTCGTGCATTGGCGCGCGATCTTCGGTTTGCTCGCTGTCATTGGGATGGCCATCCTCGCCGCGACCTGGTCGGGCCTGCCGGAGAGCATTCCCTGGCGCGACCATCGCGCGACCCGCCCGAGCGAGCTGTTGCGTCACCTCGTCGACTTCGGAACACGGCGGGCCTGCGTCGGCTACACCTTTCTCGTTTGCTTCATTTTCTGCGGTCTTTTTTCGTATATTTCCGGGTCGCCCTTTGTGTTTATCGAAGTGTTCGGGGTGGCCAGCAACCGGTTCGGCTATCTGTTTGGTCTCTCCGCGTTCGCGCTGATGGCCGGCGCGCTGATCAATACGCGCCTGGTGCGCCGGCTGGCGCCGGCGAGGATCCTGCGTTTCGGCGTCGCGCTGATCCTCATTGGCGGGGCGGCGATTAGCGCCTGTGCGGTCTTTCGCCTCGGTGGGGTGGCCGGGATCGTCGGGTCGATGCTGATCTATATCCTGGGGATGGGGATGGTCTCGCCGAACGCGATCGCCGCGGCGATGGAGCCGGTGCCGCGCATGGCCGGGTTCGCCTCGTCGCTGATCGGCTGCCTGCAGACCGCCGGCGGCAGCCTTATTGGCTATGTGGTCGGGGCGCTCTACGATCGCACCGCCGTGCCGATGGCGCTGGCGGTCGGTTTATCGGCCGCGCTGGCCGGGATCACCTATTTCGGCTTTCTCGGCAGCCTCGTCGACCAGATGCCCGCGCCCAATCGTCATGGAGGAAGCTGATGTTGAAGGGCAAGACCGCGGTGGTCACCGGCTCGACGAGCGGGATTGGGCTCGGCATCGCCGATGCCCTGGCCGCCGCAGGCTGCGACATCGTGGTGAACGGCTTTGGCGATCCCGCGGCGATCGAGGGCCTGCGCGCCGGCCTCGCCGAGCGGCATGGGGTGCGCGCGATCTACCTCGTGGCCGACATGGCCAAGCCCGCCGAGATCCGTGGTCTCGTCGCCGAGGCGGTGCGCCAGTGCGGCTCGGTCGATATCCTCGTCAACAATGCCGGGATCCAGCATGTCGCGCCGATCGTCGACTTCCCGGAAGAGCGCTGGGACGCGGTCATCGCGATCAACCTCTCGGCGGCGTTTCACGCCTCGAAATCTGTGCTGCCGCTGATGATCGCGCGGCGGTGGGGGCGGATCATTAATATCGCCTCGGCGCACGGCCTCGTAGCCAGCGGCGACAAGGCCGCCTATGTCAGCGCCAAGCACGGCCTCGTCGGGTTGACCAAGGTCACCGCGATCGAGAGCGCCAATGACGGCATCACCTGCAACGCGATCTGCCCGGGCTGGGTGCTGACGCCGCTCGTCGAGCAGCAGATCGCGGCGCGCGCGCAAGCTCAGGGTATCCCGGTCGCCGAGGCGCGCGAGGACCTGGTACGCGAGAAGCAGCCGATGCTCGACTACACGACGCCCGAAAAGATCGGCGCGCTCGCGGTCTTTCTGTGCGGGGAGGCCGCCTCGACGATTACCGGCGCCGCGCTCTCGATCGACGGCGGCTGGGTCGCCCAGTAGCGCGCAGGTCCATGGTTAGTGGGAGCCGGCCTCCTCGGCTATCAGCTTTTCCTCGATATCGACATAGAGGTTCGCCATTGCTTCGCCGGCCAGTTCTTTGGTGATATGCAGCGCAAGACCGAACGATTTGCAGGTTTCGAGTACATGATTGCAGATGAACCCCGGCTGATAATTCGCTAGTCCATACGACGATAACATCTTTATCACATAATCAAAGACTTCTTCATCAAATGTCAACCCTCGAGATTTTGCAATTGCAGTAAATATCCGATGGAAATCGTCGCGATTTGGCCCAAATGTTTGAATCTTATATTGGATACGACGAAGAAACGCGGGATCCATCAGATCGGAGGGGTCCAGATTGGTCGAAAACATCAGCAGCACATCGAAGGGCAGCGTGAAGTTCGCCCCGGTGTTGAGCTTCATGAAGTCGATCTGACTCTCCATCGGCACGATGAAGCGATTGAGCAGTTCGTTCGGGGGAAATCTCTGGCGGCCGAAATCGTCGATCAAAAACATCCCGTTGAGTGCTTTGACGTGGAGTGGCGAATCGTAAAACTTGGCTTCCAGGTTGAACTGCAATTCGAGCATGTCCATCGTCATTTCGCCCCCGGCCATCACCACCGGGCGCTGGCAGGGAACCCAGCGCTGATCGTGGGTTTCGCGGTGCAGCCCCAATCCGGGGGGCGGCGCGTGGGCCGGCTCCGGCGCATGCATCGGCTGATGAATCTGGACGTCGAAGACCTTGATAATCTGACCGCTGACCTCGAAGGCATAGGGGATGTAAACCGGATCCTTGAAGAGGCCGGCAATGCGCGTCGACAGCGTCGTCTTGCCGTTGCCGGGCGGCCCGTACAACAGCACGCTGCGCCCCGCGTTGATCGCTGGCAACAGCCGGCGAATCATATTTTCCGGCACGACCAGACCGGAAAAGCCCTCGCGGAGCTGCGCCTCCTTCATGACTTCGTTGGTGATGCGCTGCTTTTCGATCTGTTCACGATAGGCGACCAGCGATACCGGCGCCGGCCCGATATAGACGTTCTGTTCGAGCGCTTCGCGGACCGCGTTGCGGCCCTGTTCGGTCAGGGAATAATGGGTCGACAGCGCCAGATCGCTGGTCGCGCCGGTCGCCCCGATATACCGTTGGCGAACTGCTTCCTCGATAAGCTTGCCGACTAGCGCGCGCGGCAGCTTCATCCGGTCGGAAAGAACGAGGACCGTCTCGATTGCTTCGGCGTGCATGAACTTGAGCATCAGGTGCAAGAGGGTGCGCTCGGACACCCCGCTATCCTCGATCGAGGTCGGGATCGCCGGCGCGGCGTTGACGATCGAGGCGATCTGGTCAGCCGTCACCACCCCGAGCGCAATCAGGTTGTCGCCCAATCGCCCGCCATCGGTAACCTGACGGGCGAGCGCCGCTTCGATGTCGGCCGCGCTCGCCAAACCCTTTGCGATCAGCCTTTCGCCGAGCTCCATGACCGGTCCTATGCAAGTTCGCGCCAACACTGATTGGCTAATCACGATCACCATAGCGCAAAGCGCCCGTGATCGCATCTGCCCGCTCGATTTCTCGGGCGCGAGACGGTCCGTGTCAATTGGCAACGAGAGGCATCGGATGGCCATCGCGCCATCCCCCACAAGAGCGTGAGCGCCATTGGACGCACTGGCCGCGACGGTGCCATAATGCGATCGATGCCGTCCTGTCTCGCTCGCTGCCTCTATCTGCTCGCGGCCCTGTGGCTCGGCTGCGGGCAGGCGCTCAGCGCCGGACCTGCACCCGGATGGCAGGCGGTGCTCGTCGCCGGCGACGATGCCCAGCCGGTGTTCGACAATGCGGTCAACACGTTCGCTCGCTGGCTCGGCTCGCAGGGCGTCCCGAGCAGCGACATTCATCGCCTGAGCGCCAACCCTCGGCCGAGCGATCCGACTCTCGAGCCGGCATCCGCCACGCATATCCTCGCCCGGATCGCGGCGCTGGAACCGCGGCCCGGCGAGGGGTGTCTTATCTTTATCAGCTCGCATGGGAGCCGGGGCGAGGGTGTGTGGCTGGCCTACCATCAGGATTTTCTACAGCCTGACGACTTGTCGCGGGCCCTGTCGGCGGGCTGCCGCACCGCGCCGACGGTGGTTATCGTCTCCAGCTGCTACAGCGGTGCGTTTGTCGGGAGCACGATGCGGGCACCAAACCGGATCATCCTGTCGGCGGCGCGGGCCAGCCGGCCGTCCTTCGGCTGTCAGGCAGACCGGACATATACCGTCTTCGACCAGTGCCTGCTCGCCGCCCTCAAGCGGGCACGGACCTGGCGGGCGGTCCGTTCCACCAGTCTTGGCTGCGTGCGCTCGCGCGAACGCCAACTCGCGGCCCTGCCGTCGCAGCCGCAGGCCTCGTTCGGCGCCACGGTGCGCGACCTGGCGGTGCGCTGACCCGCTCCCCCGCGGGCTTATCCGACCCCGCGGCGCCTCCCGGGGCGCCGATTCCGCAGCGCTATATCGAATATAAAAAATACAATCTTTGGTAGCATCCGCAATTCATGATATAAGAATCACAAGTACCAGGACGAGATGGCTCCGCCAGGCTATCTCCTGGGTTGTAACTTGTGTGGAAAGGGGCGGAAATGCCAGTCAAGGTGAGGAGAGCCAGTGGCGCGGGGCGCGACCGGAACGGGGGGAGACATCACGCGCCGGCGGTTCCCGAGTCAGGCGCGGTCGAGAAATTGCTGGCGAGCGCCTACCAGGAGGGATCGGCCGCGGGCGACTGCGAGCACGGCGACGATGACGGGCGGCTTTTCGCGGCCGGCGTTGTCGTCACCCGCCGCACCGACGACGAGGGCAATCCCATCGGTTATCTGCTGATGAGCAGCGACACAGCGTAGGGCAGGGGCAGACCGAGAAGCGGCGCCGTCCCGCCTCGGGAGGCCGGGCAGCTTCCCGCGGGTCGCGCGGGAAGCTGGTCAGGACCGATTTCTCCAATTACTTCACCGAGCCGGAGCAGGCCCGCAAGGGCTCCCGGCGGGCCTTCGCCAACGGGTTTGGCACCGACTACCCGCTCTCCATACCGCCGCGCGCTCGGGCATGCTTGACCGGCGGGCGGCCGGCTTTATCCTGCGCCGGGCGCAGTCCGCCGCCGCATTTCCGCCCGGAGTAGCCGATGCAGTTCGGCGTACAGTTTTTCCCCGATGTGCGGCCGGAAGAGAAATCGGCGGAATCCTATTTCTCCGAGGCGCTCGATCTCGCCGAGGAAGCCGACCGGCTCGGCTACAGCCATATCCGGATCGTCGAGCATTATTTTCACTATTACGGCGGCTACAGCCCCAACCCGATCGTCTTTCTCGCGGCGGCGGCGCAGCGCACCAGGCGGGCGCGGCTGGTGACGGGCGCGGTGCTGCCGGCCTTCAACCACCCGCTGAAGCTCGCCGGCGAGATCGCCATGCTCGACGCCTTGAGCCGGGGTCGGCTCGATGTCGGCTTCGCGCGGGCGTTTCTGCCGCACGAATTCCGCCGCTTTGGCCGCTCGCCCGACGAGTCGGTGGCCCGGTTTCGCGAAGGTTTGGAGCAGGTCGATTTATTGCTGACGCGCGAGAATGTCAGCCATCGCGGCCGATTTCACACGATCGAGAACACCACTTCCCTCCCCCGCCCGACGCAGCTTCCCCGGCCCAAATTCTATGTCGCCGCACTGACCACCCTGGACTCGTTCGAATTCGCCGGGCGGATGGGCTATTCGGTGATGGGGATCGCATTTGTCGCCGCTAAGATGCGCCCGCTGCTCGATGCCTATCGCACGGCCTGGAAGAAGGCCGGGCATCCCGGCCAAGGCGAGGTCATGCTCGCCTTTCACCTTTATTGCGAGCCTGACGGCGCGAGCGCCCGCGCCGTCGCCTCGCCGCTGATCGACCGCTACCTCGAATCCCTGGCCGAGGCCGCCTCGGATTGGCTCGACGGCCGGACCTCGCAGGATTATCCCGGCTACGACAAAGTGATCGCCGGGTTGCGCGCGTCCAATGCCGCCGAGCAAATGGAATCGGGGGCGGCCTGGGTCGGCTCCCCCGACGAGATCGCCGCGACGATTGCTCGCCTCCAGGACGAGTTCGGCGGTTTCGAGCACGCCTCGCTGCAGGTGAATTTCAATACGATGGCGTTTGCCCCCGCCCTCGCCTCGATGCGCCTCTTCGCCCGCGAGGTCATGCCGCGCTTCGCCGCCGCGGCGAGGTGAACTAAAACGGCTCTGACCCAATGACGGTGGTGCGGTGCATCAGCCGGCGCTCCGGCAGTGCGTAGTCGCAAATCGCGAGGTGCATGGCGCTCGCATTGTCCCACATTACGAGGTCGCCCTCCCGCCAGTGATGGCGGTAGCAGAAATCGGGCCGCACGCAATGCGCGTCGAGCTCGGCGACCAAATCGAGCGCCTCGTCGTCGGGCATCCCCTCGATGCCGACGCACTCGCCCGCCGTCACATAGAGCGCTTTCCTGCCGGTATAGGGATGGGTGCGCACGATCGGGTGGGTGATGTCCGGGGTCTCGGCGAGCTGGGCGGCGGTCAGCTTCGGGCGCGGGCTGTTCTCCACCCGCCGCCGCATGGAATAGCGGTGGATCGCCTTCAAGCCCTCGAGGCGCCGCTTCATCGCCTCGGGCAGCGCCTCGTAGGCGGCAACCGTGCTGGCGAAAACCGTGTCGCCGAGCGGCTTACCATGGCGCATCGGCACTTCCTTCGCATAGAGCAGCGAGCAGCGGCTGGGCAGCCGCCGGTACGACGTATCGCTGTGCCAGGTGAACCCGGCGTCCGCGAGCCCGAGATGCTCACCCGCCTCGTTGCGAACGTTCGAGATCAAGAGGATCTCGGGATGGCCCGGCAACAGGTATTTCTTGACGATATGAATTTCCAGTTCGCCAAAGCGCCGGCTGAAGGCGATGTGCTGCTCGTTGGCGAGATGCTGGTCGCGGAAGAACACCACGATGTTGTCGTGAAACGCCCGCTCGATCTCGCCGAAAGTCGCCGCGTCGATTGGCATTGAGAGATCGAACACGACCTCGGCACCGCAGGCCGCCTCGCATTTGCGCACCGGGATCGCCATGCTCGGACCTACTCCGCTGGAAGCGAAGGTGTCACTTTTGCCTTCGCGCTTGGTCATGTCAAATCGGGTTTGGGCGGTTGATCGCGACATGACCCCGGGGGCGCGGCGCCAGGCTGACGCGGCGTCTTCCTGTGGCGGCCCAATGCGCTAGAGTATGCGCTACACTAAAAGCGGCCGGCAGGGCCGGACACCGGAGGAGCGCGGATCATGAACGCGGATTACATCATCATCGGCGCGGGATCGGCGGGGTGCGTCTTGGCCAACCGGCTGACCGAGGATCCCGCCACGAGGGTGCTCTTGATCGAGGCGGGCGGGCGCGACTGGAACCCGCTCATCCACATCCCAGCCGGGTTCTTCAGGATGCTCAACCACAAGACCCTGACCTGGGGGTTCACCTCCGAGCCCGATCCCGGCACCAATGGGCGCGCGATCAACTACACGCGCGGCCGGGTGATCGGCGGCTCCTCGTCGATCAACGGGCTCATCTACATTCGCGGCCAACCCGAGGATTACGACCACTGGGCGCAGCTCGGCAACCGCGGCTGGGCGTGGGACGACTGCCTCCCATTTTTCAGGAAGGCCGAGCGTTGGGAAGGCGAAGGGAGCGACGTGCGCGGCAAGGAAGGGCCGCTCTTTACGTCGAAAATCGACCGCTCGCCGATCTGCGCGGCCGCGCTCGAGGCCGGCAAGGAATTGGGGCTCGAATACCGCGAAGACGTCAACAACCTGCCGCCCGGCGCCGGCGACAGCATCGGCTGGTGCCAGCAGACCCGCGGCGGCCGGCGCCGCGCCAGCGCCGCACGGACTTATCTGCACCCGGCCTTGAAGCGCCCGAACCTGCAACTGGTCACCCACGCGCTGGTGCACCGGATCGTTTTCGAGGGGACACGCGCGGTCGCCGTCGAGTACTCGCGCAATGGCCCGGGAGGCGCGATCGAGCGGGCCGATGCGGCGCGCGAAGTGATCCTCTCGGCGGGTGCGGTCGGCTCGCCGCACATCCTCCAGCTGTCGGGCGTCGGCGACCCCGCGCATCTCGGAAAGATCGGGGTGCCGGTGGTGCACGCGCTCCCAGGCGTCGGCAAGAACATGCAGGACCACTATACCGCCCGCGTATCCTACCCTGTCGTCGGCGCCCAGACCGCCAACGAGCGCTCGCGCGGCCTGCCGCTCGCCGGTGAGGTCGTGCGCTGGCTCGTTACCGGCAAGGGCATGCTCAGCTACAGCCCTTCGCTCGTCGCCGCGTCGGTGAAGGTGCTGGAGGAGTCGGCGACGCCCGATGTGCAAGTCACCTTTGCCCCGGGCAGCTTCAAGGGCGGCCAGATCGGCGAACTCGAGGAAACTCCGGGTCTGAGCTCCGGCGCCTGGCAGATGCGGCCATTCTCCCGCGGCTACGTTGAGGCCAAGACGAACCGTCCGGGCGATGCGCCGGCGATCAACCCGCGCTATCTGTCGGAAGAGAGCGACCGGCGCGCCATCATCGGTGGTTTGCGATTTGCCCGGCGGCTCTTCGCCGCACCGGCGCTTAAGCAGTTCGTCCGGGAAGAGACCCTGCCGGGCAGCCAGGTCCAGACCGATGACGAACTCTTGGATTACGCGCGGCGCAACGGCAGCACCTGCTATCACGCGAGCTGCACCTGCCTCATGGGCCAGCATGCGATGTCGGTCGTCGGTGACGATTTGCGCGTCCACGGGCTCGAGAGCCTGCGCGTCATCGACGCCTCGGTGATGCCGGCCGTCACCTCGACCAACACCAACGCGCCGACGATCATGATCGCCGAGAAGGGCGCGGCTCTGATCCGCGGCGCGGCGCGGCGGGCAATGGCGGCGTAATTTTGAACCGGGTTTCCCGGCGGAGGCCGGGACCCACTCATCCGGCGCTCGGACGGCCGACAAATGGATCCCGGCCTTCGCCGGGAACGCGATTTGGACGGAGTATGGGGCATGCAGGCGGATTACATCATCATCGGCGCGGGATCGGCGGGCTGCGTGCTTGCCAACCGGCTGACCGAAGATCCCGGTAACCGGGTGGTGCTGATCGAGGCGGGTGGGCGCGACTGGAACCCGCTCATCCACATTCCGGCGGGCTTCATGAAGATGCTCGACCACAAGACCCTGACCTGGGGGTTCCATGCCGAGCCCGATCCCGGCACGGCCGGGCGCGCGATCCTCTATCCGAGGGGCCGGGTGCTCGGCGGCTCCTCGTCGATCAACGGGCTCATTTATATCCGCGGTCAGCCCGAGGATTACGATCACTGGGCGCAACTGGGAAACCGCGGCTGGTCATGGGACGATTGCATGCCTTATTTCCGCAAGGCCGAGCGCTGGGAGGGCGAGGAGACCGAGTTGCGCGGCAAGGCGGGGCCGCTCTTCACCTCCAAGATGGACCGGCCGGAAATCTGCGCCACCGTGATCGAGGCCGGGAAGGAGCTCGGGCTCGAATACCGCGAGGACGTCAACAGCCTGCCGCCCGGCGCCAAGGACAGCATCGGCTGGTGCCAGCAGACCCGCGGCGGGCGAACCCGCGCCTCGACCGCACGGACCTATCTGCGCCCGGCCTTGAAGCGCTCCAACCTCGAACTCGTCACCAAGGCCCTGGTGCATCGCATCCTCTTCGACGGCACCCGCGCGGTCGGCGTCGAGTTCTCGCGCAATGGAGCGGTCGAGCGGGCCGAGGCGGCGCGCGAGGTGATCCTCTCAGCGGGCGCAGTCGGTTCGCCGCATCTCCTGCAACTCTCCGGCGTCGGCGACCCCGAGCATCTCGCCAAAACCGGGATCGCGATGACCCACGCCCTCCCGGGGGTGGGAAAGAACATGCAGGACCATTACGTCACGCGCATCACCTACCCGATCCACGGGGCGCCCACCGCCAACGAGCGCGCGCACGGTCTGCCGCTGGCCGCGGAAGTCTTGCGCTGGCTCTTCAACGGCAAGGGGATGCTCAGCTACAGCGCCTCTCTGGTGGCTGCCTCGGTCAAGGTGCTCGAAGAATCGGCGACCCCGGATGTGCAATGCTCGTTCGCCCCGGGCAGCTTCAAGGACGGCCAGGTCGGCCAGCTCGAGGAGGAGCCCGGCCTCACCGGCGGGATGTGGCAGATGCGCCCTTTGTCGCGCGGCTATGTCGAAGCGCGATCGCCCCGCCCGGGCGACCCGCCGGCGATCAACCCGCGCTACCTCTCCGAGGAGACCGACCGGCGCGCCGTCGTCGGCGGGTTGCGCTATGTGCGCCGGATCTTCGCGGCGCCGGCGCTCGCGCGCTTTGTCGGGCCGGAGAAGCTGCCGGGCCGGCAGGTGGAGAGCGATGACGAGTTGTTGGACTACGCAAGGCGCAACGGCAACACCGTCTACCACGCCACCTGCACCTGCATGATGGGCCCGCATCCGATGGCGGTTGTCGATGACCAGCTGCGGGTGAAGGGGCTCGAAGGCTTGCGCGTCATCGACGCATCGGTGATGCCGTCTGTCACCTCGACCAACACCAACGCGCCAACGATCATGATCGCCGAGAAGGGCGCCGCGATGATCAAGGCGGCGGGCCGGCAGAAGCTGGCGGCGTAACTCACAGCCTGTCATCCCGGCGAAGGCCGGGACCCACTGTCCCGCCGCTCGGAAGGCGGACAAGTGGATCCCGGCCGTCGCCGGGATGACAACGAGACGGGAGGGTGAGCGATGCAGGCGGATTACATCGTCGTCGGCGCCGGATCGGCGGGGTGCGTTCTCGCTAACCGGTTGAGCGAAGACCCGGCGACCCGCGTCCTCCTGATCGAGGCAGGGCCGCGCGACCGCAACCCGCTCATCCACATCCCGGCCGGCTATATGAAGCTGCTCGACCATCCGGTCCTGACCTGGGGCTACACGGCCGAGCCCGATCCTGGGGTCAACGGCCGCTCGATCCTCTACCCGCGGGGCCGGGTGCTCGGCGGCTCCAGCTCGATCAACGGGATGATCTATGTCCGCGGCCAGCCCGAGGATTTCGACCATTGGGGCCAGCTGGGAAACCGCGGCTGGTCGTGGGACGACGTGCTACCCTATTTCAAGAAGGCCGAGGATTGGGAGGGCGGGGGCGACGCGTTCCACGGCGCGGGCGGCCCGCTCCTCACCTCGCACACCGCCGACAAGCCGGCCCTCTGCCAGGTGATGATCGAAGCCGGCAAGGAATTGGGGCTCGAATACCGCGAGGACGTCAACCACCTGCCGCCCGGTTCCGGCGACGGCATCGGCTGGGTGCAGCAGACCCGCCGCGGTCGGCGTCGGCAGAGCGCGGCGCGGACCTATCTGCGCCCGGCGATGAAGCGCCCCAACCTCGAGATTGTCACCGGCGCGCTGGTCTACCGCGTGCTTCTCGATGGAAAGCGCGCGACCGGTGTTGAGTTTTCGCGCGGCGGCCAGGTCGAGCGCGCGGAAGCGGCGGCTGAGGTCATCCTCGCCGGCGGCGCGATCGGCTCGCCGCATCTGTTGCAGCTCTCTGGCATCGGCGACCCCGAGCATCTCGGCCGCGCCGGCGTCGCGCTTACGCATGCACTTGCCGGAGTCGGCAAGAATTTGCAGGACCATTTCCTCGCCCGCGTCACCTGCGAGGTCAGCGGCATCCCGACCTTGAACGAAAAGTCGCGCGGCCTGCCGTTTGCCGGCGAGATCCTGCGCTATCTCTTTAGCGGCACCGGCATGTTGACCTATGCCGCGTCGCTCGTCGCCGCCTCGGTCAAGGTGCTGCAGGAATCGGCGACCCCGGATGTGCAAATCCTCTTCGCCAACGGCAGCTTTGCCCCCGGCCCGATCCGCCGGCTCGACGACAAGCCGGGGATGACCGGCGGCATGTGGCAGATGCGGCCCTTGTCGACCGGCTATGTCGAAGCCAAATCCGCCGACCCGCGCGCCGCCCCGGCGATCAACCCGCGCTATCTCTCGCACGAGACCGACCGGCGCGCGGCGATCGGGGGCTTGCGTTTCGTGCGCAAGCTGTTCTCGATGCCGGCGCTGCAGCCCTATGTCGTCGGCGAGATCCTGCCGGGGCGGGATGTCGAGAGCGACGAGTCGCTGTTGGACTACCTGCGCCGGACCGGTTCCACCGTGTTTCACGCGACCTGCACCTGCAAGATGGGCCGCGATCCGCTGGCGGTCGTCGATGACGAACTCAGGGTGCGAGGGCTCGAGGGCCTGCGCGTCATCGACGCCTCGGTGATGCCGGCCGTGACCTCGACCAACACCAACGCGCCGACGATCATGATCGCCGAGAAGGGCGCCGCGATGATCAAGGCGGCGGCGCGGCAACGGATGGCGGCGTAACATTCAAATGTCATCCCGGCGAAAGCCGGGATCCACGGTTCCGGCGCTCGGACGGCTGACAAATGGATCCCGGCCTTTGCCGGGAACGCGATTTGGACGGAGTACGGGACATGAAGGCAGACTACGTGATCGTCGGCGCCGGGTCGGCCGGATGCGTGCTGGCCAATCGCCTCACCGAAGACCCCGCCGTCCGGGTGGTGCTGATCGAGGCAGGCGGGCGCGACTGGAACCCGCTCATCCACATCCCGGTCGGCTTCATGAAGCTGCTCGACCACAAGACCCTCACCTGGAACTTCAAGGCCGAATCCGATCCCGGAACGGCGGGCCGCGCGATCCCCTATCCGCGCGGCCGGGTGCTGGGCGGGTCCTCCTCGATCAATGGCCTCATCTACATCCGCGGCCAGCCCGAGGATTTCGACCATTGGGGCCAGCTGGGAAACCGCGGCTGGAGCTGGGACGATGTGCTGCCCTACTTCAAGCAGGCCGAGAACTGGCAGGGCGAGGCCGCCGAAATCCACGGCACCGGCGGGTTCCTCACTACGTCGCCGATGGGCGAGCGGCCCCAAGTGTGCCAGGCGATCATCGAGGCTGCTGGCGAACTCGGCGTCGAATACCGGGCCGACGTCAACGACCTGCCGCCGGGTGCCGGCGACAGCATCGGCTGGTGCCAGCAGACCCGGGGCGGCCGGCGTCGCGCCAGCGCCGCGCAAACCTATCTGAAGCCGGCATCGAAACGCCCCAACCTCGAAATCGTCACCAAGGCCCTGGTGCACCGCATCTCGTTCGACGGCACGCGTGCGATCGGGGTGGTCTACTCGCGGGCCGGCCGGGTCGAAATCGCCGATGCAGCGCGCGAGGTGATTCTCGCCGCCGGCGCGGTCGGCTCCCCCCATATCCTGCAATTATCGGGGGTCGGCGCGCCCGAGCATCTCGCAACAGCCGGCATCCCGGTGCGCCACGCGCTCCCCGGCGTCGGGCAGAATTTCCAGGATCATTACATCGCTCGCATGTCGTGCGAGGTGAAGGGCATCGAGACCCTCAACGAGCGCGGCCGCGGCTTCGCCTTCGCCAACGAGCTGTGGCGTTATGTAAGCGCCGGCGAGGGAATGCTGACCTATAGCGCCTCATTGTGCGCCGCCTCTGTCAAAGTATTGGAGGAGTCCGCAACACCGGACGTGCAATGCGTCTTTGCGCCGGCGAGCTACAAGCCCGGCCTCATCCGCAAGCTCGACAGCGTACCCGGCATTACCGGCGGGCCGTGGCAGATGCGGCCCCTGTCGCGCGGCTATGTGCTGGCGCGCTCGCCCGACCCGGAGGACCAGCCGGCGATCAATCCGCGCTATCTGGCCGAAGACACCGACCGCCGGGCGATGATCGGCGGGTTGAGGTTCTTGCGCCGCCTCTTCGCTGCGCCAGCGCTCGCCAAATACATCGTCGCCGAAAAGCTGCCGGGCCCGGGCGTAGAGAGCGACGACGAACTCCTCGATTACGCCAGGGCGAACGGCTCGACGGTCTACCACGCGAGCTGCAGCTGCAAGATGGGCAGCGACGAGACCGCGGTGGTCGATGACGAACTCAAGGTGCGCGGCCTCGAAGGCCTGCGCGTCATCGACGCCTCGGTGATGCCGGCGGTCACCTCGACCAACACCAACGCCCCAACGATCATGATCGCCGAAAAAGGCGCCGCGATGATCAAGGCGGCGGCAAAGCAGAAGATGGCGGCGTAGTCGTTCGGCGCGAGGCGGAATTGCCGTCGGCACCAGTGAAAGCCGAGCGCGATCGGTCTATTGCTGAGAAATATATTGACAAATTATCATCGATATGATCTAAACCGTGGCCGCCATATTTTTGGTGATTCGCTAATGCCGAAACAGCAAAAACGGCAATTCGCACGCCGATCGCGCGTGCCGCTGTTCGCCAGGAGCGATCTTAGGCGACAGCCGACGATTTCAACCGACAGGCGAAATCCACCTGATATCAGCCTGTAAGATCAGGTGGCGGGCCGTCGGCTATTCAACCCGCCGTTGCGCCACGACGCGGGCGCGATTTTGCGCGTGCGTCGCGAGCGGCGATGATTAAGATCGGGCTCGATCGAATTCACCATACCGGACCCGCCCGCCATGCCTGTCCAGCCGAGCCAACAAATCGTCGCCGAGCTTGCCCCGACCGGGGTTCTGCGCGCCGCTATCAATATGGGGAATTTCCTCCTGGTCACCGGCAAGACCCCGTCGGGCGATCCGACCGGCGTCTCGGCTGACATGGCCGCGGCGATCGCCGCCCGGCTCGGCGTCCCGGTCAAGTTCCTCCCCTATGCGCGGCCCGGCGAGATCGCAGACGATGCCGAGAAGGGGCTTTGGGACATCGGCAATATCGGCGCCGAGCCGCAGCGCGCAGCGGTCATCAACTTCACCGCGGCGTATTGCGAGATTGAGGCGACCTATCTGGTGCCGGCGGGCTCCGCGATCAGAAGCGTCGGCGAAGTCGACCAGCCCGGCAAGCGCGTCGCGGTGACCGCGAGGAGCGCCTATGGCCTGTGGCTCGAAAACAACTTCAAGAAGGGCGAACTCTTGCAATTCGACAGCGCCGACGCCGCGATCAAGGCCTTTGTCGACCAGAAGATGGACGCCTATGCCGGGCTGCGGCCGGGTTTGATTGACGTTGCCGCGAAGCTACCCGGCTCGCGCATCCTCGATGGGCAGTTCACCGCGGTCCAGCAGGCGGTCGGCACGCCGAAAAAGAATGCCGCCGGGTTTGCCTTCCTGCGCGAGTTTGTCGAGGAGGCGAAGCGCTCCGGCGTCGTCGCCAGCCTCATCGAGCGGCACGGCGTCACCGGCCGTCTGTCGGTCGCCCCGCCGGCCTGATCGCAACCAGGGAGGACGTCATGAAGGCGGCATTTCTGACCGGCCATGGCGGGCCGGAGAAGTTCCAATATGGCGATATGCCGGACCCGGTCGCCGGGCCCGGCGAGGTCGTCGTCGACATCCATGCCGCGAGCGTCAACGCGGCCGACTACAAGGTGCGGCTCGGCAGCTACAATTCGAAGCTCAAGTTCCCCTATATCCTCGGGCGCGACTTTTCCGGCATCGTCGCCGCACGCGGCGCCGGCGTCACGGATCTCTCGGTGGGCGACGCGGTGTTCGGCGTGTGCGACGCCGGGATCGAGGGCTGCTATGCCGAGAAGGTCGCGATCAAGGCTGCGATCATCGCGAAGAAACCCGACCTCCTCACGCACGCCCAGGCCGCCGCGATGGCGCTGACCAGCCTCACCGCGATCTGGGCGCTCGAAGACACCGCCAAGCTCAAATCCGGCGAAACCATCCTCATCCAGGGCGGCGCCGGCGGGGTCGCCGGATTTGCCATCCAGCTCGCCAAGCATATCGGCGCCCGGGTCATCACGACGGCGAGCGCGAGCAACCACGACTATGTCCGCATGCTCGGCGCCTCGCGGGTGATCGACTATAACACGGAGGATTTCACCACCTCGGCGGCCGGTTGCGACGTGGTGTTCGACACCGTCGGCGGCGATGTCCAGGCCCGCTCCTATGGCGTGCTGCGGCCGGGCGGGCGGCTGGTATGGATCGCTCCGGCGCCGGCCGGGTTCGTGCCGCCACGCACGGATGTCGAGGTGCTGCGCCCGCTTGTTGCCCGCGACCGCGCGCATCTCGAGCGCATGATCGAACTCTTGCACGAGGGCGCGGTGCGGCCGCCGGCGATCCACGAATACAAGCTCGCCGACGCCGCCGAGGCGCACCGGGTCAGCGAGGGCCGCCACTTGCAGGGTAAGCTCGTGCTGATCGTGCGCTGACCCGCAACCCCACACCTAAGGAGAGAGACATGGCTGGCAATGGGCAGATGATCATCGACCTCGACAAGAAACGGATGACCGCGATGGCGCAAAAGGATATCGCGACGCTGAATGCGGTGCTGGCGGACGATCTTGTGTATACCCACTCCTCGGCGCGGCTCGATACCAAAGAGAGCCTCATCGGGGCGATGCAGTCGGGCGCAACCGTCTACAGCTCGGTCGTACCCTCCGACGTCAAGGCGCAGGATTGCGGCGATACGGTCGTACTGACCGGCGTCGCCCGCATCGGCGTCAATTCCGGCGGCAACGCGATGAATTTCGCCGTCCGCTTTACCGATGTCTATGCCAACAAGGGCGGCAAGTGGCAGATGGTGACCTGGCAGTCGACGCGTCTGCCCGAGTAGAGCGCGCGGGCGCGCGCCTGCCGATCGAGACCCGGTTAGGATCTGGTGCGGGTGAAGGGACTTGAACCCCCACTCTCTTACGAGAAGCAGATTTTGAGTCTGCCGCGTCTGCCATTCCGCCACACCCGCGCCGATCGGTCGGCTGTCATCGCCGGTTTCTGTGTATACGGCAAAGCCAATTCTGGCTAGGGGCGCGCGCGGCCGGCTTGCCGGGCCGCGGCCGACGGCATCCGGCAATCGAGTCGAACCCGCGAAATATTTGAGGCGAATGTGATGGACTTCACACGCGTCTGACGCGGGCGCCGCTATATTCCCCGGCAACGGGCGCTGGCGCTGTCCGGAACGCCCCTGGGAGACAGGTCATGCGAAACGCAATGCCGCTGCGGTGGATCGAGCAGGCGGAGGCACGGCAGGTCATCACGACGGCGCTGTTCGAGCGCTCGCCGAAGGCGCATTGGTCGAGCGCGGCCGGCGATGCGGCGGCGCAATTGCTGCCGAGGCTGGGCTCGTGGCTGGCGACGCGACACCCGATGGGTTGGGTGTCCGTGCAGGTGCAGCCCGCGTTGATCCGCCAACCGGCGGTACGCCTGCAGCCAATGTCGCACGACGAGACCGGCTATTCCTGCGACTGGTGACCAGGGCGGATCCAAGCGGCGCGTCAGCGCCGCCGGGGTTCAGCCTTTCACCGCGCCGGAGGTCAAGCCGGCGACGTAATGCTCGACAAAGAACGAGTAGATCAGCGCGACCGGGATCGAGCCGAGGAGCGCCCCGGCCATCAGCTGGCCCCAATAAAACACATCGCCCCGAATGAGTTCGGCGATGACCCCGACCGGGACGGTTCGGACCGAGCTCTTGGTCAGGAAGATGAGGGCGTAAAGAAACTCGTTCTGCGACAGGGTGAAGGCGAAGATCCCGGCCGAGATGAACCCCGGCGTGCACAGCGGCAGAAAGATTTGCCGCATCGTCTGCAATCGGCTGGCGCCATCGATGCGCGCGGCCTCCTCGAGGTCCTTCGGCACGGTCTTGAAATAGCCGAGCAAGAGCCAGGCGCAAAACGGCACGAGCATCGTCGGATAGGTGAGGATCACCGCGGTCAAGGTGTTACCGAGATCGAGGCGGTTGATGACGTCCGCGAGCGGCAGGAAGAGGAGCGGTTGCGGAACCAGGTAGATCGCCGCCACCGTCATCGCGATGAGGCCGGCTCCGGCGAACCGCATGCGGGCCAGCGGATAGGCGAGCATCGTGCCCAATACCAGCGAGATCGCGGTCGAGATAACGGCGACCAGCATCGTGTTCCAGGTCCACAACAGAAAGCTCGTCTGGGTCAACAGATCGACATAGTGCTTCAGCGTCGGGTTGCGGACGAGGAGCGGCATCAGGTGCGCGTTATAGAGCTCCGAGTTCGGCTTTATCGAGGTGATCGCCATCCAGTAAAACGGAAACAGTGCAAACACGAGGAAGAAGCCGACCGGCAGCCAAACCCGCACCGCCTGCTCGATCCGGCCCTGTCCAGTGATCATTATGTCCGCCGCATGTAAAGGGTCAGCGCGACAATCAACAGCGCCAATGCCGGCAGCATCATCAGCGCGATCGAGGCGCCGAGCCCGAGTTGGCCCGCGCTCATGCCGATGTCGAATGCATAAGTCGCGAACAGGTTGGTGGCGTTCTGCGGCCCGCCATGGGTCAGTACATAGACGAGCTGGAAGTCGGCGAAGGTGAAAATGACCGAAAACAGCGTCACGATCAGGATGATCGGCTTCATCAGCGGCAGCGTGACAAAGCGGAAACGGTGCCAGCTGCCGGCGCCGTCGATCGTCGCCGCTTCGTAGAGTTCGGGTGGCACGGTCTGCAGGCCGGCGAGCAGGGTGATCCCGTAGAACGGCAGCCCGCGCCATGTGTTGATCATGATGATCGAGAACATCGCCAGGGTCGGGTTGCCCAGCCAGGAAGGCCCCGGCCGCGGCATGCCGAGCCCGATCAAGAGCCGGTTGACGACGCTGAAGGCGGGGTCGAGCATCCACATCCAGGCGACCGTGCTCAGCACCGTCGGCACGATGAACGGCAAGAGCAACAGCGCGCGCACCAGGTTTTTCATGCGAAAGTCCTGGTTCATCGCAAGCGCCAAGCCGAGGCCACCGACCATCTTCAGCAGCGTCGCGAGCCCGGTATAAACAAACGTGTTGACTGCGACGCGCCAGAAGATCGGATCGTGGAAATCGGTGATGAAGTTTTTCAGCCCGACAAAATGACCGGGCTGTGCGACTTGGCGATCCTCCAGGCTCAATAGGACGCCGTAGACCAGCGGGTAACCGACCAAGGCCGCGAGGAACAACAGCGGCAGCGCCATCATTAGCCAGCTGAATACGCTCTCGCGGTCGAGCCAGCCGGACAACGAGACGGCGCGGCGCGGCGACGCGAGGCTGATCAGCGGGTCGCTGCGGATCGTCATGTCGGTGCCGGGATGAAGCTCAAGCCGCGCGATAGATCTCCTTGAGCTGGGCTTCGGCGGTCTTGATCACGTCCTTGGTCGCGGCGCCGGCGCAGGCCTTGGCGAACATATCGACGACGACGTATTTGGCGACGCTTTCGGCCATCTGGCGGCTCGCCGGCGCCGGCCAGCCGGGCAGGTGCGCGGTGGACATCGCGTCGCGATAGGGGATGTTGCGCGGCTCGACCTGCCACATCGGCGCATTGTCGTAGCCGTGCAAGGTCGGCTGGTAATAGCTGTCGGCGACGGCGTACCAGGCGCCCAGCTGCTTGGGGTCCATCAGCCAGCGCATGAAGGCCACTGCCTCGTCCTTGACCGGCGAGAAGTTGAAGATCGAATGACTGATCGAGGCCATCAGGTGAAAGCGGCCCTTGGGTCCCTGCGGGTTCTGGGCCTGGTCGGTCACCTTGCCGATGTCCGGGAAGTTGCGCTTGGCAAACCACAAAATGCTCTCGGCATTGTTGGTGCACGAGATCTGCTCGGCCATCCACGCCTTGTTGTTGCTGACATCGGTCCAGCCGAGGACGTCCTCGAACATCGTATCCTTGAAAAATTTGCGGGCGAAATCGATGGCCTTGGCGGTTTCGTCCGAGTCGATCACCACGGTCTTGCCGTCGGCCTCGACCTCATGCCCGCCATAGGACCACAACAGCGGATAGAGCCAGCCATGATTGTCGCCGAAGCCGTGGCCGAGCTCAAACCCGAACGGGTGGTCCTTGGCCTTCAGTTTCTTGCCGACTTCGTAGAGCTCCTCCCAGGTCTCGGGGAACTTCTTGACCCCGACCTCGGCGAACCAGTCGGTGCGCCAGTTCATCAACTGCCCGATATTGCAGAACGGCACGGCCTTCCATTTGCCGTCAACGACAACCGCCTCGCGCCCGGCGTCGTACCAGCCACTGTTCTTGTCCCCGATATCCTTCGCCAGGTCCGTCACGTCGACGTACTTGTCGCCGAACTGAATGACGTTCAGCAGCAGGTTCATCGTGATGTCTGCGCCGGTTCCGGTCTCGGTGATCGTGGCGATACGGGTCGGCAGACTGCCGACCGCAGTCGTCTCATAGACGATTTTGACGCCGGTTTCCTTCTCGTAGGCCGCTGCGAGTTGCGTCTTGATGAATTCGTCGAAGGGCGGGATGAACGAGCTTTCGTGCAGCACTGTCACCGTCTTGCCGGCGGCTCGGCCGACACTGGGCGCGAGCGCCACTCCGGCGGCGCCAGCCATCGCAAGCTTCAGAAAATCGCGCCGCGACTTGCCGCTCATCGTGATCTCCCCCGTCTGATGCTGGGCGGCCGACAGCCGCCCGCCTTGACCTGGCAGGCATCGTATTGCTTTTGCCCTCGCCCCGGAAGGCGCTTCACGGGGCTATGCCGGCGCAACCTCTATATTGTCGATCAGGCGGGTGCGACCGAGATGGACGGCAGCGAGGAGACGCGCGGGGCCAGCGAGGCGGGGCATCGGCGCGAGGGTCGCGGCGGCCCGCAATTCGAGGTAATCGACGGCGAACCCGCCTCCGCGCAGTCGGACAATGCCGCGCTCGAGGGTGGCGGCAACGGCATCGGGATCTTGCGCGAGCGCGGCGGCGGTGTCGCGCAGCACCTGGTAAAGGAGCGGCGCGATGCGCCGTTCTGCGGGCGAGAGATAGGCGTTGCGCGAGGAGAGCGCGAGCCCGTCCTCTTCGCGCGCCGTCGTCACCCCCTCGATAGCCACGGGGATGTCGAGGTCGCGGGCGAGGCGGCGCACCACCATCAGCTGCTGGTAGTCCTTTTCGCCGAAATAGGCGGCATCGGGGAGGCTCTGCAGCAACAGCTTGGCGACGATTGTCGCGACCCCGGCGAAGTGCCCCGGCCGAAAATCGCCGTCGAGCCCCTCGCTGACGCCCTCAACTTCAACCTTTGTCGAGAAACCGGCCGGGTACATCTCGGCCACGCTCGGCATGAACACAACATCGACCCCGGCCGCTTGGAACGCAGCGAGATCGGCCACCTCGTCGCGCGGATAGGCGGCGAAATCCTCGGTGGGGGCGAATTGCGTCGGGTTGACGAAGAGCGAGGCGACGACCCTCTCGCATTCCCCGCGCGCGGTGCGCACCAGCGCCAGGTGCCCCGCGTGGATCGCGCCCATCGTCGGCACCAGCCCGATGCGCTCCCGGCGCTGGCGCCAGGCTGTGACCGCCTCGCGCAGCGCTTCGATGCTTCGCGCAACGGTAATATCGCCGGGCGCCATAACTAACGTCCGTCGAGCACGCGATCGACCATCGCCTGGGCGGCGCCGAGGTAATTCGCGGGGTCGGTCAGCGCGCGCAGGCTCGCTTCGCCGAGAGGCCCCGCGACCGCGGGAGTTTCGAGCAGCACCTCATAGAGCGGCCGGTCGCTCTCGATCGCCAGCCGGCAGGCGTCGTAGACGAGGTCATGCGCCTCGGTGCGCCCGGTATGCGGGGCCAGCCCCATCATCACCGCCTCGGCGACGATGAGCCCGTGCGTCATGCCGAGGTTCTTTGCCATGCGCTGGGGATCGACGATCAGCCCGCCCAGCATGAACTCGGCCTGGTGCAGCGCGCCGGCGGCATAGCCGAAGCTTTCCGGCACGGCGATCCATTCGAGGTGCCATGCCGAGGCGGTGCGCTCGAAGCTGCTGATCATCGCGTCGAGCGCGAGCCCGGCCTGCTGGCGCAATGCGCGCGCCGCGGCGATGATGACCCCGCAGGAGATCGGATTGCTTTTTTGCGGCATTGTCGAGCTGGCGCCGCGGCCGGCGGCGAAGGGCTCCGCCGCCTCGCCGAATTCGGTCGCCGACATCAGCATCACGTCGTCGGCCACCTTGCCCAGGGTGCCGCCGAGCAGCGCCAGGAACTGCACGGTCTCGGCGACGGCGTCGCGGGCGACGTGCCAGGTGATCGGCGGCTCGCCCAGACCCAGCTCGCGGGCCAACTCGGCGGTGCAGGCGAGCGCCTTGTCGCCCGAGCCAACCGAGGCCAGCGTGCCGACCGCGCCGCCGAACTGCGCCTGCAGCACCCGTCGTTTGACCGCCGCCAAGCGCTCGGCATGGCGGTCGAACGAGAACAGCCACACCGCCGCCTTGTAGCCGAAGGTTATCGGCAATGCCTGCTGCAGGAACGTGCGTCCGGGCATCGGCGTGTCGCGATGGCGCCGGGCGAGCGCGGCGAGATGACCGCGGATCGCGGTGAGGTCGGTTTCCACCAGCGCGAACCCGGCGCGCATCTGCAACACCGCCGCGGTATCCATGATGTCCTGCGTCGTGGCGCCCCAATGCAGATAGCGCCCGGCCTCGCCGGCGCGTTCGGCGAGCTGGCGCACCAGCGGCAGGATCGGGAAGCCGACATTGGCGATGTCGCGCTTCAAGCGCGCCATGTCGAGCGAATCGGGGTTCGCCGCCACCGCCGCAGCGGCCGCCGAGATCGCCGCGGCAGCTTCGCCCGGCACAATGCCGAGC
>JBARKH010000080.1:0-14861 GCA_049801295.1 Allostellaceae bacterium | reverse complement strand
CCCGAATACCGCGCCGAGGGGACGATCGTCATCGCGCTCAACCGCGATGACGCCGCGCAACTGCGCCATTCCTTCGAGTTCCAGAAAGGGCTCGGCCTCGACCTCACCTGGCTCACCGCGGCCGAGGCGCGCGAGAAGGAGCCGCATCTGAAGCCCGGCATCGCCGCCGCGGTGTGGAGCCCGCGTGACCACCAGGTCGAAAACCGCCAGCTCGGCCGCGCGCTGGCAGTGGCCGCCCGCCGCGCCGGGGTCGAGCTTATCGAGCACTGTGAGGTCCGCGAAATCACGATTGCCGGCGGCCGCGCCACCGGGATAGTCAGCGAGCGCGGCCGCGAACCCGCCGACATCGTCGTTTTGGCGGCCGGCGCCTGGTCGCGTGAAGTGGCTGGCATACCGCCCGCATATCTGCCGCCGGTGCGCCCGATCAAGGGACAGATGCTGGCCCTCCAGATGGACCCGGCGGCGCCGCTCTTATCCCATGTGCTGTGGCTGCCGCGCGGCTATCTGGCGCCGCGCCTCGACGGGCGCCTCGTCATCGGCGCCACCGTCGAAGAGCGCGGGTTCGATCAGCGTCTCACCGCGGGCGGGGTGTTGGCGCTCCTTGAAGGCGCTTGGCGAGCGATCCCGGCGATCGAAGAATTGCCGATCGCCGAGATGTGGGTCGGGTTCCGCCCGGGCTCGCGCGACGACGCGCCGATGCTGGGGCCGAGCGGCATCGACCGCCTCGTCATCGCCACCGGCCATCACCGGAACGGCATTCTGTTGACCCCGGTCAGCGCCGCGGTGGTCAGCGCCTATATACTCAGCGGAATACTGCCCAAGATCGCCCGCCCGTTCTCGCCCGAGCGCTTCGCGGGCGGCGATGCGCGGGTGGTGCATCCGCCCAGCGCCGTGCGGGCGCTATGACCCGGCTGCGCATCAACGGCGTCGACGCCGAGGTCGCGGTGACGACGATCGCCGAGCTCCTCGCCCTTCGCGGCATCGATCCCCAGGCCCGCTTCCTCGCCATCGCCGTCAACGGCGCCGTGCTGCGCCGCGCCGAATGGCCGCAAGCCATGCTGTCGCCGGGCGACGAGGTTGAGATCGTGCGCCCGCTCCAGGGCGGCTGACATTCTATCGAGTAGGACCACGCCCATGACCGACCCGCTGATCATCGCCGGCACCAAGCTCAGTTCGCGCCTCATCCTCGGGACCGCGGGCTATCCGAACCAGCAGATCCTGCTCGACTCGCTCGCCGCGAGCGGGACCGCGCTCGTCACCATGTCGATCCGACGGATCAGTCTCGAGGGCTATGCCGAGAGCCTCGTCGACCTGCTCGGCGGGCGCTATCGGATACTGCCCAACACCTCGGGCTGCGTTACCGCGCGCGACGCGATCCTGACCGCCGAACTGGCCCGCGAGGCGCTTGAGACAAATTGGCTGAAGCTCGAGCTGATCGGCGACCGCGAGACCCTCTACCCCGATGTCGAGCAGCTCGTCCATGCCGCGGGCGAATTGGTGAAGAAGGGCTTCACGGTGCTGCCCTACTGCAACGAGGACCCGGTCGCCTGCCAGAAGCTCGCCGACGTGGGCTGCGCCGCGGTGATGCCGCTGGGGTCGCTGATCGGCTCCGGGATGGGGATCGCGAACCCGGCCGCGATCGAATTGATCTGCGCGAGGAGCCCGGTTCCCGTCGTGCTCGATGCCGGGATCGGCACCGCGTCCGACGCGGCCTACGCGATGGAGCTCGGGTGCGACGCCGTGCTCGTCAATACCGCGATCGCCAAATCGCACGATCCGCGGCAGATGGCTGCCGCGATGCGCGCGGCCGTCGAGGGCGGCCGCCTGGCGCGGCTCGCCGGGCGCATCCCGAAGCGCAGCTTTGCCGAGCCGTCGAGCCCGCAACTCGGCCTCGTCGGCTCCTGACCCGCCGCACAATTGTCGTCCGGGCGAGCGCCGATGACGCGGGGCCACGAACGTGATCTTCGCCCTGCCGCTTTACGACGACAACCCGATCCAGCGCCCGCCGGTCGTCACCTTCACCCTCATTGGCATGTGCATCGGCGCCTTTCTATGGCAGCTCGGCCAGGATCCGCATGCTGTTGCCATTGAGTACGGGATGATCCCGGCGCGGCTCTTCGACTATCGCGAACTGCGCCCCGAACTCGCGATCATCCCGCCCTGGGCGACCATCTTCACCAGCATGTTCCTGCACGGCGGATGGTTTCACCTCGGCGGCAACCTCTTGTTCCTTTGGATGTTCGGCAACAACGTCGAGGATCTGCTCGGGCGCGCGCGCTACCTCGTGCTTTATTTCGGCAGCGGGGTCGCGGCGGCGCTGATCCAGGCGCTCTCGGCGGCGCACTCGACGGTGCCGATGCTCGGCGCCAGCGGCGCGATCGCCGGGGTGCTTGGCGCCTATTTGGTGACTTATCCCCGCGCCAACGTGCATTGCTTTGTGTGGATCGTCATCTTCTTCTGGATTGTCGCGATCCCCGCCTGGATCCTCTTGGGCCTGTGGTTCGCGATGCAGCTGTTGAGCGGGCTCGCCGCCAGCCCGGTCGCGCCTGGGGTGGCGTTCTGGGCGCATGTCGGCGGTTTCGTCACCGGCATCATCCTCTATCTGGTATTGCGGTCGGGCCGGGTTGGCCTGTTGCAGCCACGCCGCACCCCGATCTGGGCAACTGCGGCGCCGAGCGCGCTCGTGGGACGGCGGACCTTTTACCGCGGCAGCGTGCCCGATGCCGGGCGGCGTGACACCCGCCCACCCGGGCCATGGGGATAAGGGCACCCGACGCTGCAATTGGCACGGCGGTTGCTCCATGCTTTGTCGGTTCACGATGAGGAGGGCTGCGATGACCCGTGCCGAGCTCACCGAAAAGATCCTCTCGCAGAAGCGGCGCAAACGGCTGAGCTGGAAAACGGTCGTCGCCGAGATCGGCGGCGGCTCGCCGGTCTATCTGACCGCGGCGCTCTTGGGTCAGATGAAGCTGCGCCCCGAGCAGGCCGCGCGCGCCGCCTCGCTTTTCGGGCTCACCGAAGAGGAAACCCTGCTGCTGCAGGAGGTCCCCAATCGCGGCGCGCTGCCCGGCACGGTGCCTACGGACCCGCTGATCTACCGCTTTTACGAGCTGGTGCAGGTCTACGGCACCACCTGGAAGGAACTGATCCAGGAAGAGTTCGGCGACGGCATTATGAGCGCCATAGATTTCGACATGGCGATCGAGCGCCAACCCGATCCGAAAGGCGATCGCGTCAAGCTGACGTTGAGCGGCAAGTTTCTGCAATACAAGGAGTATTGAGTTGGATTAAGCGATCGGCGCCGATCCATCGCGCGGTCATCCCGGCGAAAGCCGGGATCAACCGATCGGCTGTCCGAGCGGTCGAGAACTCGGTCCCGACCTTCGCCGAGGCGACCGCTTGTTAAAAGATACCGCGACGCCGGATAGCCGCCGACCGCGCCGTCGGGGGCGAAAATGGCGAATTGAGCAGCAGCCCGGTCAGCCCGGCGCCTGCGATCACCAGCTCGGCATCCTCCGCCATCGGGGCCATGCGCGAAGGATGAGCACCCGCAAGGGTCGAGTCCGGCCTCGGAAGACGAAGCGGAGAAAGCGCTACAGTTGCCCTGTCTCGATCGATTCCCGATGGACGGAAAATATTTCCCCGCAGCCGGCGGCCAGCTCAGACCCGAAGGCTGATCTTTTTGTCCGTGATCCTGGACGATCGCAAGGATTCGTGTGAATATTGGGTACGCCTTTAAAACGGTAAATGTTTCTAACCCGCAGCGCTCGCCAGCGGGCAAGGGGTGGTTTGCATGGCAAAAACTTTCAGCAGCAATGCGTACATTACGACCCAAACCCTCAGCAACTCGGCGACCGATAATCCCGCGACGGTGGCCTCGACCGGGGTGATCGACGTCAACTCGGCGATCGCCTATACCGCCGGGCTTCTCGGCACCAGCGGCTTCGCCTGGACCATCACCAACCTTGGAACCGTCGAAAGCACCGGCAACCAGGGCCTCGGGATCGATCTGCTATCGGGCGGCGTCGTCACCAACGGTTCGGCCGGCTCGATCGTCGGCTCGGACGTCGGCATCGATGTGTCAGGCGGGGCCGGCGCGGTCAGCAATCTCGGCTCGGTCTCCGGCGTCTATTTCGGCGTCTACATCAAGGGCGGCATCGGTACCCTCAGCAATCTCGGCACGGTGTCCGCCTCCGGCATCGGCGGCGTCGGCGGCGTCGGCGTCATCTTCGAAAACGGCGGCAGCGTAACCAACGGATCGACCGGCTCGATCGCGGCTAATGCCGACGGCGTCTACATCATCGGCGGTATCGGCACGGTCAGCAATCTCGGCACGGTGTCCGCGTCCTCCAGCCTCAGCCTCGGCCTCGTCCTCAAATCGGGCGGCAGCGTGACCAACGGTTCGACGGGCTTCATCGCGGCCGGTGGCGACGGCGTCTCCATCGCGGGCGGGGTTGGCACGGTCAGCAATCTCGGCAGGGTGCCCAGCGCTTTCGACGCCGGCGTCGAGCTGTACTTCGGCGGAAGCGTGACCAACGGCGCGAGCAGCTCGATCGCGGGTGCTTTCGCCGTCGCCATCCAGGGCGGCATTGGCACGGTCAGTAATCTCGGCAGGCTGTTGGGCTCCAGCAACTACGCCGTCTGGCTCAAGGACGGCGGCAGCGTGACTAACGGCGCGAGCGGCACGATCACGAGTACACTCACCGGGGTCGCTATCCAGGGCGGCGTCGGCACGCTCAGCAATCTCGGCACGGTGTCCAGCTCCTTCGGCGGCGGCATCGGCGTCGAGCTGTTAGCCGGCGGTGGCGTCACCAACGGCCACAGCGGCTCCTCGGCCGGGCTGATCTCCGGGGGTTCCAATGGCGTCGAGATCAAGGGCACTTCCGGCACCGTCGCCAATTTCGGCACGATAACCGCGTCTGCGACCGACGGCAGCGGTGTCTACCTGAGCGCGGGCAGCGTAACCAACGGCCAGAGCGGCTCGCCGGGCGGGCTGATCTCCGGGGGTTCCTATGGCGTCGAGATCGCGGGCCTCGCCGGCGCCGTCAGCAACTTCGGCACGATTGGTGCGTCTGGGACCGCTGGTGCAGCCGTCTACCTGGGCGCGGGTGGCAGCGTAACCAACGGCCAGAGCGCCTCGATCGTGGGTGCCAATATCGGCATCTATATCGGCGGCGTCATCGGCACGGTCGGCAATCTCGGCACGGTGTCCGCCTCCGTCGGCGCCGGCATCCTCCTCCAAGGCGGCGGCAGCGTGACCAACGGCCAGAGCGGCTCTTCGGCCGGGCTGATCGACGGGGGTTCCGATGGCGTCGAGATCCGGGGCATTTCGGGCACCCTCGCCAATTTCGGCACGATCTCCGCGGCCACCGCCGACGGCGTCCGGCTCATGAGCAGCGGCAGCGTGACCAACGGCCAGAGCGGCTCCGCCGCCGGGCTGATCTCCGGGCACCGCCATGCCGTATACATCTCGACCGCTGCCGGCACGGTGACCAATTTCGCCACGCTCTCCGCGACCGTCGGCGACGGCGTCGTGCTGGTGGCGGGGGGCAGCGTGACCAACGGCTCGTCCGCCTCGATCACGGCTGGCAGCGTCGCCGTCTACATCAAGGCCGGCATAGGCACGGTCAGCAATTTCGGCACGGTGTCCAACTCCGCCTTGGGCGGCATCGTCCTCGATGGCGGGGGCAGCGTGACCAACGGTTCGACGGGCTCGATTGTGGTTGACGCCATCGCCGTATTCATCAACGGCGGCGTTGGCACGCTCAGCAATTCCGGCACGATCGCCTCGGCCATCCCCGACGGCGTCGTGCTGGACGCGGGGGGCAGCGTGACCAACGGCTCGTCCGCCTCGATTTCGGCCGGCGCCACCGGCGTATACATGAACGGCGGCCTTGGCACGGTCAGCAATCTCGGCACGGTCGCCGGCGCCGGCGAGTACGGTGTCTACCTGCATGCCGGCGGCAGCGTGACCAACGGCCATAGCGGCTCGTCGACCGGGCTGATCACGGGGAGTTTCAGTGGCGTCTTTATCATCGACGCTGCGGGCACCGTCGCCAATTTCGGCACAATCGCCGGGCTTAGCGCAAGCGGCGTTAGACTCGGCGCAGGCGGCAGCGTCACCAACGGCCAGACCGGCTCGTCCGTCGGGCTGATCTCCGGGGGTCATGACGGGGTCACCATCACCGGCAGCATTGGAACGGTGACCAATTTCGGCACGATCGCCGGGACGGTCGAGAGCGTCGCTCTGGTCGCGGGCGGCAGCGTCACCAACGGCGCGAGCGGCTCGATCGACGCGTCGATCACCGGCAACATCGGTGTGAGTGTCGGCGGCGTCGGCGGTACCGTCACCAATTTCGGCATCATCACGGGAACCAGCTTCGGCATTGAACTGCAGACGGGAAACGTCACCGTCAATCGCTATGCGCTGGTCTCGGGCATTCTCGGCATTTCGATCACCGGCGGCGCCGGCACGGTAATTGATACCGGAGCCATCAACGGCAGCGGCGGCACCGCCATCCAGTTCGGCGCCTTCGACGATACGCTGATCCTTGACCCCACCGCGGCGATCTTCGGCAACGTCGACGGCGGCACGGGCAGCAACACGCTGGAATTGCGCGCCGGCATCTCGGCCGGGACATTGGACGCGCTCGGTTCGACGTTCCTCAATTTCGGCCACGTCGTCGTCGATCCGGGAGCGAACTGGACAATCGAGGCCGCGAGCCTGGCGGTCGGCGACACCGTCGCCGGCAGCGGCGGGTCGAACCGGCTGGTCGTCGAGGCGCCCGGGACGATCGACCTCTCGGGGGTCAGCGGATTTCCGACAATCATCCTAGCCGGGCTCGGCGCCAACAGCACCAGCCTCCACGACGCCAATTTCAACGGGCTGAGCAGCCCGGTTATCACCGTCAACGGCGGCGATTTCGGCAACACGGTCGATGCCTCGGCGCTGAGCGTGGCCAACCGCGTCATCCTGAACGGCGGCCTACGGGCCGACCACCTGACCGGCGGCGCCGGCAACGACACCCTCAATGGCGGCGGCGGCAACGATACCCTCAATGGCGGCACGGGGAACGACACGCTGAACGGCGGCGCAGGGGCCGATGCGATGGCCGGCGGCGGCGGCAACGATACCCTCAACGGCGGCGGCGGCAATGACACGCTGAACGGCGGCAGCGGCAATGACACGCTGAACGGCGGCATCGGCAACGACAGTCTTACTGGCGGCACGGGGAAGGACTCGTTTCTGTTCAACACCGCGCTCAATGCGACGACCAATGTCGACCACATCTTCGATTTCAGCAGTGTCGACGACAAGATCCTCTTGAGTCATTCCGTGTTCACCGCTGCCGGTGCGCTCGGCACCTTGGCCGCGGGCGCGTTCCATATCGGCGCGAGCGCGGCGACCGCTGGCGACCGCATCGTCTATAACAGCGCCACCGGCGCGCTGATCTACGATTCCAACGGCAACTCCGCCGGCGGGGCGACGCAATTCGCCACCCTCGCTACCGGGCTTGCCTTGACCCATAGCAACTTCACGATCGTCTGAGCGCCGGTTCCCTCGTCCTGCCGGTGCTCCCCACGAGGGCCCCCGCCGCGTCCTCCGGCACGCCCTGACCGCTCAACCGCCGACCGCGCCCTCGGTGTTGACGTAGACCGCGTAGAGCGACTGGCTCGCCGCCATGAAGAGGCGGTTGCGCTTGACCCCGCCGAAACACAGATTGGCGCAGCGCTCGGGGAGCGAAATGCGGCCGATCATCGTGCCGTCGGGGGCGAACACGGCGACCCCGTTCAAGGCTTCGCTCATCCCCCAGCCGCACCACAAATTGCCGTGGACATCGCAGCGGAAGCCGTCGGGCGTGCCCTCGCCGAGATCGGCGAAGTTGCGCGGGTGGGCTAGGCTCATGCCGTCGCCGACGACGTCGAATACCGTGATCGCGCGCGGCCGGGCCCGTGATTGGACGAGGTAGAGGTGCTGCTCGTCGGGCGAGAAGGCGAGGCCGTTGGGGCCGGCCATCCCTTCCGCAACCACGCTGGTGCGCCCGGTGCGGCCGTCGACGCGATAGACGTTGGTCGGCAGTTCGGGCTCGGCCTTGCCACCCTCGTAATTGCTGGCGATGCCGAAGATCGGATCGGTAAACCACACCGACCCATCGGATTTGACGACGACGTCGTTGGGCGAGTTGAGTGGTTTACGCTCAAAGCGATTGCAGATGACCGTGATCGAGCCGTCATGCTCGGTCCGGGTGACCCGCCGCATGCCGTGCTCGCACGTGACGAGGCGCCCCTGGCGGTCGCGGGTGTTGCCGTTGGCGTTGTTGGAGGGCTTCCTAAAGATCGTGGTCTGGCCGGTTTCCTCGTCCCATTTGAGGATGCGGTTGTTGGGGATGTCGCTCCATAAGAGACACCGCATATCGCCGATCCACACCGGCCCCTCGCTCCAGCGGCAGCCGGTGTAAAGCCGCTCGACTGCGGCGTTCATCGGCGGACGCAGCGGCTCGAAGCGCGGGTCGAGGGTAATGATTGCGGGGTCGGGATAGGCGTGCGCCGGCTGCCATCCGGTGGTCATTGCGGCTCTCCCTCAAGGGCGGCTCGCACTCGCGGCGCCCTGGCAGGGGCAATGATACGGGTTTAGCCCAAGGTGCTCAACTCACCCGGCATCCGGCGAACGGGCTGGCGTGGGGCGCGGCAATTTCAGAGGCTGGTGGCCATCGTCGTGAAAAAGCCGCTGACCGCGGTGCCGATCTCAAAAGCCCAGATGAGAATCGAAATCGATATGATGCCGGCTATCAGGGCGTATTCGATCACTGTCGCACCCGAACGGTCAATCCCGAGCGCCATCGGAGCGGAACGTATTCGATCCATCATCACCGCTATCCCCGGGGGCATCTTATCCCTCCTGGCGAGTAGGACCGCCCCCGATTCGTGCGAGAGCAGGTGCCCGACGCTGCCAAGCGGAGCAACGATCATGACCTCGAACGATCCTCAGCGCGGGTCCGAACATTGGAAATGTTAGCCTTCTAACCGCCTGCGTCAACGCATTTTGACCGATCTGGGGTTAAACGGGAGTTAAGTCGCCCGGCACGACGCCGACGCGGCACCCTATAGCGCAAAACGGGCCGCGTGGATCGGTTGAACATCATGAGTTTGTTGTGAATAACCACCAAAGTTCAGCGCTTTGGCTCGCAGCCTCGCTCGGCGGGCGGGCAGCAGTTTCTCGCCGAGCATCGCCGGCCCGCCTGAGATAGGATAAAAAATCGCTCCCCGGTGAATTGCGAGGCGCCATGAGCCAGCAGGGTCCAATCCCCTATTCGGACGCGCAGATTCGCAGCATCCTCGAACGGGTGCGCACGATCGCGATGGTCGGCGCCTCGTCAAACTGGAACCGGCCGAGCTATTTCGTGATGAAATACCTGCAGGGGAAAGGCTACCGGGTGATCCCGGTCAACCCCGGCATCGCCGGCCAGGAGCTGCTTGGCGAACGGGTCTACGCCTCGTTGCACGAGATTCCAGATCCGATTGATATGGTTGACGTATTTCGCCCGGGATCCGAGGCGCCGGGGATCGTCGAGGACGCAATCGCGATTGGCGCCCCCATCGTGTGGATGCAGCTCGGCATCCGCAACGACGAGGCGGCCAGGCGCGGCGAAGCAGCCGGGATCGAAGTCATCATGAATCGCTGCCCGAAGATCGAGTTCGGCCGATTGGGCGGCGAATTGTCGTGGAGCGGGGTCAATAGCGGCATCATCCAAAACCGCGCGCCGCAGGCCCCCCGCCCGCGCCGCGTCCGCGAACGCCCCGCGCCGTCGCATAATCAGAGCTACGGTTTCGAGACCCTCGCGATCCATGCCGGCGCCGCGCCCGACCCGGTTACGGGGGCGCGCTCGACCCCGATCTACCAGACGACCTCCTACGTCTTCGAGGATGTCGACCACGCCGCCGGGCTCTTCAACCTGCACAATTTCGGCTACATCTATTCGCGCCTCACCAACCCGACCGTGTCGGTCCTCGAAGAGCGCATCGCCAGCCTCGAAGGCGGCCGCGCCGCGGTCGCCGCAGCTTCCGGCCACGCCGCGCAGTTCCTCATATTTTTCACGCTGATGCAGCCGGGCGATGAATTCCTCGCTTCGCACAATCTTTATGGCGGCTCCTTGACCCAGTTCGGCCTGTCCTTCCCCAAGCTCGGCTGGAAATGCCATTTCGTCGACCCGACCGACCCGGAGAACTTCCGCCGGGCGATGACCCCCAAATGCAAGGCGATCTTTGTCGAAAACCTCGCCAATCCCGGCGGGATCATCGTCGATATCGAAAAAGTCGGGCGGATCGCCCACGATTTGGGCATTCCCCTCATTGTTGATAACACTCTGGCCACCCCCTATCTGTGCCGGCCGTTCGAATGGGGCGCCGACCTCATCTGCCACTCGACGACTAAGTTCCTGGGCGGCCACGGCGCCGCATTGGGCGGGATGGTCGTCGAATCCGGCCGCTTCGACTGGGGCCAAGGCAACCGCTTCCCCTCAATGACCGATCCGGAGCCGGCCTATCACGGCCTCAAATTCTTCGAGAATTTCGGCGATTTCGCCTTCACTACCAAGGCGCGCGCGGTGGCGCTCCGCGATTTCGGGCCCACCCTCTCGCCGATGAACGCGTTCTTGACGATCACCGGCATCGAAAGCCTGCACGTGCGGATGCAGCGCCACGTCGAGAACGCGCAGAAAGTGGCCGAGTTTCTCGCCGGCCACAGCCGCGTCGCCTGGGTCTCCTATGCCGGACTCACATCAAGCCCCTACCATGAGCTGGCCAAGAAATACCTGCCGAAAGGGGCGGGCGCGGTATTCACCTTCGGGGTCAAGGGCGGCTACGAAGCCGGCACGAAGTTGGTGGAAAGCGTCCGCCTCTTCTCTCACCTCGCCAATATCGGCGACACCCGCAGCCTCATCCTCCACCCGGCCTCGACAACCCACCGCCAGCTCAGCGACGAACAGCGCGAAGCCGCCGGCGCCGGCCCCGACGTCGTCCGCCTCTCGGTCGGCCTCGAAACCGCCGAAGACCTGATCCGCGATCTCGACGAGGCGCTAGCGGGCGCCCTGTAAAAAGGGGCATCTAGCAAGCGTTGAACGCGAAGGCTTTCGAGACTATATCACCGAGACGCGATGCTCGTTCTTCAAGCATATGCAAGTGGCGAGAACTTTCAGGTCTGGACGACTGATGCGCAATTTCTCTTAAGCCAAAGAAATTCGATGCGTTTTTCACAGAAGCATGGCTTCCGCCCGGTTCGCTCCGTGATTCAAGTCGATGTTGCGGATGACGCGTTGCGCAATGCGCTGTGGTCTACAGTGCATACGTTCGTTCTGGGCTCTATGCACCGCTACATCTACGTGGTTCCTGCTGCGCTCTCGCCTTTCGCCGACGCGTTGTGGGTGGATCACTATAAGCAACCAATAGATACGCGGCCGGCGATCGGGTACGACTTCTATAAGGCAATAAAAGAGGCGGAGTTTGGAGGTCAGTGGTATGAGATTTATGATCTTATATCCTTTATATTGGAACGCTTCGCATTCCGAGATACCGCGGACCGCGATCGGTTTCGGGATCTCTGTAACGCCAATCTTCAGCGCGAGATGTCGGCGTGGCGTGTCGTTGGCGACGAGATCGCTCGGCTGACATCTGAGGAGGAAATCGCTGCGGTTGAAGAGTCGCTTACGTCAAGCGGGCCTGTAGCGACCCACATTGCGACAGCGCTGGCACGCCTTTCCGACCGAGCAGCACCCGATTTCCGGAACTCGATAAAGGAGTCGATTTCGGAGGTCGAGGCAATGTGTCGGTCTATAACCGGAGATCGCAAGGCCACGCTGGGAAATGCGCTGAATCTGCTTGAGGAGAATGGCATTAATCTGCACCCGGCGCTCAAGAGCGCTTTTGAGAAGCTTTATGGCTACTCGAGCGATTCAGACGGTATCCGTCACAGCTTACTCGAAGAGTCCAGGCTCGATTTCGAGGATGCGAAGTTTATGCTAGTCTCTTGCGCGGCGTTTATCAACCTGCTGCGCGCTAGATCCGGTATAATCGACTAGCGGGCGTCGGTGCCGATCCGGTCTCGGGGACAGCGCAAGGGGCGCGATTGCAGGCGATCAGCAGATGGCGCGGATCGCGGTTGGCGGGTACCAGCACGAAACCAACATTTTTGCACCGCAGCGCGCCACCTCGGCCGATTTCGAGCGGGCAGGTGTCTGACATTCGCGCCGATGACGGCAGGGTATTGGCAATCGCGGCGCTGATTCGCGAAGAGTTGGAGCGCGAGGCCGCCGCCGGGTTCCCGACCCTGACCCAGATCCCAAGCACCGGCGTCATCAAGCTCCTCGACTATCTCGCGACACTGTCGGACGGTGAGCGCATGGCGCTGATCGAGGCGCAGGCTCGGGTGGCGGCATTGTGTTTTTTCCCGGCGCCGTTGATCTCCGCCGCGCATGAGCACTTGCGCAGTACCGAGCCGGCGCTGCTGCGCCGCGCGGCGAGTTTTCAGGCACCGGAATTCAGCTACGGGCTGCGTTATCTGGGGCTGCGCATGCACCGCGCGGTGATGAACGATCCGCAGAGCCTCGCCGAACTGGTGCGCACCCGCGCAACCCTCGACTTCACACCGCGCGACGATCTGCCCGAAGCGCTGGTCGGCACGACCCCGATCCGCGACATTGCCACCGCCAAGGCGCCGCTGTTGCGCAAATTGCTGAACCAGATGCTGCGCGCGCGACTGGGCGCCAAGCCGGAGAAGCGTCCCGGCGGCGAACTTGTCTACGAAGGCGCGATCGACGGCATTCCGCTCCGGGTCTCGATCATCTTTTCAAACCTCTACGCTCAGGTGCTTCACGGCGTCACGTGGTCCCTCCGGGAGCGCACCCTGCTGGCGCAGCGGCTAACCTATGAGGTGTTGTGGGGCACGAACAGCGGCTGGGATTATCTGACCGAGGAGAACGCGGAGCGTTCGATCGACCTGCTCGATCGCGAGCTGGTGAACCTGGCAGCATTGTTCGGGCGCATCGCCGCTTTGCCGGCGGGGAATTAAGGGGAGGAGACAGCAAGCGTAGGGCGGAAGAGCGGAGCGTATTCCGCCGGTACTGCCCCCTGAGCCGACCTCTACGCTCACCGTGGCGATCGGCGCGATTTGCGCAGGGCTTCGTATGTCGGCCTCCCGTGACCGATCCAGCGATGCGGAGGGCCGGCGCTGTTGCTCGCTCGGCATGTCGGCCCGCATCGACCTGAGCCCGACCGCCCAGGTCGGACCCCTGGATATCGGTCTGGCTCCAACAGATTTAGATCAAATTTTATGTTTGGATCCGTTGATAAAATCCTATCTTTTCGTTCGCCGCCGACAATATTTCATTAACTCGACTTGAAATATGGTAGTTGCTGAAGATGTAGTGGGCCACTATCGATGATAGAATCTCGTACTTGTGCAGCCTGGGATCTGGCGGCGTCCGTTGTTCTCCTTAGCCCGATAGTCGTAATCTTCTTGATCCCGCTGATGATTGGGATCGCCCTGGATATTTTCGGCCGGTTCGGCGAGGCGCCGTTTGCGCTCGCGCTATGCGCCCCGCTCGCCTTCATCCTGTTGCGTCTGCTCTCTCCGCCAGCCCTGACGCGCCACTTCGCGGCGCGGTTGCGAGTGTCGCTCACTCGCTCGAGCGAGCTGCGTTACGCGCCCGGATCGATCGGCTGACTGACCGCGGATTTTCGTGCGGTGAACCCCTCGTGGGTTTCCATCCGAAGAAAGGTATTTCCATGATCAAGCTTACCGTCTGCCTCAGCCTACCCGCCGTTCTCGTCGCCTTCATGTCTATTTTCTAGGCGACCGTGTTCACGCCGCTCCTCGCTTGGCTTATGCTACCAACAAGCGAATTTCACCTGATCTCGACTTGAAAGATCAGGTCCCGGTGGAGTCGCGTTTGAACTCACGGTTGGCATAGGCGCAGGCAGGAGGGGATCGAAATGGCGCGAATCGCAATTGGCGGGTTCCAGCACGAGACCAACACCTTTGCGCCGCAGCGTGCGACCTGGGCCGATTTCGAGCGGGCCGACGCCTGGCCCGGCTTTGTCCGCGGGGCCGAGTTGATCGACGCCGTCCACGGCTACAACATCCCGATCGCCGGCGCGGTCGAGGCGTTGCGCGCGAAAGGCCACGAGCTACTGCCGCTGTGCTGGTGCTCGGCGCCGCCCTCCGCGCATGTCGAGCGCGCGGCTTACGAGCGGGTCGCCGGCGCCATTCTCGACGACCTCGCGGCGCAGATGCCGATCGACGGCGTCTATCTCGACCTGCACGGCGCGATGGTCACCGAGCATTTGGAGGACGGCGAGGGCGAATTGTTGCGCCGCATCCGCGCGCTCGTCGGCGATAGGGTCCCGATTGTCGCCAGCCTCGACTACCACACCAACATGACGCCCGAGATGGTGCGCCATTCGAGCGCGATGGTCGGCTACCGCACCTATCCGCATATCGACATGGCGGCGACCGGCGGGCGCGCCGCCCTCTTGCTCGACCGCCTCTTGCGCGAGCGCCGGCCGCTCTACAAGGCCTATCGCCAGCTGGATTTCCTGATCCCGCTGGTCTGGCAATGCACCGAATCGGAGCCGGCGAAGGGCGTTTTCGCCTTGATCGCGGACATCGAAGAGGGCGCGGCGTCCCACAACCAGGGCATCGTCAGCATCACCCACACACCGGGGTTTCCCCCCGCCGACATCGCGCAGTGCGGGCCGGCCCTCGTCGTCTACGGCCACGACCGGGACGCCGCCGAGGCCGCGGCCGATCGCCTTGCCGCCGCGGTGCACGAGCGCGAAGCTGCCTTTGCCGGGAAACTCTATACCCC
>JBARKH010000079.1:0-7004 GCA_049801295.1 Allostellaceae bacterium | reverse complement strand
CCGTTATAGTCCGGGGTGGCGGGGAGCTGCAGCGCGCGTCCCGCGGCGAGGCAGGCCTCGACCAGCGGATCGGCATAGCGCGCCGTGCCGACGGTGAGCGGCCCATCGCCGCCGCGATAGGCGCCCGCCCCGCCTTCCCAGCTTTCCTGGCGGCGGAAGTACGGCAAAACATCGGCGTAGGACCAGCCAGGCAGGCCCGACGCGGCCCAGCGGTCGTAGTCGCCAGGGTTGCCGCGGACGTAGGCCATCGCGTTGATCGACGAACTGCCGCCGATCACCTTGCCCCGGGCGCATTCGATGCGCCGTCCATTTACATTGGCCTCGGGCTCGGTGAAGTACATCCAGTCGTGCAGCCGCTTTTCGAGGATGCGGCCCCACCCCAATGGGATCTTGATCCACGGATCACGGTCCCAGCCGCCGGCTTCGAGGAGGAGTACGCGGACGCCCGGGTCCTCGGTCAGGCGGCGGGCCAGCGTGCACCCCGCCGACCCTGCCCCGACGATCACATAGTCATAGGATTTGGCGGCCATGGGCGGGCCCTCTCAGCCTCCGCCGCCGCCCTGGCAGATGACATTGAGCAGGGCTTGGCGCTTCTCGACATTGACGACGTGCAGCGCGCGCTGGAGGGCGGCCGGAAGTTCGGCCGGATCCTCGACCCGCTCACCATAGCCGCCGGATGCGGCGCAGACCTCTTCGAAGGCCGGGAGCGCGTCGAGGTCGATAAAGGGCGGGCGGTTGCTGCGCGCAGCTTCGCCCGTTGGATACATCCCCAAGGTGGCGCGGCGCACCGCGCCCCACATCGCATTGTTGACCACGACGAACAGCACCGGCAATCGGTGCAATGTCGATGCATGGTGCACCGCCACCGGGTTCGAGAAGAGATAGGAGCCGTCGCCGAGGACCGCGATGACTTCTCGGTCGGGCTCGGCGAGCTTGACCCCGAGCGCCGCCCCGGCGCCCCAACCGAGCCCCGCCGCCGGGCTCGACCCGAAAAAGCTGCCCGGCCTGGTCGAGGGGCAATGCTCGGGCAAGAGCGTGTATTCGTTGACGATCGCCGAACCGGGATCGCGCGCCTCGGCGAGACAGGCGCTAACCCAGATGGGGCTGATCGGATGCATCGCCTTCGCGTCGTCGCGCAACTTGCTCCAGTCCGCCCGCATCGCCTCGCGACGCTCGGCCAGCTCCTTGCGTCGCGCAGCGATTGGCATCGTCTCGGCAAACGGCAACAGCGCCTGGCCTAGAGCGGGCAGCACCAGCCGCCCCGTGCCGGTGATGGCCAGATCGCAGGTGAAGCCGCGGATCGGATAGCGGCTGTAGAGCGGGTCGATACCGATGTGAATGATCTTGGCGTCGGGTGACGGCGGCTTGCGGCCGGGGATCCACGGCACGTCGCAATCGATGACGAGAACCAGATCGGCGCCATCGATGAGCGGTGTCGGCGAGTAGCCGAGATGGCAGGGATGGTCGGCCGGCAGGTTCAAATGTCGCTGGCGGTGCTCGACCACGGGAATCGCAAAGCGGTCGGCGAATGCCGCGAGGGCGGCGACGGCGACGCGCTCGCGCCCGGCATCGGCGGTGATGATCAGCGGGTTTCTCGCCGCGGCGAGGAGTTCTGCCGCGGCGACGATGGCAGCCTGGTCCGGCGCCGGCGGCGAGGCGGCGACATGCCGCGCGGGCGAATCGTAGGCAAAGCCGGGCAACTTCTCGGCCAGCACCTCGCGCGGCAATGACAGATAGACCGGCCCCTCGGGCGGGCTCTTCGCGATCGTCAGCGCACGGTCGATCACGGTTTCGAGCTGGACGCCGTTCCGCAGCTCATAATCCCATTTGACGATTTCGCGCAGCATGCCGGCCTGGTCGAACATCTCCTGCGCCCAGTGGATGTAGGTGTCGCGGGCGCCGGGGAGCCCCTCCTCGGTCAGCGGCGAGCGGCCGGCGGTAAAGAGGATCGGCACGTTGGCGCGCGCCGCATTGAAAAGGCCGCACAACGCATTGGCGGTACCGACGCTGACATGCACCATCACCGCCGGCACCCGCCCGGAGGCGGCGGCATAGCCATGCGCCATCGACATCGCCAGGTTCTCACGCGTCGCGATTAGCGGCTTCGGCGCCGCGAGCCCGCTATGCGCCGCCTTCGCATAGGCTTCGACAATCGGCGCGAAATCGGTCCCGGCATTGGCGAACAGATATTCGATGCCGCGCTCGGCGAGGAGCGCCAGATAAGCCTCGGCGACACTCTCGACCTTGAGTTCCTTCTTCGCCATGCCACCGCTCCTGACAAGATCGGCGCCGCCACACCGTGCGCAAACGAGAATAGCCTAGCCGCGGCGCCATGGTGTCGTACTCGCGCGCGCCTTCGACCGGGAGAAAAGCCATGCCCTATCAGACGATCGAAGTCAAAAAGCTAACGCCGCATATCGGCGCGGAGATCGCCGGGGTCGATCTGTCGCGCCCGCCCGGCAATCAGCAATTCCAGGAAGTGCACGATGCGCTGATGGCAAACCTCGTCGTCTTCTTCCGCGACCAGCGCCTCACCCACGATCAGCACAAGGCGTTCGGACGTCTCTTTGGCGAACTGGCGGTCCACCCGGCCTCGCGAAATTCGCCCGATGGCCATCCCGAGGTACTGACCATCCACGCCGACGAGAAATCGAAACACGTCGCGGGCGAAGAATGGCATTCCGATGTCTCGTGCGACCCGGAACCGCCGATGGGCAGCATCCTCTATCTGACCGAGGTCCCTCCCGAAGGCGGCGACACCCTCTTCGCCAGCATGTATGCGGCCTACGACAAGCTGTCTGCACCGGTCAAACAGCTCGTCGAGGGACTGACCGCGATCCATGACGGCGAACCGGTATATCGTGGCCGCTTCGGCTACGACATGGCAGGGAAGGCCTTTCCCAAGGCCGAGCACCCGGTCGTCCGCACCCACCCGGTAACCGGCAGGAAGGCGCTCTTCGTCAACCGCAATTTCACGACCGGGCTGAAGGGGTTGAGCCGGCTCGAAAGCGACGCGCTCCTGGAGATGCTTTACCGGCATATCGAGACGCCGGAATTCCAATGCCGGTTCCGCTGGCAGGCGGGGTCGGTGGCATTCTGGGACAATCGCTCTGTCCAGCACCACGCGATGTGGGACTATTTCCCACAACGCCGGCACGGCTACCGCGTCACGATCAAGGGCGACCGGCCGTTTTATCGGGCATAGCGACCAGACACCCCACACCCTTCCCTCCCCCGCTCGCGGGGGAGGGTTAAGAAGCGGGCGCGTCGGACTCCCTCCCCCGCAAGCGGGGGAGGGTTGGGGTGGGGGCTACTTCAGGTGCTTGCCCAAAAACGCCGTGGCGTCGGTCCACAGCTGATGAGCGGGGCCCTCGCGATAGCTCGGCCGATAGTCGGCGAGAAAGGCGTGACCGGCGCCCTGATAAATCTTGGTAGTCACGTCCTTTTTGGCCGCCGCGGCGCGTTTTTTCAGCTCCGCCTCCAGTTCCACCGGCGGGTTCTGGTCTTCGACGCCGAACACACCGAATAGCGGGCAATGCAGTTGCCCCACCATGTCCAGGGGCGCCTTCGGGCGCGCCGCGCTACTCTCGTGATCGGGGTCGGCGCGGTGGATGAAGCCGCCCCAGCAATCGACCGCGGCATCGACCTTGCTGCTGCTGCAGGCGAAAAGGAGCGTATGCCGCCCGCCCGAGCAGAAGCCGATGACGCCGACCTTGCCCGTCGCGCCGGGCATCGCGCGCAGATAGTCCGCCGCCGCTTCGAGGTCCTGCACCGCCTCCTTGTCGGGCAGCCCGAACATGACCGGGCGTACGTCGTCCATGTTGTAAGGGTCTTTGGGGCCGCCGCGGCGCCAGTAGAGCGCCGGCGCGACCGCGTTGTAGCCGATATTGGCGAACCGCCGGGCGAGGTCGCAGATGTGATCGTCGAGCCCGAAGGCCTCCTGGATCACAACGATCCCGGGGTGGCTGCCGGGCTCATTGGGATGGGCGAGATAGGCCGCGATGTGGCCGCCGCCGCTGGGCAATGAAATCACTCCGCCTTTGATCCGGCTGGGGTCGGTGACGAGACCGGGTACATTCGCCATGGGGGATACTCCTTCTCTCGAATGAGACCGCGATCATAGCGTCCGCGGCCGATTGGGCCATAGGAACGACGATCGCCGCGGCCTGGCTCAGTGCGCTGCCCGTTTGAGCTTGAGGCCGAGGAGCGGCGCGATCGCCTCGGGCGGCAGCTTGGAAAACCCCTGCGGCGCCTCGAACAATGAGGCCGGCTGCGGCCCGACCCTGACATGGCTCAATTCCCAGCGGAGGGTCGACACCTTGCCGCTCTCTTTGGTGAAGCTGCCGGCGAGCCGCATCGGGATGCCATCGCGGCTGAGCCACAGTGCCCCGATCGCGTGGCCTTCGGGGACCGTCTCGTCGATCGCATATTTGGTCGTGGCGATGCCGTTGATCATCTCCTTACCGGCCGGGTGCTTTTTGAGCGCCGGCATGCCGAGAACGCGCAATTCCGCCGGCAGCTTGAACTGGACGATCGTCTTCATCTGGGGCAGCACGATTTCGCCGAGCGGATTGTCCGCGCGCAACAGGAAGATCGGCCGAAACCCCTGGATCGCCTGCTCGTGGCGTTCCCTCCCCGGCATCGCCCAGATCTTCCCCTGATAGCTCTTGCCATCGATGACGAGCGTGCGGTCGGCGCTGAAGCCGATCTGTTCCGCGCCGAGCGTCGCCGCGCCAACCGGTCCGGCAACCAGAATCACGCAAAGAATGGCAAATAACAGCGTGCGCATGGATCCCTCTGCTAGCGAGCGAATGCGGCATCTTCGCGGCACGCTCGATCTTACCAAGGTTTGTCGTTGCGGGGAGCGCCGCGCCGACGCAATCTCGCTCGGTCGAGCTGTTGGAGAGGCAGGCGATGAGTGGAAGGATCGAGGCGCGGCTCAAGGAACTCGGCATCGAATTGCCGCAGCCGGCGGTGCCGGTGGCGAACTACGTGCCTTATACGATGAGTGGCAACATCGTCTTCATCTCCGGCCAGCTCTGCCAGTGGAATGGCGAGCTGCGCTACACCGGCAAGCTCGGCGCCGCGGTTGCCATCGCCGACGGTCAGGCGGCGGCGCGGCTGTGCGCCCTCAACATCCTCGCGCATCTCAAAACCGCCTGCGGCGGCGATCTCGATCGGGTGCGCCGGTGCCTCAGGCTCGGCGGGTTCGTCAACTGCACACCGGAATTCACCGACATGCCGCAAATCGTCAACGGCGCCTCCAACCTGATGGTCGAGGTATTCGGCGATATCGGACGTCATGCCCGTGCGGCCGTGGGGGTGAGTTCTCTGCCGGGCGGCGTCGCAGTCGAGGTCGAAGCCACTTTCGAGATCGGTTGAGCTTGTATCCGCGATGAATGACGGCGGCGACACCATCACCCTCCGCGTCCACAATGCGATCGCCGAGGTCGCGCCGGAAGCCTGGGATACCTGCGCCGGCGAGATTAACCCGACGGTCAGCCACGTCTTTCTGAACGCGCTCGAAGAGAGCGGCTCGACCAACGCGCGCACCGGCTGGGCACCGCAGCACCTCACCTTTGCCGGCAAGGGCGGGCGACTCGTCGGCGCGGTGCCGATGTATCTGAAAAGCCATTCCTACGGCGAATACATCTTCGACTGGGGCTGGGCCGATGCCTATGAGCGCTCGGGCGGCCGCTATTATCCCAAGCTCCTGTGCGCCGTGCCGTTCACCCCGGTGCCCGGCCCCCGCCTCCTTGTCGCGCCCGGCGCCGCCGCGGAAACCAAGAGCCACCTGATCGCCGGGATGATCGAGCTGGCGCGCCGTCACAAGCTCTCCTCCCTCCACATCAACTTCCCGCATGACGAGGACTTTGCGGCCTTCGCCGAGGCCGGGTTCCTGCAGCGCATCGGCCAGCAATTTCATTGGACCAACCAGGGCTACCGCGACTTCGACGACTATCTGGCCGCGCTCAATTCAAGGAAGCGCAAGGCGGTCAAGAAGGAGCGGCGGGAGGCGCTAGCGCCCGGCATCGAGATCGATCTCCTCACCGGAAAGGATCTGACAGAACGCGCGTGGGATGCGTTCTACCGGCTCTATCTCGGCACCACCGATCGGAAATGGGGCTCGGCCTACCTGACGCGCCGCTTCTTCTCGATGATCGGCGAGCGGATGCCCGACAACATCGTGCTGGTGATGGCGCGCCACGGCGCCGAATACATCGCCGGCGCCTTCAACATTCTCGGCCGCGACACGATCTATGGCCGCAATTGGGGCGCGCACCACGAATACCGCTTTCTCCATTTCGAATGCTGCTATTACCAGGCGATCGAGTTCGCGATTAAGCGCGGCCTCGCGCGCGTCGAAGCGGGCGCCCAGGGACCGCACAAGCTCCAGCGCGGCTATCTGCCGACCCCGATCTACAGCGCACACTGGATTCCCGACCCCGGATTCCGCCGCGCCGTCGCCGCCTTCCTCGACCGCGAGCGCCAGATGGTCGAGCAGAAGATCGAACACCTCGCCGAATATTCGCCGTTCCGCCAGGTGGAGGGGCAGGAATAGGCGGCTTCACGGTGAATTGAGTGCGGCGGTTGCGGCGAGCCGCTGGCATAACCGCCCTTCCCCATTCACAATGCCGCAATGGTTGACGAAACGCCGCGCCCGGTTGCCCCCCGCCGTTTCGTCCCGCTCGGCATCCTCGTTCTTGCCGGGGCGTTGTTTTTGGCGCTCGGCGGGCACCGCTATCTGAGTTTCACCGCGCTCGCCGAGCATCGCGAATGGCTCACCGCGGTGGTGGCGCGCGCCGGCGCGACGGCCGCCGTCGCCTTCATCCTCGCCTATGCCGGGCTCGTTGCTCTGTCGGTCCCGGGGGGCGCGCTCTTCACGATCGCCGGCGGATTTCTGTTCGGCCCCTGGCTCGGCACCGCCTATGTCGTCATAGGGGCGACGGCGGGGGCGACCGTCGTCTTCCTCGCCGCCCGCGCCGGGCTCGCGGGCCTTGCCG
>JBARKH010000078.1:0-16965 GCA_049801295.1 Allostellaceae bacterium | reverse complement strand
TAACGAAGACGTTGACCGGGACCGCCATCGCCAGCGTCACATATACCTGCGCGTTCGTGTGATATACCGTCGCGACGGCCGTCGCGACGACCGACTGGAGATTGCCGGCCAGCGCGCCGGCGACATGCACCGGGCCGATCGTGGGGAGGAAAATGTCGCCGTTACTGTCGACGGTCACCTGCTGATCGAGTGTCGTCGCGCCGTAGATGTGAATCTGAACGGCATCGCCCGGCGCCATCACGTGGTTCGGATCGAATGCCGCCATGCCGGCCGGCGGTTGCACCGATGTCGCGGGCACGGTGGGCGGTTGCACGCTGGTCGAGGCGCCGGCTACCTGCGACAGCAACCCCAGTCCACCGGCTGCGCCCGAAACCCCGGAAACGCCATTCTGGAGTAGTCCGGCCAGCCCGGCGAGCGATTGAGTTGACTGGCTTGTCGGGGTTGTCCCCGTCGTTGCCGCACCGGCCGCGGGGGTCGATGTCGGTGCCGTCGATCCCTTCTGAGCGGTAACACCGGGACCGGTGAAGAGGCTCGCGCCGAACATTGGCGGAAGCTGGCTGCGGTTCGGAAGGGTGCGGGTGTCCGTGCCGCCGATCGGCACCGCCGCCTGGGTGTCCTGAACGGTCTGGGCCCATCCTGCCGCCGTCCACGAGAGGGACGCGACCAACACAAGCAGAAGCCTTCTCATCGCCGCCCTCCGCCACGCGCTTCCCGTCCGATTGTCAGGGGATGGCGCGGTGATGTGTCGGCAGCGCCAGCGCCGCGGCGTCGCCATCGCGGCGTCGCCCGCCGACGGCACGCGTCAGGCCCGAACATGCCGCAATCCTCCCACTCCGATGCTCACTTGTTGCTGCTGACCACCACCGCGGTCATCTCGAACCATTGATCGCCCTGGCGGCAGAATGGGTACTCGGTCGGGTTGCCGGACCCGACCTCCCGCAGGTTTACCAGGCCGACGCGGCATGGCACACCGCGGCCCGACTGAAACACCGGGCCGAGGACAAACGTCGCGGGACGGCCATCCGCGAGCTGATAGCTCAGCGATCCTCCCGGAGGCGCGGTATTGAGCGCTTGAGCGACGCTCGCGGGAACTTCGCGCCCCGGTTGCGCGCCGCTTGTTCCGAGTACCACTTCGGGCGCCGGCGCAGGAACCGGTGTCACTGCGGCCGTGACCATCGCACAGCCGCTCAGGGTGATCCCGAGCACGGCGGCGAGCGCCGAGGCGAGAGCGCGCAGCGCCCCAGTTGCACAACAGCTTTCCAACAGGAAACCCCCGCCGCATCCGCGCCCCGACGCACCATAGGCCAAGTCCCTGAGCCCCTCAACCGGCTCGCGTGCCGATCGGGGCACCGGGACTGATGGTCGCGGCTTCGCGCGGGGGAAACCGAGGGTTGGGTTCGCGGTAGGCGGCGATGATCTCTCCGGCGATAGCGGCGATCTGGCGGGCGGTCGAGCCGTCGCCAAACGGCACCGGCCAGTCACGCTCGGCCGCCACCGCCTCCTGCGCCGCTGCGACAATGCGCCTCGGTTCGCAGCCGGCGAGCCGGTTGGCGCCAGCCTTCAGGGTGTCGACCCATTCGGTATTGTCGCGCAAGGTCACGCACGGGACATGGTGGATGCAGGCTTCCTGCTGGACCCCGCCTGAATCGGTGAAGACGAGGCGCGCGTTCGCCAAGAGGGCCAGAAAATCGAGATAGCCGACCCCCTCGGCGATGGTTACGCCGGGCAGCGCGGCGGCCCATTGCGCCAGGTCGAATTCCTCAAGCCGCTTCAGCGTGCGGGGGTGCGCGAGAAACAGTACCGGGAGGCTCAGCGCGCGCGCCGCCGCCGACACACCCTCCAGTTCCTGCCGCAGGTTCTGCGCGACATCGACATTCTCTTCGCGATGCGTCGTCAGGAGTGCGTATTTGCGCGCTTCGAGGCCGAACCGCTGAAGCGCGTCGGATTTCCGCATCGCCAGATCAAGGTGTTGGAGCGACGCATCGACGATCGGGTTGCCGACGAGATGGATCTGTCCGCGCACCGCCTCTTGCCGCAAATTGTCGATGCTGTGATCGCTGGTGACAAAAAGGTGGTCGGAGATGTGATCGATAACGACGCGATTGTGTTCCTCCGGCATCCGCCAATCGTGGCTGCGCTCGCCGGCCTCGACATGCCCGACGTTGATCCGCAGCTTGCGCGCGGCCAGGGCCCCGGCCAGATTGGTATTGGCGTCACCGCCGATCAGAAACAGGCATGGCCGGCGCTGCATGAGGATTTGTTCGATCCCCTCCAGCATCACCGCGGTCTGGCCGCCATGCGTCCGCTTCTCGGCGACGCCGGCGAGACGGTAATCCGGAGCTGGCAATTCCAAGTCATCGAACAGTTGTGCATCCAGATTGGGTGAATAATGCTGTCCGGTGTGGATGACAAAATGCGGCAGCCCGCGCTTCCTGAACTCATGAATGATTGGCGCGAACATGATGATGCCGGGACGGGTACCGACGGTGATGCCGACCTCAGGCGCAAGCTCTTCGTCCTGGAGGATCTTGACGTCACGCATGTCGCGGCCGCCTGCTGCCAGTTCGAGCGGGGAGGAGACGCCCCGGTTATAGCAGCCCGTCAACTTGGCGGGCAATCCGTTCGCCGTTTCGTGCACCCCGGGGTCCACGGCGCATTCGCTTGGTGACCGCTGCGGAAACGCCAGGCGGATTTCACTCAAAGCTTGCGTTGTTGCGCTATCCCTCGAGGTGCGATTTCCACGACAGCGCCATATTGGGCTCGCGCAGTTTTTCAGGTAGCGGCCGGATCTTGCCCGGGACGCCGACGACGAGCCTGCCCGCCGGCACGTCCTTGGTCACGACCGCACCGGCCGCGACGAACGATCCCGCGCCAATGCGAACCCCGGGCAGCACAACGACACCGCCGCCGATCGTCACGTTATCCTCGATAATGCAGCCCTGTGGCTGGTAGGTGTCGCGCAACCTTAGCGGATAGCGGTCGTTGAGGATCGTCACGCCCGGCCCGAGAAACACCCGATTGCCGAGCGTGCAATGGGTCGGGATATAGCAGTTGGCCTCGATCTTGACGAAACTGGCGATGCGAACTTCGCCATCGATCACCGTATTGGTGCCGAAGAGGACATGGTCGCCGATGATCGTGTCGGCGCGAACCAGCACGTGGTGCCCGGTCTGGAAGTGGTCGCCGGCCCTGACATCGCCGTAGATTACGGTGCCCGAGCGGATGCGGGCATGCGCCCCGAATACCGCCGGCCCACACGCTTCCTTGTATCTGAGCCCGACCTGAGCACCGGGCTGCACGTCGCAATCGGGGCCTGCCTCATAAAAATGCTCGAACACAATCTTCCCCTTGCGATGCAGGCTCGGCGACGCCTCGAGCGAACCAAGGGTCCAAGGGCTTCCGCTCGGCTACCCTCGCGCCACGCGTTCGAGCGCCGCTTGCGGCGGTGATTGCGCCTCCAACGGCCGCCCTTCCGCCAATCCTTCGATGAACCGCACATAGGCGGCGCTTTCCTGGTCCCAGGTGAAGGCACGCGCGGCGCGGTCGGCGGCTTCTCGGTATCTCGCCAGCGCTGACGGCTCCATGATCTTCATAACCGCCGCGGCGAGGCCGGCCGGATCCGCCTCGTCGAACAAGAGGCCAATACCCCGGCTTTCCACGATCCGGGCGATCTCCGGCAGCCGGGTGGCGACCACCGGCAAGCGCGCCGCGATGAGCTGGAACAGGCGGTTCGGCAGGCTGAGGCGAAAGTTTTGCCGTCCACCCTGGCGCGCGATGATGCCGATATCGGCCTCGGCGATGTAAGGGAGCACCGCATGAGTTGGCTGCAGGGGCGCGATGTGGAACCGCCCGGCGGCGCCGCGCGCGGCCGCGTATCGTCGGATTTTTCTACGAAAACCGGGTTCGGGCATTGGCCCCAGAGCGACGAGATGAAAATCGGCGGGCAGATGCGCGAGCGCATCGATGCCGGTTTCCACCCCCTCGCCCGGCCGCATCGTATTGAGGTGGAGGAGGATCCGCGCGTCGCCAGTCAGACCGGCATCGCTCCGCAACCGGCCGTCCGAACGCCATGGCCCTTCGTCCTGGAAGTTCCGCAGAACGAGGGGCCGCGGAATGTCGAAGCGCTCCATCGCGGCATCGGCAAGCGCGTCATTGACCGTGATCCAGCCATCGGCGTGCCGTGCGATCTCGGCCTCGCGGCGGATCTCGGCAAGGCGCACGGCGCGCGCCGCCGGCGGCTTCGGGAAGAGCTCCCGGTCGAACGGTATCTCGACGGCATCGAAGACGAGCTTGGCGCCGCAGCTTCGGGACAGCGCTGCCCCCGCGATCAGCGAGCGATCGAAATGCGCCTGAACGACGTCGAACGAGCGATTCCCCAGCGCCGCCATCGCCCGCCGAGTGAAGAGGCCGCCGCGGCCGCCCCCGGCCGCGACGAACGCCTCGGCGCAGCGCTCCAGCCCGGCCTCGTCGCGCAGCACGTGGCGCGTCAGCCACAGCTTGGTCATCGTCACGATCGAGGGGTGCGGCGTGCCGGTGGGAACGAGGGTCGCCACCTCATGCTCGCCCGCCAGCCGCGCGTCGGGCACACGAAATCCGACGATCGTCACCGCATGTCCGGCCCGGGTCAGCGATCGGGCCTGCCGGATCGTCCGCATGTTCAGCGACAGATCCTTGCAAGCGATAATGCACACCGATAATCCGGCATGATTCGGGGCGATGCTGATCCCGTTCTCCGGCATTTCAGGCAAAGGCCGCGCGCACGGCGCTGCAGATGAAGTCGGACTGCCGCTCGCTCAAATAAGGGTGCATCGGCAGGCTCAATACCTCGTCGGTGAGCCGCTCGGTCACCGGAAGACCGCCTGGGGCGATTGGATAATCGCGATAGGGGGCTTGCACGTGCAACGGGCGCGGATAGAAGATCTCGGTGCGGATGCCGCGCTCGGCAAGGCTACGCTGCAGTTCGTCGCGGCGAGAGGTCCGGATCGTATAGAGCGCCCAGGACGATGTGCGACCCGGCGGAACCACGGGCGCCGCCACAGACCGGCCGAGCCCAGCGGCGTACCGGCCGGCAATCCGTTGCCGTTCGGCGAGCTCCTCTTCGAAGATCGCCAGTTTTTCGATCAACACGACGGCCTGCAATGTGTCGAGGCGCGTATTGGAGCCGACGCGCACATTATCGTATTTGCCGTGGGCACCGCGGCCGTGAATGCGCACCGAGCGCAGCACCTCGCCAAGTTCCGGATCTTCGGTAAAGATCGCGCCGCCGTCGCCCCAGCAGCCGAGCGGCTTCGATGGATAAAAGCTGGTGGCGGTTACGTCCGCCAGGGCGCCGACCCGGCGGTTGCCTTGCGCGGCGCCGAACGATTGCGCCGCATCCGCCAGCACCTTCAGCCCCTCCTCGCGGGCAATCGCGTTGATCGCCTCGTAATCGGCGGGCAGACCGAACAGATCGACCGGAATGACCAGCCGCGGCGTCAGCCGCCCCTCTTGGCGAACGAGCCGTAACGCCGCCACAAGGCTCTGCGGCGACAGGTTCATCGTGTCGGGATCGACATCGACGAAGACCGGGGTCGCGCCGACCAGACAAACCACTTCCGCGGTTGCCGTGAAGGTCCAGCTCGGCAGGAACACCGCGTCGCCCGGCCCGATCCCGAGGGCCAGCAACGGCACCCAGAGGGCATCGGTCCCGTTAGAGCAGGACACGACTGCGGCGGCGCCGGTGAACTTCCCAAGCCGGCCCTCGAGGTCGCGCACCTCGGGACCCATGACGTACTGGCCGTGATCGAGGACCCGCCCCCACCCCGCCTCGACGCGGCCCCGAATGCGGTCGCGCTGGGTTTTCAGGTCGATGAACTCGATCGGACCGATCTCTAATTGATCCTGCGACATCGCCGGCTCCCGATCGGCATTCGGCTGCGGGTTCGCCGGGCACGGCCGCGGGACGCTGGCGGCAGGCCGCGTACCGGACATTGGCGCCCCGACCGGGTGATGGTGCCGCGGGTTAGGCGAATTTCGGCTGAAGGGCCACAACGGGCTGCGGCGGCCGGGAGCGCACCGAGGCCTTGGGCGGGGCCGCCAAAATGGGCTTGTCGGCGCCGGCTGCCCGGGAAAGGGCCGTCACGTGGGTCGGCAGGACCCCGGGCTGGAGCAGAAAATCGCGCAGCACCGCCCGGCTCACCGGGATTTCGGTGGCCGAGTTCTGGACTTTCTTCGCCGGTTGGGCATTCGCGTAGCTGTAGCTGATCCCGTTATAGATGTTACGGAACGCCGGAAGCACGGCGTAGAGCTCGTCGAGTTCGAGGGTTCGCCGCAGTTCTTCGTCGGTCGTCAGCTCCTCGTACAATTTCTCGCCCGGCCGCGGCCCGATGCTGCGGACCTCTATCGTCGCCGGGTTGTGGCCAAATAGCGGCGCGACGAGCTCGATCAGCTCCTCCACGAGATCGGCAATGCGCACGACCGGCATCCGCGTGACAAATACTTCGCCGCCATGCGCAATGCGCAGCGATTTCAACACCAGCCGCACCGCTTCCTGCAGCGTCATGACAAACCGCGTCATGTTGGGGTCGGTCAGCGTCACCGGACCGCCACGGGCAATCTGTTCGCAGAACAGCGGCACCGCCGAGCCCCCCGACCCGACGACATTGCCGAAGCGGACGCTGGCAAACACCGCCTTCGCGCCAAATTCGAGCATGGCATTGGCGGCAGTGATCAGGCGCTCGCCCATCAGCTTTGTCGTCCCCATGACGTTAGTGGGGTTTACCGCCTTATCCGAACTGGTCAGCAGCACCCGCTGCAGATCGTTGTCGAGCGCCGCCTGAACGACGTTCTGGACGCCGATGATATTAGTCTGGACAGTTTCGAAAGGAGCCCGCTCGGACGACCCGACATGCTTCAAGGCCGCGGTATGGATGCAATAATCCATATTCTTGAACATCGTGCACAGCTTGCGGGCATTGCGCACGTCGCAAATGAACGGATGAAAGCGCGGTTCGTGCCGCAACGCCTCGGACAGAGTAAATAGCCCGTTCTCGTAACTGTCGATCCCGCGAACTTCGGCGGCGGGGGTTTCTAGGAGCCTTTCGACGAGCTGGGTCCCGACCGTCCCGGCCGCCCCGGTGACTATGATCCGCTTACCGTCAAAGAAATCATCCGCGCTGTCATTCCCCTGGCCACGAATTCCGAGCATCCTGCCACCCCCCAACGCTACCAAACCCCGAGCGCGGACCCTTTTAATCGGCCGCATTCAGAAAGCCACAGGCCCACGGATCATGGCGCATTAACCCTCTACAACTTGCCGAAGAACACCTCGGTTGACAAGCCCCCTGATGGACATGCAATCATTACGGGTGAGCAAGCGCCCACGGCAGGGGCACCAAGCCATTCTGATCTTGGTCCGAATAATGCAGCCGTTGATTTAAGGTATGCCTTAAGTAAGCGCGCGAGATAAGCGAGCCGCGTGTTGGCACGGTAGGGGAAAAGGGGGGTGACATGCGAGTGATGATCCTTGGCGGCGACGGTTATCTTGGTTGGCCGACTGCCATGCATTTTGCAGCGGCCGGACACGAGGTGATGGTCGTCGATAATTACTTACGCCGCACGGTGGCACGCAGCACCCAATCCGAGCCCCTGTTCGAAGCGCCGAATCTGGAGGCTCGGGCAGACGTTTTCCAGTCTGCGCGGGGCAGTGAGATCGAAGTGGCGATCGGGGACTGCTCCGACATGATGTTCCTCGATCCGCTGTTCGCCCGCTTCCTGCCCGATACCGTCGTCCATTACGCCGAGCAGCCGTCGGGGCCGTACTCGATGCGCGGCTTCCATGAAGCGCAGTTGACGTTGCGCAATAATCTCGGCGTCACGTTCAATCTGATCTGGGTAATTCTCCGCCACAAGCCCGAATGCCACATAGTCAAACTCGGAACGATGGGTGAATACGGCACCCCGAATATTGATATCGAGGAAGGATGGATTGACATCGAACACAACGGCCGCAAGGACAAGTTCCTCTTCCCGCGGCAGGCCAGCACTCTCTATCACACGACAAAGGTCCTCGATACCGATCTCCTATGGTTCTATGTCCGCACCCATGGGCTGCGGGTGACCGACCTGATGCAGGGCCCGGTCTACGGATTGTCGACGTGGGAGTGCGAGGGCAATCTGCGGCTGCTGCCGAATTTTCATTACGACGACATCTTCGGAACTGTTGTTAACCGTTTCCTGGTGCAGGCGGTCGCCGGCGTACCGCTGACCGTCTACGGCAAGGGCGGGCAGACGCGCGGCTATCTTAATCTCAAGGACACGCTGCAATGCGTGAAGCTGGCGGCGGAGAAACCGGCCGGGACCGGCGAGTTGCGCGTGTTCAATCAATTCACCGAGCAGTTCACCGTCAATGAACTGGCAGACCGCGTCAAGCAGGCCGGCACCGCCATGGGCCTCAAGGTGGAGATCAAATCGATTCCCAATCCGCGCAAGGAAAAGGAAGAGCATTACTATAATGCCGCGCATTCCGGTCTGTTGGAATTGGGCCTGCAGCCGCATTACATGACCGATGAGGTGCTCGCGGCGATGCTCGAAACAATCATCCCCTATAGCACGAGTATCGACGCCAAGAAGATCATGCCTCGGGTGAGCTGGTCCTAGGCCCACATCGGCCATGCCAGGCCCTGACCGGAACCGGGAGGCTGCCCGGTCCCACTGGCGCTTCACTCGGGCGATCTTTGGCTGACCGATCGATGGGTTCATCGAGATCGCGAAAGACCGCCGCCGACGGGTCGGTGTCGGTCGCGGCGCCGACGCGTCCAACCGAAAATCCCGCCGCGGAAAAGCCTGCCTCGCCCCTTGCCTCCGCCCCGGCCGACCACGACGGCCTCACGAAACCGGAACGCGCGCTCATGGAGCGGCTCAAGAGCGAAATCATGGAGCTCCGCTTCAAGGCGCGCCGCTTCGACGAGATCAGTCCGCAACTTTCCGAATGGCGGGCGAAGGCGCAACGCTACGATCGCCTGCTCTCCCGGCTCGGCACGGCCAAAAAGAGGATCGTAGTCGCGCTGCCATTTCTCCGGCGCACGGCATTGCCTATTAGCGGCCGGGCCTTGCAGCCCAGGATTTCGCATGCCCCGACCGCCTCCTCGCCGACCTCAGCACCACTGGGCAAAGGCCAGGTCTGCATCCTGTCGCGCAAGGATCTGCGCGACATTACCCGGGTTCCCCGGATGGCGAAGACGCTGATCGATGCCGGATACGCGGTCACCGTCGTCTCCTATCGCGCGCCGGTGCAGCAGCTGATCGACATGTGCCCGGAAACGCGCTACCTCCCGGTATCGCCCCGGCCGATTACCGCCAGGATACTCGGGCGCATCAATTACCTCCTCGACAAGCGCCGGCAAAAGCGTCAACGCCGCGCGGAGAGCGGGCGCAACGCGGCACGCGGCGCGAGGCCTCGCCCCGGGCGGTCGCCGCTCAACGCGCTATATCGGGCCGTCGAGCTGGCGCGCCGGGTTTTGATCCTCGCGCCCTGCACGTTCTGGTTCAAACGCCACGACGAGACATTCATCGCGGCCTGGCGCGAGGCTGCCGGTCACGACACGCTGACCGCGCTGAGCCCGTTCCTCAGTCAGCTCCAGCAATGGGCGATGACCCACGCCTTCGCAAAGGAGGCCGAGAAGGCGACGCGGGACCTCCACTTCGACATCGTGCAAGCCCACGACAACTATGCGCTGGTAGCCGCCGCCCGCCTTGCCGCGCGCGACAAGGCGAAACTCATCTACGATGCGGTCGAATTGTCATCGCACCGGTTGGGGACCAATCTCAGCCGGTTCGAGAGGCTGCGCGAATGGTGCGAGCGCCACGAAGAAGCCGCGATCTTTCGCAACTCCGATATGATGATCACGGTCGGCAATGGAGTGGCGAACTGGTATGCGCGCAACTATGCGATCGACCGGCCGATCGTCATCCGCAATTGCCGGTATTATTGGCCGTACGAGCCGGACCCGCGGCTGCGCGCCGACGCCGGCATCGGCGCGGATGAGCGGCTGATCATCTGGTTCGGGTCGGCCTACCCGCACCAGGGCGTCGAGTTGCTCCTTGCTGCGATGCCGCTCATGCCACCCAATATTCACATGGCGTTTGTTGCCACCGCCCTGCCGCGCTGGGCTCCTTATGTCAATGACGAGCTGCCGCGGCTTGCCGCCACACTCGGCATCGCCGAGCGTGTCCATTTCCTCCCGCCGCGCGAGCCCAACGACCTCGTGCCCTATGTTTCCGGCGCCGATCTCGGCGTAATCCCGCGCCCGAGCGAGCATCCCAACAACTATTTCAGCATGCCCAACAAGTTTCTCGAGATGGTGATGGCCCGCCTGCCGATCGCGGTGTCGCGCGTCGGGGATATGAGCGATACCATCCGCGAGTACGGCATCGGCGATATATTCGATGAGCGCGATCCCAAGGACATCGCGGCGGTTATCGAAGCAATGCTCGAGCCGGCAAACTTTGAGAGGCTCAAGCAAAATGTCGGCAACGCGGCCGAGGACATGACCTGGGAAGCGGAAAGCACGGTGTACCTGGCGGCGGTCCGCTCACTGATGCCGTTGACGAAGGCCGCGCTAGCTGGTCTGACACCGATCGCGTCCGTTCCGGCGTGAGGAAAGGGGCCGCGCCCCTTCGAGGTGGAACTTTGGGGGATTGGAATAGAGCGGTGGCGCGATTCTCGGCGACATTCTCGCTCGGCCGGCTGCTGCGGCCGGCGCGCTGGTCCGCGAGCCGCGGCTCCGAGCCGATACTCGCGAACGTCGATTCGGCCCGCAGCCTATTCGGACATCTGTCCGCGAAGCGCGATCTAGTCGAAGCTGCCCGCCTGCAGGTCGGCCCCCAGCTCGAGACCCGGTTCCGGCGCTACATCGGCTGGCTCGCTCGGCAGGGCTACACCTTTGGGTCTGCCGAGGAAGCTCCGCTGCGCTTCGATACGCGCCGCATCTATCTGCGTTACGACGTTCACGTCGCCGACCTGTCCGGCGCCTTTGCCCTGGCAAACCTGCACGAGGCGCTGCAGATCCCCGGTTCGTTTCAGATCTGCTGGAGGCATTCGCAGGCCGAGGCCGAAGCCGCGGACCTCTTTCTCAAACTGCAGGCTTTTGACAGCCGCTATGTCGAGTTCGGTCTGCATTGCGCGCCCGAGAGCGCCTGGCTCATCGCCGAGCGATTCGGCGGCAGAAGCGAGGGCATCGAGAAATTCGTCAGAACGGGCGCGGCACGCGCGACGATGAACGACTGGTTGGCGGCGTTCGAGCGCGACGGCGAGGACGCGCCGGTGCTGCGCGACGCGCGGCGCCGGGCGGAAGCTCACCTGTCCGAGATTGTGGCATCGTTCCGCCGCTATTTCGGCGCGGTGACGACGGTGTCGGGTCATGGGACACCGCTCGCCGCGGCGTATCTGGATGCGGTGCGTGGTGAGCCTCGCCTCAGCGCGATCGGCAGCTATCTGCACCCGGTCGAGTTCCTCAACCCCGAGCGCATCCGCGAGCACGGCTTCGCCTGCGAGCTCACCCGATTCGCCGACGATGGTTTGCCGGGGCCCCGCATCGTCTTCGAGAACCCGGTCGCGGAGATGGCAGCGTCCTACCGCCAGCGCCTGGCGGTCGGCGGCGGTTTGGTCGCGCTGTTTCATCCCGCCAGCTGGACGAGCGATCATTTCGCGCCGTTCATCGATGCCGTCACGGCGCCCGACCGGCCGGATCGTCACCCACGGCGAATAGCCGGCGAAATTAGCGGTTGAGCGCCGGCGCGCGATTGCGCTCGGTGTTGACGATCTGTCCCTGACCAGACTGGCGATTATTCTTAACCTCTTGGCACTGCCGGTTTATGGGCTAATGCGGGAAATAAATTTTTTTGTTTTCTGTGGCCGGAACGGATATCTTTTCGGCCACGAGTATTTCGAGGTGGTCACGTTGAGACGAGCTGACCGAACCGCAATTCGGGCGACGCGGCATGGCGTCGCGCGGCGGCCGTCGCCCCGCGGCGGGGTGATCGCCGGCGCGTTTGCGGTGCGTCTGGTCAACCTCGCCACCGCGTTTATGGTGCACCTCATCGAGAGGGTACGGCGCGCCCAGCCGCACCTTTTGGCCTCATGACCCGGTCGGGAAAGCCGCTCATCCCGGCAGCATTGCGATGGAATGCCTCATCGATGTTCGGCCGCAAAAGACCCGAGACAGAGGATCGCACGATGTCTGACGCGCCTGATGATCTGGGTATTCCGATGAAGCCCACCCGTTCGTCAGGGCCAGCCGCCACGGTTGCGCCGCTGGCGCGGCCGTCGACGCCGCTGCCGTCGCGCACGCCCGACCCAGCCCGGTCGCCGGCCGAGCCCGTGCGACCGGTGGAGAGCGAGGCTCGCCCCATGCCTGCGGCCGCCCCACGGCGCAACGACTCGGACCTGCGCAAGCTCATCGTCGGCCGCGAAATCTCGCTGTCGGGCGAAATCACCTCCTGCGACAAGCTGATCGTCGAAGGCAGCGTCGAAGCCAATTTGCAGAATTGCCACGATGTCGAGCTTGCCGAATCGGGGCTGTTCAAGGGTTCCGCGACGATCGACGAGATCGAGGTGCGTGGGCGTTTCGAGGGCAATCTGGTCGTCAGGAAGCGGCTCTTGATCCGCGCCACCGGCCGGGTTTCCGGCACGATTCGCTACGGCCAGCTCGAGATCGAATGCGGCGGCCAGATTTCCGGCGACATTCAGGCGCAATCGGGCGAGGATTCGACCTCCGACGCGCCGGCCGCCCGCGTCGCGTTCTGAAGGCCCGCCACCGCTAACGCAAGACGGGTCAGGCGAACGCGTCCTTGATCCGCGCCCAATCCTCAATCGCGCGTTCCTCGCCCGGGGTGATCGGGATCACCAGCTGATTCCAGCCAGCGGACCGCAACGCCTCGACCCGCTGCTTCAATTCCTGCTCGGTGGCGGTAAAGGTGGTGCGCCGGATCAATTCGGCGGTGACGAACGGGCGCTCCTCGGGTTTGACGAAGACGAAATGCCCGCGGTGGTTCTGGAGGTAGCGCGCGTCGGGCGGCGAGAACTGCCGCGCCATCTCAACGTAGCCTTGGATCGCCTCGGCGATCCCCTCCTCGGGCACCTGCATCGTGTTGTCCCAGCCCTGCTGGTCTACATCGGCGGCGCGGTGCAGCAAGGTCGCGGCCCGCGGGCCGGCCTGCGCCATCGCCCGCGGCGAATCGGCTGCTTCGCCCGGCTCTAATACGCAACCGCATGCCCAGGCGGTGGCATAAAGATCGCCGGCCGGGTGGCCCGCCGCTTCCCAGGCCCCCTTCATGCCCTCGATCGCGCCGAGAGCGCCATCAACATCCTGGATGAAGCATTTCCAACTTGCATCGAGCCTGGCGGTCAGCGCCCGCGATTTCGGGCCATAGGCGGAGATGTGTAAAGGGATTGGGTCTTTCGTATTGAAGAGGCCGATCTCAGGGTTGAGGAAACGGATCTTGCGGCGCTTGCCCTCGACCGCGGTCTCGACCGTTTCCCCGGCCAGGAGCCCGTACACGACCCGGATATACTCCTCCATATCGGCGAGCTTCATCGCGCCCAGCCCCATCGCCCGGCGCGCCGAAAACCCGGTGCCGACCCCGAAATCGATCCGCCCGGGTGCGAGCCCATTGAGCGTCGCAAACGCGTTCGCGGTGACCGCGGCGATCCGGTTCGACGGCACCAGGACCCCGGTGCCGAGGCGAATGCGCGAGGTTTTGACTGCCGCCGCCGCCATCGCGACAAAACAGTCGGCGGTGATCATCTGGGTGTCATAGAACCACGCGTGGGTGAAACCCAGTTCCTCGGCGCGTTGCGCCAGCTTCCACGAATCGCTCGCGCTGGCGATGCCAATGCCGAAATCCATGGGTTGCCCTCCTTTGGATCTAAAGGCGTAACGCCGTGGCTCTATTACTCCACGCCGATCGCGAGAGCGATCTGCCGACGAATGGCCTCAAGTTGCTCCCGCAGGATGCGCGACCGCGTTGGTCTCACGCGCTCCATCGAGGTCGTGGCGAGATAGCAAGAAAGGGCATAGAACCGCTTCGTGCAGCCGTTTTCCGGCGTCGGCTCGATCACCAGCAAGAGGTCCGCCGGAGCCAACTCGCGGTCCTCCGACAGCGGTACAAGGATGACGTTCGGATAAGAGGGGCCGAACAACTCTCCGTCTTCGACAACGATCGCCGGCCGCAGTTTGTTGGGCTCCTTCGGGAGCGCGTCGCGCCAATCCACCAGGACGATCTGGCCGGCAGCAAAATCCGTCAAGTCTCACAAGCCTGCTTGGCGCGGAGTACCCCAGAATTCGCAGAACTCCTTGGCCTCGGGGTGACTGGCGACATACCGGCCGACCGCTTCGCTCTGCTCCCTGATCCGCTTGCGCTTCACCTGCCGTGCGGCTTCCTTGGCGATCTGGCGCAGCAGGGTCGCGAGACCGATGTTGCGCGCATGCGCCTCGGCTTCGAGAGTTTCCCGAACCTCGTCATCGAGCCTGATTGAAATCGGGACGGCCATGGCGAGAACCTTGTAGCCTTTTCGTACACTACATAAACGTAGCCGCTTGTGCCTTCAAGTCAGCAGGGCGCCACGCTCACACATTGAAGCGGAAATGCATGACGTCGCCGTCCTGGACGACGTAATCGGCACCTTCGAGCCGCATCTTGCCGGCGTCCTTGGCGCCCTGCTCGCCGCCGCAGGCGACGAAATCGACGTAGGGAATCGTCTCGGCGCGGATAAAGCCCTTTTCGAAATCGGTGTGGATGACCGCGGCCGCCTGCGGCGCCTTGGTGCCGCGGGGGATCGTCCAGGCCTTGGACTCCTTCGGGCCGGCGGTGAAATAGGTGATGAGGTCCAAGAGCGAATAGCCGGCGCGGATCACCTGGGCGAGCCCGGTTTCCGCCAGACCCAGAGCGGTGAGAAATTCACGCCGCTCGTCGAGGTCGGCGATGAGCGCGAGTTCGGCCTCGATCCCCGCCGAAATCATCACCGCCTGCGCGCCTTGCGTGGCGGCATACTCGGCCACCCGGCGGCTCGCTTCGGTGCCGCTCGCCGCAGCCCCCTCATCGATATTGGCGATGTAGAGCACCGGCTTTGCGGTCAATAATTGCAGCAGCTTCAATTGGCCCTGCTGCTCGGGCGGCAACGCGATGCTGCGTGCGGGCCTCCCGTCCTGCAGTGCCGCCAGGACGGGCTCGATCACCGCGAGCAGGTCCTTCGCCTCGCGTTCGCCGCCGCGCACGCGCTTCTGCACCGCGACGAGGCGCCGCTCGAGGCTGTCCAGGTCGGCCAGCATCAATTCGGTCTCGACCGTCTCCGCGTCTCGGATCGGATCGACCGAACCCTCGACATGAACAACGTTGTCATCCTCGAAGCAGCGCAGGATATGGGCGATCGCATCGACTTCGCGCAGATGGCCGAGAAACTGGTTGCCGAGCCCCTGCCCCTTCGAGGCGCCGCGCACCAGCCCGGCGATGTCGACGAATTCCAATTGCGTCGGCACGATCTTCGCCGATTTGGCGAGGCGGGCGCACACCTCCAGGCGCTCGTCGGGCACCGCGACGCGGCCGACATTGGCTTCCCGCGTCGAGAACGGATATTTCGTCGCCTCGGCCGCCTGGGTCGCGGTCAGCGCGTTGAACAGGGCCGACTTGCCGACATTCGGCAGGCCGACGATCCCACAGTTGAAACCCATGATGCTCCCACCCGCCCCATACGTCATGACCGGGCTCGTCCCGGTCATCCACGAAACCGCCGCGAGGGTGAAACGTGGATGGCCGGAACAGGTCCGGCCATGACGTTGGTATTTATGCAAGGGTGCGCGAAAATTCCAGGGGCGCGCCGCCGCCGCGAGCGGCGGGGCCTTCTCACCGATGGCGACCACGCTCCCACCGCCAGTGGGTACGAGGTTGGCCCTACTCTATTCGTAGTGGGTCGTCCGCCTTCGTCGCTAAACTGTCATCGCGGCGTGATACCACTGCCGGCCTCAGTAACGGGGGTGCAGATGGGCTCGAAATCCGATCCTCACGCGATTGCATCGACGCCGGCAATGCCGCGCACCGCTCTGGTCGACCGGCGGATCCGCCACGAACACGAGCATCACCCGAAGCATGATCCTCGGACGGCTCTGCCGGTCATCGAGCCGATGTCGGCGGCGGCACCGACGCCCGAGTCGGTGCGTATTGCCGTTCTCGCCGTCGACAGTCTCGGCCCCGCCTCGATGCGCGCCTCCTTTACCGGGAGAGAGGTGCTGGTCGCCGTTCCCGACGCCGCGACCGCCGCGATATTTCGCGCCGCCATCGCCGAGACCTCACAGACGCGGTCGACCGATCGGCTCATCCGGATCGTAATCGATTAGCGTTCGAGGGCGTGACCGGCCCTCCGAAGCGCCAGTGGCGCAGCGACACTACGGCGTCTCGTCCTCCTCGAATTCCGGCGGCGGGCAGAGGCGCGCCACCTCGCTCATGAACGCTTGCGGATCGCCATCGAGGAGCCATGGGATCATCTCGGCCACCGCATCGACCAGCGGCCCCACCCACTCCCGCAGCTCCTCGGCAGGGAAGTTCTGCAGCACATAGGGCTCTACCAGCTCCTTGACGCCCGGATGGCCGATGCCGATCCGGATGCGCCAGAAATCAGCCCCGATCATCGCATCGATCGAGCGGAGGCCGTTGTGGCCGGCGTTGCCGCCGCCGCGCTTCACTCTGACCTTGCCGGGCCGCAGATCGAGCTCGTCATGGATCACCACGATCTCGCCCGGGGCGATCTTGTAGAAGCTCATCGCTGCCAGCACCGATTCGCCCGATGCGTTCATGAAGGTCTGCGGGCAGAGCAACAGGCGGCGCTCGCCGGCGATCACGCCCTCCGCGACCTCGCCCTTGAAGCGGCTGCGAAACGCCTCAAAACCATAGCGCCGCGCGATCGCCGCAGCCGCCATGAAGCCGATATTGTGC